>CAJLLL010000019.1 GCA_905207485.1 uncultured Phascolarctobacterium sp.
AGAATTTAAACAAATAGAATTAAATAAAAAATTATCAGCAGAAACAATAGATATAACACTTCCAGGGAAAAAAGTAAAAAAAGGAAGCAAAAACCCAATGAATATAGTAATAGAAGAAATAGAAGATCTATTCGTATCAATGGGGTATGATGTAATATCAGGACCAGAGCTAGAAACAGACGAATTCTGTTTTGCAAGACTAAACTTACCAGAAGGACATCCAGCAAGAGACATGCAAGACAGCTTTTATATAACAGACAACTACTTATTAAGAACACAAACATCAGCAGTACAAGCAAGAACAATGCTAGAATATGGTGGAAACAAACCAATAAGAATGATATGCACAGGAAAAACATACAGAAGAGAAGATGATGCAACACATTCACACCAATTCAACCAAGTAGAAGGACTAGTAATAGACAAAAAAGAAAACAATGTATCACTAGCAAATCTAAAAGGAACACTAGAAGTATTCATGAAAAAAATGTTAGGAGAAAAAACAGAGCTACGATTCAGACCAAGTTACTTCCCATTCACAGAGCCATCATACGAAGTAGATGTAACATGCTTCAAATGCGGAGGAAAAGGATGCCCACTATGCAAAAAAACAGGCTGGATAGAAGTACTAGGAGCAGGAATGGTACATCCAAATGTACTAAAAATGAACGGCTATGACCCAGACCAATACAGCGGATTCGCCTTCGGAACAGGAATAGACAGACTAGCAATGTTCAAATTCGGAATACCAGACATGAGACTACTATACTCAAACGACATAAAATTCTTAAACCAATTCGCAAGAAGATAATTTTTAAAACCATTTTAATAATGAATGAAATCAAACAGTAGAGTAGTGTAGAAGAAAATATATATTAAAATGCAGTGACGCGCAGCTTGGGAGTACAAAGACAACCTCTATGGCAATCAGTACCAAGTTTAATAATCCAGCACAAACAACACTGCGAAAAAACGACCAGTAAGGAACGGAATTTTAATATATATTTTCTTCGGAACGGCCTCAACATAGGCACATAAAAAAGAAAGGAAGAAAAATTATGAAACTAAGTACAAACTTTGTAAAAGATTACATAGACATAAATGACATAGATTTAAAAACCATAGCAGAAGACATGACACGAGTAGGAAACGAATATGATTCAGCAGAAAAATTCCTAGGAGGAACAAACCTAATCATAGGTCAAGTACTAACATGCGAAAATCATCCAGACTCAGACCACCTACACATATGCACAGTAAACATAGGAACAGAAGTACTAAACATAGTATGCGGAGCACCAAATGTAAGAGCAGGACTAAAAGTAATAGTGGCAAAAGTAGGAGCAGAGCTACCAGGAGATGTAACAATAAAAAGAGGCATGATTCGTGGCCAAGAATCTAACGGAATGATGTGTTCACTAGCAGAGCTAGGAATAGATGGGAAGTTCCTAACACAAGCAGACAAAGAAGGAATATGTGAACTAGGCGATGATGCAGTAGTTGGTGAAGACCCAGCCAAATATCTACAAATGGATGATGGAGTAATAGATTTTGAGCTAACAGCAAACCGTGGAGACTTATTAAGCATATTAGGAATGGCATATGAATTAGGAGCAATATATGACAAAAAAGTAAAACCAGTAGATTTATCACATTCAGAATCAGGAGAAGACATAAACAATAATTTCAAAATCGATATAAAAACAGAAAACTGTAAATTATTCCTAGCAAAAAAAGCATTAAATGTAACAATAAAAGAAAGTCCAGCATTTATAAAAAATAGATTAATGGCTTGTGGAATAAGACCAATCAACAACGTTGTAGATATCAGTAACTATGTAATGCTTGAACTTGGCCAGCCGATGCATGCTTATGATTATGATAAAGTAGGCGGACACAAACTTATTGTACGCCGTGCTGCTGAGGGTGAAAAACTGGTAACTCTGGACAGCCAGGAACGTATTTTAACATCTGACATGATTACCATTGCCGACCCGACCCATGCCGTTGGCCTCGGCGGTGTAATGGGCGGTCTTGAAACAGAAGTTACCGCTGAAACTGTAAATGTAATGCTTGAAGCCGCAACGTTTAACGGCCCTTCTATCCGCCGTACTTCCAAAGCACTTGGCCTGCGCAGTGAAGCATCCGGACGTTTTGAACGCGGTGTTGATACCATCCTTACGCATAACGCACTGAACCGTGCTGCACATTTGCTGGAGCAAATGGGTGCCTGTGAAACCGTTTGCGGCGTTGTTGAAGATTACCCGGAAGAGGTTAAACCTGCCGTTATCCGCGTAACGCCTAAAGCTATCAATACCCGCATCGGCGTTGAAATTGCCGCTGATGAAATGGTTGATATTCTTAAAAAATTACAGTTTGGTGTAGAAGTTGAAGACGGCGTACTGGTAGTTACAGCGCCAAGCTGGCGTTATGACATTAGCTGCGATGCCGATATCAGCGAAGAAATTGCCAGAATGCACTCTTATGATAAAATTGAATCGCATAATCCGGAACTGCCGCTTGTACAAGGCCGTCAGGCAGTTATTGATGATGTGCGTGAAGAAATGGAAGATTATCTTGCCGCTGCCGGATTAAATGAGGTTATGACTTACAGCTTCATTAATCCCAACAATTTTGACAAAATGCTGTTGGCAGATAATGACGCACGCCGTCAGGCTATTGAATTAATGAACCCGCTGAGCGATGAGTTTAAAGTAATGCGCACCAGTATGCTGCCGGGCATGCTTAACACAGCAGCTTACAACCAGGCCCGTCAGGCTGAATCAGTTAAAATTTTTGAAATTGGCAAAGTATTCCTGCCCAAAGCACTGCCGCTTAAAGAATTGCCGGAAGAAAAACTGGTGTTGTGTGCTGTTCTTACCGGCCGCCGCCGCAGCTTAAACTGGACTGAAACCAAAGACGAAGTTGATTTTTATGATATGAAAGGCGTTGTAGAAGGACTGCTGGAAAGCCTGCAAATGTCTGACGTTAAATTTGTTCCTGTTGAACAGCCTTATCTTCATCCGGGTAAAAGCTGTGCCGTTGAAGCAGGTGGTAAAGTAATTGGCTGGTTTGGTGAACTGCACCCCACTGCTGCAGCAAACTTTGATTTAAACGGCAGCGTTTGCGTGCTGGAACTGGAAGTAGCTCCGCTTATTGCAACTGCAACTAACGTGCCGCAGTTTGTACATCTGCCAAAATATCCTGCAACTTCGCGCGATATCGCAGTTGTTGTTCCGCTGAACGTATCAATGGAAGAACTGGAAAATGTAATCCGCACCAATGCGGGCGCCTTGCTTAAAAAGGTACAGGTATTTGACGTTTACACCGGCAAACAGGTTGCCGAAGGTTATAAATCCATGGCATTTAACTTAACCTTCCAGGCAGATGACCGTACTTTGACCGATGAAGAAATTGATGCCGTTATTAAGAATGTAGTTGAAAAAGTTGGCGAAGCCTATAAAGCTAAATTAAGGGATTAATTTAACGTAAAGGTTGTGAAACGTATGAAAAAACTCGCTTTAACAATTGCCTGCGCTTTAAGCATTGCACTTGCCGGCTGTGGAACTGCCGGTGCTGTTGACACCGATGCCGCTTTGGCTATTGCGCTGAAAAATGCTGATGTGCCTAAAGATGATGCCTACAATGTTAAAATTGAACAAGATGGCGATAATGGCATACCAATTTATAAAATTGAATTTGAAACCAGTTACGGCGATTACGATTTTGAAATTGCAACAGAAGATGGAAGAATAGTAGGCGCCGATTACGAAGTAAAAGAAGAATGGCTGAACCGTCTTGGCGGCAAGCCTGTGGATATGCAGCAGGCCAAACGCCTTGTGCAGCAAAAGGTTGAAGGCAGCAGTGCGGATAACGTGCGTATTTGGGAAGAATACGGAGATGGACGCCTGCGTTACGAGGGAGAACTGTTTTACAACGGTATGAAATACGAATTTGAAATTGACCCGCAAACAGGCAGAATTTTTGACTGGAATGCGGATTTGCGAAAATGATTTTGCGCAGCAGCACCGCCGGTTTTATGCCGGCGGTTTTTGCTTTTGCGAGCAGGGCACGGTTTGTGTTATAAAAGTTGCCGCAGCGGCAATAAAAGTTTATAATAAAACCAAAGAACACAGAAAGAAGGTGCGTTTATGAAACTTTATGTATGGCGCCATAACAAAACTTATCATAGCCACAGTATGATACAGGAACCTTGTGTAAACACCGAATTTTATCTTGATGCCATCGCCATTGTGGCAGCGGAAAATCTTGATGAAGCACTGGAACTTTTGGCGGCGCAGCGTAAAGGATGGCGCACCGATGATTTACGTGAACTGGAACCGCAGGTTTACAGCCTTGATGAAGGCAAAGTTATTTTTACCGAACTGAGAGGTTCAATAGCATAAAAGGAGCAGATAAATGTCCGCAGAAATAGAAGTAAAACTTAATATAGCGGCAGATGCGCTGAAAAAACTGCTTACGTCACCGCTTATTACAGAAAAAATTGTGCCCGGCAGTGAAGCTGTGCTGCATTTGGCAACAACATATTACGATACGGAATCGCTGAAATTAATGCATAATGGCATTGCTTACCGCGTACGCCAAAACGGAGATAAATTTGAGGCGACAATAAAGACCGATAAAAAAGTACAGGGCGGATTTAGCTGCCGTAATGAATATAATGTTAATTTAACTGATGCTGAGCCGGTGCTGCAAGGTTTTGATAAGGAAGGCTTTAATGGCGATTTGACAAAAATTCTGGAAGGCGAGCCGCTGAAAAAACTGTTTACGGTAAGCGTAGAACGAAAAATATGCCTGCTGAAAATTACAGAAGCTACAACACTGGAATTAGCAGTGGATAATGGCAAAATAACAGCACGTAATGGCGCCGAAAGCCCGATTAATGAAACTGAACTGGAAATAAAAAACGGCACTGAAGAAGATTTACTTGCCTATGTAGATAAAATTGCTGCTTATGTGCCTGTATCCGGCGAAGAACGGAGCAAATATGAACGCGGCATGTTATTGTGCGGTATTCAACTGAAACGTCCTGCAAAATAGAAAAAACGGTATTGCCATAAAGGCGATACCGTTTTTTATTGTTTTATGGTTTGAATTATTTAAAATATGCTGTTTAAAACAGGCAGCAGTACCGGTGCAAGTATGGATGTTGCAATGCCTGTAAGACCGATTGATGCACCGCCGATAGCAAGCTGCAAAGCGCTTTTGCTTGCGCAGACGCTTGTTCCTAGGCCATGGCTGGATGCGCCGATGGATAAGCCGATGGCGATATTATTTTTTATTTTTAAGGCTTTCAGCAGCTTATGGTTAATTGTTGCGCCGAACATACCTGTAAAAATAACGCAGGCAGCGGTAAGGGCAGGTATGCCGCCTATTGATGAGGAGACATCCATGGCAATAGGAGTGGTGACGGATTTTGGGATCAGCGAAAGCAATACCTGTTCGCTGGCACCGAAAATTTTGGCGCAGATAAAAATGCTGATGATGCCGGTAACAGTAGCAACTATAATGCCGCTGACTATTACAAATAAGTTTTCCTTTATAATGCGGCGGTTATTGTACAGCGGCAATGCCAGCGCAACCGTGGCAGGGCCAAGCAAAAAGTTAATAAAGCCTGCACCTGTTTCATAATCATCATAAGTGATATGAGGCTCCTGAAAATAAATGAACAGAATTATCAGCGGGCACGCCAGTACAAACGGCGGCACAATATTAAGTTCAAATTTATCTACAATAATTTCGCACATTACATAAACAACAATGGTAAGTGCAATGCCAAACAGCGGCGATTGAATAAATGCTTCCGGCAGGAAATTCATTTGCTTTCACCGCCTTTGCGTTTCAGCATAAAATCTAAAAATAGCGCCGTTACCGCTAAAATCATAAGGCTGCTTATTATAATGGTAATAATAATGGCGGTGCTTTCGGCAATAATGATATCAAGATATAGCAAAATGCTTACGCCTGCGGGTAGAAACAGCATGCCCATTTTTTCAATTAAAATATCGCATACATCTTCAACTGTGCGCGATTTTATAGTTCCGTTCAACAAAAGTGCCAGTAAAAGCAGCATTGCCAAAAGCGCAGGCGGAAATTTCAGCCCGCATAAGTTAAGCGCCACTGTACTGATGCCTTGCAGAAAAAGCAGTACAGCTGTTCCTTTTAAAATAGATGATGGTGTCATATTAATCTTTCCCCTCTAAAAAAATAAAATAATATGTATATTTTCCTGCGCTGACGTCAATTTGTCAAGTTAAAAAAAGAACAAAAAATAAATAAAATTTTGTTTGACTTTTTGACTTTTATTGCTATAATATAAAACAGGAGCAGAAAAATGCCCCTGTTATTAAAGCGTTGTTAACGCACTGCTATGTAAATTACCAAAAGCAGTATGATTGCTAAAAGCGTAACGGCGCTCATGCCGATAAATTCAAAACGGTACATGGATACTTCTTCGTTAAGAAGATTATAGCTGCGCTGAATTACAAGCAGTTTGTTTTCGATGTTGTCTTTCCAGACGGAAGCGCGCAGCAGGTCAAGATAACGCGTATAAATGCGCGCGTAAAAAATATCTTCCGTAACCTGCAAAGCGTTGTTAATGTTGCTGGTCAGCGTGCTTACATCGGCCATCAGTTCCATCAGCCTGCCGCGGATTTTGCGGTAGCTTGTCTGGCGGCTGCCGGTGCTGCCTTTTTCGGCGGCTTCCAGTTCATCGTAAGTACGGTCAATTGCATTGTTCAGAGCATTGTCATAGTAGCGCAGCTCCAGAAACTGTGCATTGGCAAACTCCAACAGGTCAGGCACGTCAAGGCTGCCGGTAGGGTCATAAACCACTGCGGAATCCCAAGCCAGATAGCAAACGTCATCGGCGTAAGTAAAACGGTTAGCCAAAGTTTCGGCACGTGTTTCTTCGCTGACAGGCGTACGGTCTTTGAGCAGCAGCGGCACAATATCCCAATCCTGCGGCACTTTGTCCTGGAAATAATAAACAACGAAATCTTCGTCAAAATCCGAAATGCGTTCATTGCTGCACGCCGGGCGGATGGTTTCCAAAACGGCGTCAAGGTAAGAGCGGATTTCATCTTCAGGCATATTTTCGCTGACGATGGACATATCCATATACTCGTCAAATGTAACATCATCTTCAAAATGAATACGCAGAATAAGGCTGATAACGCCTAAATCAAAAATGCGGGCTTTCACCTCGGTAAGGTAGGTTTTACTGCCGAACTGCATATCGTGGGAGCCAAGCTCAACCAGTACCGGCGGGTCTTTAAAAGTAATGGACTTGGTAGATATACGGTCAAGGCGCAGCCTGGAAGCAATCTTGTTGCGGCTGGTCCACAGGGCCTGCACCAAATCAAGGTCAATTTCATCGGCAACGTCAAACAGACGGTATACAATCATGGATGTATTCATAAAATATCCTCCGTGAAAAAAGCATTTACTTGCTTATTCGCCGCCGCAGGCCGTTTCCCTGCGTATTTAAAATAAAAATTTATGTAAAATATTTTACTGTTATGCAGTTTAAAGGAGGTTAGCGCTATGAACGAACGCTACAGTGAAGAAGTAAAAAGCATATTGGAAGCTGCACAGCAGCAGGCAGTTATAAATTATAACCAGGAACTTGCCTGCGCCCATATTTTACTGGCGCTGGCCGGAAGCGAAGGCTTCTTTCCGTTTCTGTTAAAAAATGCCGGTGCTGATGTAAACAGCTTTGCTGCCGAGGCGAAACGCCTTGTGCAGAAAATCCCCGGCGTAAAAGGGCAGGACCGCGCGCTGATGATGAGCACCGGCACAGCCCGCGTGCTGGCTATTGCCGCACAAAATGCAGGGCAGGGTGAAGTTAACATCTGCCACCTTGTAAGTGCTCTTGCAAGCGATGGCGACAGTGATGTAACTGCGCTCTTGAAAAAATACGGCATTACCAAAAATAAAGCCGAAGGTTTATACATGGCTTATACCAACAGTGCCGAAGGCGATGAAAAGAAACAGACCCTTGAAAAATACGGGCAGGATTTAACTGCCAAAGCCAAAGAAGGCAAACTTGACCCTGTAATCGGCAGGGACGAAGAAATCCGCCGCGTGGTAGAAATACTCTCACGCCGCAAAAAGAACAACCCTGTTTTAATAGGCGAACCGGGCGTTGGCAAAACCGCTATTGTAGAAGGACTTGCACGCCGCATTGTGGCAGGCGATGTGCCGGAAAGCCTTAAAAACAAAACTTTGTACGCACTGGATTTGGCAGCTCTTGTTGCCGGCGCCAAATACCGCGGCGAATTTGAAGAACGCCTTAAAAAAGTATTAAAAGCGGTATCTGAATCCGGTGGGCAGATTATCATGTTCATTGATGAACTGCATACCGTTGTTGGCGCAGGCGCTGCCGAAGGCGCTATGGATGCAGGCAATATTTTAAAACCGATGCTTGCCCGTGGCGAACTCCGCTGCATCGGCGCAACAACGCTTAATGAATACCGCAAATATATCGAAAAAGACAGTGCGCTTGAACGCCGTTTCCAGCCGGTGCTGGTAAAACAGCCGGGCGTTGAAGATACCATTTCCATTCTGCGCGGCTTAAAAGAACGTTACGAAGTTCACCATGGCGTGCGCATTAAAGATGCCGCTTTGGTAGCTGCTGCCGTATTAAGCAACCGCTATATCAACGACAGGTTCCTGCCGGATAAAGCCATTGACCTGGTAGACGAAGCTGCAGCCCGCCTGCGTACCGAAATTGACAGCCTGCCTGCTGAACTTGATGAAAGCAAGCGCCGCATTTTGCAGCTTGAAATTGAAGCACAGGCATTAAGAAAAGAAAGCGATGACCAGAGCAAAGACCGTCTTGCTAAAATTGAAGAAGAACTGGCAGAACTGAAAAAATCCAACGATGAACTTGTAAAACGCTGGGAAGCACAAAAAGCAGCCATCAGCCGTGTACGTGAAGTTAAAAAAGAAATTGATGCCGTTAAACACGACATGGAAACCGCCGAGCGCAACTACGATTTAAACAAACTGGCAGAACTTAAATATGGCCGTCTGCCGGAACTGCAAAAAGAACTGACCAAACTTTCGCAGGGCGGCAGTGATGATAAAGACGGCGTACTTTTGAAAGAAGAAGTTGACGAAGAAGATATTGCCAAAGTAGTAAGCACATGGACAGGTATTCCTGTTGCACGCTTAAACGGCGGCGAACGCGAAAAACTCATCCATCTGGAAGAACGCCTGCATCAGCGTGTTGTTGGGCAGGATGAAGCCGTTAAAGCAGTCAGCGAAGCCGTAATCCGCGCACGCGCAGGCATTAAAGACCCCAACCGCCCGATTGGTTCCTTCATCTTCCTTGGACCTACCGGCGTCGGCAAAACGGAACTTGCCAAAGCGCTTGCCGAAATTCTGTTTGATGATGAACGCAACATGGTTCGCATTGATATGAGCGAATATATGGAGAAACATACGGTATCCCGCCTTATCGGCGCACCTCCGGGCTATGTTGGCTATGATGAAGGCGGCCAGCTTACTGAAGCGGTACGCCGTCATCCGTACAGCGTAATTTTGCTGGACGAAATTGAAAAAGCCCATGCCGATGTATTTAACGTACTTTTGCAGGTGCTTGATGATGGCCGCTTAACCGATGGACAGGGGCGTATTGTAGATTTTAAAAATACTCTTATCATTATGACCAGTAACCTTGGCTCTGCCGAAATCATGCAGAAACAGGGCGAAATAACGCGCGAAGAAGTACAGAATATGCTGATGCGTTTCTTCCGTCCGGAATTTTTGAACCGTGTTGATGATATTGTAGTATTTAAAGCCCTGCAGGCAGAACAGATTAAGGATATAGTCAAACTCATACTTAAAGAACTCAGCGACAGACTGCAAAAACAGCTTGAAATTACGCTTACCGCCAGCGACGAAGCTGTGGCATACCTTGCAAGTGCAGGCTTTGACCCCGCCTTTGGCGCACGTCCGCTGAAACGCCTGATTGTACATACTGTCGAAAACATCCTCGGCAAAAAAATTGTTGCAGGTGAAATTACTGGCGGCAGCAAAGTAAAAGTTGTGCTGAAAGACGGCAATATTGAAGTAGAAACAGAAAAATAAATAACTAAATAATAAGAAAGAGCTGAACATAATGTTCAGCTCTTTCTTTATGCCTGTATAAATAATACAAATGTTAATAAAAACATGAATACAAAAAAGCCATTTATCAGTTTTTTATTGCCAAACTAAATGTCACACATCACTGTTAGTTAGATTTAATTTTAAACTGCGTTGCCGCGTAAACCTGCCGGTAGGAATAAAGTTTCCACAAGACCAGTAAAAGTAAGACTTACACTAGCCAAAATGTCTTGCGGGGGGGTAAAAATGTGGTATACTTTTGGTATAAAGATGGAGGCAGATTCATCTTTGGTGAACTTAAAGCCTGCAAACCGCCTGCGGAATGAAACTCCGCGGTAACATTCCCGGACGGCTTACAGCAAAAGTATTTAAAAGCGCGCGCTTTTAAATAAAAAACGGGAAAGGTGATAAAGATGGCTAAAAGTAAAAAAAGCAAAATTTTAGCAAGTATGTTAGCCGTAAGCACAATGGCAGTGTTCTATGCTGCTCCGGTTATGGCTGGTAGTGTTGATAGTATTACAGGTGATTCTAGTGGTATTCATTTTGATTTCAATTATGAAAAAGATAACAATACATCAATTAGTGATGGCGTAATTACTGGTAGCGATGGATTGTATATTACGGGTTCAGAAGGTAATGAATTTGGTGGTATAACGCACAAAATTGTTGGCAAATTTACAATTGCTTCTCAGGAATTGATAAATGCGCTTGAAAATAAAACTTTCAAAAATTTAACAATAAATAATTTAGATACGGACACTCTTACTGTTGATGGAACAACTGTTGATTTAACTCAATTTAAAGATGTTGATTTGAGTAATGTAAAAGGTATTAAGCGTATAAATGTTAGTGGAGATAAGGGAACAACAGTTCTTGAAGAAACATTGACAGTAAATGGTTCTACCGGTGAAATTTATAATTCTGCGGCTACCTTTAAAGTAGATAGAAACGGTAAGATAACTGCCGGAAATCTCAGTTCTACTGGTCGTACCGGCGGTTGGTATGTAGAAGATATTCAAACAGGTACTGATACTTATAAAACTATGATTTATGCTGCACCTAAAGGTGGTTCTTCTACTTTGCGCATTGACCCGGAAAATGGCAATTTAAGCATGGAAGGAAGCCTTGCGGTAGTTGGTGAAAAAGGAAGTTGGGATGCACCGACTACTATCATTGATGGAAAAACAGGAAATGTTGCGGTAGGCAGCAATATTCATCTTAATGCAGATAATGGTGCCGTAACTGCATCTGCATATAACGGTGTAACACTTGCAACTGATGGAAATAAGGTTTTAGTTGCTGATATTGATATTGCTAAAGATCATGCAAATGTAGCAGGTATTGAACGTGATCCAGTTCAGGATACTACTACTATTGAAGGAACATTGAGTGTAGATAGTACTGGCGTAATAACTCACAGTTCAGATGCTTTTGGTATTGGTGCTGATGGTAGTTTAACTGCGGCTGCTGGTTCTAATATAGGTGGTGTAGAATTTAATGGTGATGGTAATGTTACTGGCAACAACTTTATAGGCAATAATTTTGTAACTACTTCTGGAGCAGATTTAGATACAGTTGCAAACAATACTGCAGGTATTAGGCGCACACAAAATGCTAATGGTAATGATGTTACTATTATTGAAGACTACTTCAAAGTTTATGACGATGGAACAATAAATGCTGCTAATGGAAATTTTAAAGTTAACCCAAATGGTGGTGTAACGGCTAAAAGCGTTAATCTTGCAGATGGCTTCTTTACAGTTTCCAATAATGGCGTTAATGTAGCTAATAATAATTTGCGAATTGATAATACTGGAAATATACATTTGGAAGATGGGATAAAAGTTGATGGCGTTGATATTAGTGAATTAAGTACAAATGTTACTAACACCAACAAAAATGTAGCAGGTATTGAACGTGTTGACGCTAACAGTGATGGTACTGATGATACAACAGTAATCGAGAAAACTTTAGCTGTAACAGAAGACGGTATCGCTATGAATAAAGGTGATGTGTTATTATCTGCTAATGAAGCTGGTTTTGCTGTTGTAAAAGGTAATAATCAATTTAATCTTAATGAACATGGTGTAAATCTTACCGCTGGTAATAATGTAATTTCTATGACTGATGATGGTATTGGATTTAAAGGTACAGTATATGCTGGAGAGGCAAGTGATTTCCACTTTACTTATGGCGGTTATGGAGCGAACAATGCTTACGCAGGTAATTATACTTTAGAAGACCTTGCCGATGCTGTTGCTGATATTCACGATAGAACCCAAGGCATTAGCTATGATAAAGAAACTGGCACTACTACTATTGACGGCAACCTTGATGTAAAAGGCGATGTAAGTACCGGTGAAGGCGGCAATATGAATGCTGAAAGTGGCACTATTGGCGATGTAACAATGAGCGATGGCAATATTAACACTGACGGTGTAGTTAATGCAGGCGAAGGTGGTACTATTGGCGGCGTAACAATGGATAAAGATGGCAATATCAATACTGATGGTGTAATTAATGCAGGTGGCGGCACTATCGGCGATGTAACTATGAGTGATGGTAAAGTTACTGCTGGTCAAACTACTGTTTCTAATGACGGTGTAAGCATTGCCGATAGCACTATTATCAGTGATCATGACGTTGTAATTAATAAAGGTACAGAAAATGAGGTAAGTCTTTCTGATGTAGGTAACCGCGTTGGCAACCTTGAACAGGGCGTAGCAGACCTGAACAGCCGCGTTAACCACCTCGAAGACCGTATCGATAAAGTAGGCGCAATGGCAGCAGCTATCGCTAACCTGCGCACCATGGGCTATGACCCGGCAGCTCCGACTGAAGTTGCAGTAGGCGTAGGCCAGTACCGTGATGAAACCGGCGCAGCACTTGGCCTGTTCCATTATCCGAACCGCGACTTCATGCTGAGCCTTTCCGTATCCACCAGTGGTGACGAAGTAATGGGCGGCATTGGTGCAACATGGAAATTCGGCCGCAAATCTCCCGAAAAAGTAGCCGAAATTAAAAAAGCACAGGCAGAAGCCGACGTAAGACGTGCAGAAGAAGCTAAACTTGCTAAAGCAGAAGAAATGAAAAAAGCAGCAAAAGAAGCAAAAATTAAAGCACAAATGGAACGCCATGCCAAACTTGCAGCAGAACGCGCAGCACAGGCAGAAGCTAAATAATTAAGCACTTTGCTTAAAACGCAATGAGTTTAAAAATAAAGGCGGGCTTGTCCCGCCTTTATTACTACCAATAAAACCATATATATAAATACAAATATTTTTTAGCACATCCTTTGCAATCGTATCACAATTTAAAACTAAATCTGAGAAACAAAAAATAAATGGAGGGAAACCAATGAAAAAACTTATCTTAACTTTAACAGCAATCTTTACCCTGGCAATCTGCTCACTCGGCTTTGCAGCAGACGGCGGCGACTTAAACAAAGAACAAAAAGCAGCTGAAAACTTTGTAGCAGCCTTCACGCTTGAAGCACCTAACTACAATACCTTCAGCAACGGCTTTGACGCCACCTTAAAAGCCAAAGTAACAGAACAAGCCTACGACGTACTTAAAAAACAGGTACAGGAACGCTTCGGAAGATTAAAAGAAAGCAAATTCTACTCCTTCCAGCGTTACGACAACGTAGACTATGTAACCTATATTGGTTCCTTCAGCAAAGAAAAACTGGTAAGCATCACCTTTGCCTTCAACAAAGAAAACAAAATGACCGACTTTGCCTTAAGCCCCATGCAGCAGAATGAAGCTGAGAAATAAAAAGCAAGGTAACAGTAAATGAAAACAATAAAAGGACTGATGGCAACCTGCCTTACGGCAGCAGCGCTGTGCATGCTGCCCCTGCCAACACTTGCGCAAACACTGCTTGAAGCAGGCAAAACAGATGTAGGCGTGCTTTATATAGACAGCGACAGTGTAAACACCGTAAAAAAAGACGGCAGATACTACCTTGCCTTCTTCGCCGAAGAAAAATATACAGATGCAGCATTCCTTACATCTTTAAGACAGGGAGAAGATATGGCAGGTGCAGCATCATCGGTAAGCCTGTATTTATTTAACACCTTCGGCAGCGAATATATTATAGGGGCAAGCTACATAGTAGATGATAAAGGCAATGTGTGTGCCGATTTAGGGGCAGACACAACGCCGAAAACCGTAGGCAGCGATAAAACCATGCGCAACGCCTACACCATGGCGCTTAAAATATTGCAGCGCAAAACAGCAGCAAGGTAAAAGAGGTGAAAAGGTGGATATAAAAGACATACCGTTTAACCAGACCATGATACAAAAAGCAGTAGGTAAGGCAGAAATAGAAGCTTATAACATCAACCTGCGCTGTGAGAGCGGCGGCAAGGCGCTGGAACTGAAAATAACGGATGCCGACGGCAGCCGCAGGGTAGTGGTATTAACAGACCGTGGCTTCTGCATAGAAACACGTGAAATAAAGCTGCGCCCGTTTTACGGCAAAGATGAACGCAATGCAGAGATATGGCGGTTATATAAAGACGAACATTTAACGCAGGTATTTCTGGCTAACCTGTTCAGCATTACCCAGCCTTCTGTTTCGCTGATTATTAAGGAAATGCGAAAACAATAAATTTATAATGTATTTTTTTATGCCATGGCGTTTATTTGCTGTGGCATTTTGATTTTTGTTATATAATATAAATATAGAAGTTTGTGAACGGAAGGAGCGGAAGTTTATGGCAAAAAAGGTTCTTATTATCGGCGGTGTGGCAGCGGGAATGAAAACCGCTTCGCGCTTGCGCCGCAGAGATAAAGATGCGGAAATTACGGTAATTGAACGCGGCGGTCTTGTAAGTTACGGCGCGTGCGGATTTCCGTATTATATAAGTGATGAAGTTAAAAATTTTGATGAGTTTACGCATACGCCGCAGGGGATTGCACGCGATGTGGATTATTTTAAAAATGTGAAGGGCATTGACGTTTTAATCCGCCATGAAGCGCATAAGATTAACCGTGCAGCAAAAACTGTTACGGTGCTTAATAAAGAAACGGGAACGGCGGAAGATATGCCGTATGATGTTTTGGTGCTTGGCACCGGTGCAACTCCTGTGCGCCTGCCTGTGTCCGGGGCTGATTTGCAGGGCATACATAACTTTTGGTTTCCGTGGGAAGTAGAACAGGTTAAAGCTGAAATTACAGCCAATAACGTAACGGATGTGGTAATTGTAGGCGCCGGTTTTATTGGCATGGAACTGGCTGAAGCTTTTAACAACATTGGCGTTAAAGTAAGCGTTGTGGAAATGCAGGACCGCATTTTGCCGCAGATGCTTGATTTGGAAATGGCGCAGCTTGCAGCCAAACCTGTTGCCGCAGCAGGCATAAATTTATATTTGGGTGAAAAAACGGTTGCTTTTGAAGGCGAAGAACGTGTAAGCGCAGTTAAAACAGATAAACGTATGATCCCGGCGCAGATGGTTATTGTTGCGGTAGGAGTACGTCCAAATGTAGAGCTTGCACGCGAAGCTGGACTTGAAATTGGCGTGACTGGTGCCATTGCCGTTAATGAATATATGCAGACGAGTGATCCCTGCATTTATGCGGGTGGCGATTGTGCAGAAAATACGCAGCGCGTAAGCGGAAGCAAAATTTTTGCGCCGATGGGCAGCACTGCCAACAAGCACGGACGCATAATTGCCGATAATATTTGCGGCGATATGATTAAATATCCCGGTGTTTTGGGCACGGGGCTGTGCCGTATGCCGGGCATTGAAGCTGGCAGTACAGGTTTAAACGAACGTACTGCCGCTGCTGCCGGTATTGATTTTGAAAGTGTAATTGTGCCGGGGGTTGACCGTTTGGGTTATATGCCGGGAGCCGGACGCATTGTTTTAAAACTGTTTGCCGATAAAAAAACGCATAAAGTTATCGGTGTACAGGCAGTTGGGCAAAGCGTTGATAAGCGCATCGACACATTAGTTGCCGCTATCAGCATGGGCGCAACGCTTGAAGATTTAAGCGAGTTTGATATCGGTTATGCGCCGCCGTTTAACGGGCCGATTGATAATATTGCAACGGCAGCAAATGTGCTGCTGAATAAAATTGAAGGCCGTCTGCGCAGCATTAATCCCAAAGATTTTAAGGAACTGCGCAGGGAAAAAGATTATACTTTGGTTGATGTGCGCACGCCCGGTGAATTTAAAGCCTGCCATATTGCCGGATGCTGCAATATTATAAACCTGCCGCTTGATAAAGTACGCAGTGAATGCTGCAATACTTTGCCTGACAAGGATGCAAAACTTGTATGCAGCTGCCAGATTGATTTGCGCGGCTATGAAGCCGAAACAATGCTGCGTGCTGCGGGCTATAAGAATGTTCAGAGCCTTGAAGGAAGCATGAGCGGCTGGCCTTATGAAACCGAAAAAAGCAAATAACAGCAAAAATGTGTAAATTTATTGACACAAAGGGCGGCTATTGGTAAAATAAGTTAATAATATTATTTATGTAAAGACGCCCGGAAGAATTGTAGTTGGTTGAACAGCACAATGAGATTTTGATGCCGGGCTTTATTTTTTATCGAAAGGCAGTGGGACAATGAAAGTTGCAATTATTATGGGCAGCAATTCTGACTGGCCGGTGCTTGAACCGGCGGAAAAAACTTTAAAAAGTTTTGGCGTTGAAGTAGAGGTTGTGGTTGCATCTGCACACCGCACCCCGGAAATGGTGCACGAGTTTGCGGCAGGCGCGCGTGAACGCGGAGTTGAGGTAATTATTGCAGCAGCAGGCGCAGCAGCTCATTTGGGCGGCGTTATTGCAGCATTTACCACGCTGCCGGTAATTGGCATACCCATTAATGCCACTCCTTTAAACGGAATGGATTCCCTTTTAAGTTTTGTACAGATGCCGAGCGGTATTCCGGTAGCAACCATGGCTATTAACGGAGCTAAAAACGCAGCTTTGTTTGCAGTACAGATTCTGGCTACCAAATACCCTGAACTTGTTGAAAAACTGGCTGAAGACCGTGAAAAAATGAAAGCGGAAGTAAAAGCCAAAGGCGAAAAACTGGCTGCGCTCCGCGCTGGCGAGCAGTAATTAGCGGCAGAAAAGGAGCAGAGAATGTCTGGTATTGATTTTACTGATGACAAAATGCATGAAGAGTGCGGCGTATTCGGCATTTATTCCCATAGCGATGATGTAGCGCTTAACACTTATTGGGGTCTGTATGCATTGCAGCACCGCGGACAGGAAAGCTGCGGCATTGCCGCTACCGACGGCTCACATATGGAAGTAAGAAAAGGCATGGGGCTTGTTGCCGATGTATTTAAAGGCGGCGTAAGCGGTCTGGAAGGCCATATTGCCATAGGGCATGTACGTTATTCTACAACCGGTTCCAGCATGGCATACAACATTCAGCCGCTGCGTGTTTATTTTGACGGCGGCAACCTTGCTCTGGCACATAACGGCAACCTTACCAATGCGGCTGAACTCCGCAAACGTCTTTCTATGGAAGGTGCTGTGTTCCAGACTACGGTTGATACTGAAGTAGTTGTAAGCCTGATTGCCCGCAGCCGTAAAAAAACTATTGAAGAACGTGTAGCCGAAGCTGCCAACACCATTAAAGGTGCATTTGGCATTTTGGTTATGACCGATAATAAACTTATTGCCGTGCGCGACCAGTATGGTTTCCGTCCGCTGGCTATCGGCAAAATGGACGGCGGCTGGGTTGTTGCCTCCGAATCCTGTGCATTTGATTTGGTTGGCGCAGAATTTGTACGCGACGTTGAACCGGGCGAAATGTTGGTATTTGAAAATGACCACGATGAACCCAAGAGCAGCCGCTGGGCAGAAACAATGCCTGCCAAACGTGCGCACTGCGTATTTGAATATGTTTACTTTGCCCGTACCGACAGCGTTATTGACAAACAATCCGTTTATCAGGCGCGCATCAATATGGGCAGGGAACTTGCCAAAGAAACTAAAGATATTAAAGCCGATATTGTTATTTCCGTTCCGGACTCCGGTACGGCAGCAGCAGTTGGCTACAGCCTTGAATCCGGCGTGCCGTTTATGGAAGGTTTAACCAAAAACCGTTATGTAGGCAGGACGTTTATTCAGCCTACACAAAAACAGCGCTTAAATGCGGTAAGGCTTAAACTTAATCCGGTAGAAAGCGTTATTAAAGGCAAATCCGTTGTGGTGGTTGATGACAGTATTGTGCGCGGCACAACCAGCGGCAAAATTGTAAAACTGCTTAAAGATGCCGGAGCACGCGAAGTGCATATGTGCATCAGCTCTCCTCCGGTAACTGACCCGTGCTACTACGGCATTGATACCAGCGTACGCAAAGAACTGATTGCTTCTACTCATACGGAAGAAGAAATTTGCCAGTACATCGGTGCAGATTCCCTGCATTATATTTCGCTGGAAGGTTTGAAACGTTCGCTGAACTGCATGGACCCGGACGGTATGTGCTATGCCTGCTTTAATGCAGATTATCCCGACAATGCGGAAGAAACCCTGAGGCAGGGTTCTAAATATATTTTTGAAAATGAAGGCTGATACAGGAGGACGATGATGAGCGAAGAAACCAAGAAACAACTTACTTATGCAGACGCCGGTGTAAACATTGATGCCGGCAATGAAGCTGTTGAACTGATGAAAGCAAGTGTACAGGCTACTTACCGTCCCGAAGTTATCGGTGACATTGGCGGCTTTGGCGGTTTGTTTGCATTGAACAGCGGCAAATACAAAGAGCCTGTGCTGGTAAGCGGCACCGACGGCGTAGGTACTAAACTGAAACTGGCTTTTATGGCTGATAAACATGACACTATCGGTCAGGATGCAGTTGCCATGAGCGTAAACGATATTCTTGTACAGGGCGCTGAACCGCTGTTTTTCCTTGATTATATTGCCATTGAAACCTTGGAAGCTGAAAAGGTTGCCCAGATTGTTAAGGGTGTTGCCAATGCCTGCAAAGAATCCGGCTGCGCATTAATCGGCGGTGAAACTGCTGAAATGAGCGATTTGTATGGCAAGAATGAATACGATATTGCAGGTTTCTGTGTTGGCGTGGTAGAAAAAAGCAAAATGATTACCGGCGAAAAAGTAAAACCGGGCGATGTGCTTTTAGGTTTGCCTTCTTCCGGCATTCATTCCAACGGTTTTACCCTTGTACGTAAAATTTGCTTTGACGTAATGGGCTTCACTATGGATACTCCGGTACCGGAATTTGGCACAACTCTTGGTGAAGAACTTTTGAAACCGACCCGTCTTTATCCGCGCGTATGCCTGCCGCTGATTGAAAAATTTAATCTGCACGGCATGGTGCATATTACCGGCGGCGGTTTCTATGATAACATTCCTCGCATTTTACCTCAGGATTGCGATGCTGACGTTAACGCAGCAGCATGGGAAGTGCCTGTTGTCTTTAAAAAATTGCAGGAATGGGGCAATGTTGACTGGCATGAAATGTACCGCACCTTTAACATGGGCGTAGGCATGGTGCTGGTAGTTGCTCCGGAAGAAGCTGACGCTGTACGTGAACATCTGAAAAATGCCGGTGAAACTTTCTATGAACTTGGCCGTATTGTTGAAGGCAGCGGCAAAGCAGTGCTGAAAGGCGGCGTTTTTGGTGAATAAGCGCAAAATCGGCGTACTTGTAAGCGGCAGGGGCAGTAACTTGCAGGCTTTAATGGACGAAATTTCCGCAGGTACGCTTAATGTGGAAATTACCGTTGTTATCAGCGATAAAAAAGATGCCTTTGCTTTGGAACGTGCAAACAATGCCGGCATTAAAACCGTAGCGGTTGAACGTAAAGAATGTGCATCTAAAGAAGATTTTGAAAATAAAATTACCGCCGCACTGGAAGAAGCCTGTGCGGAGCTGGTTGTACTGGCAGGTTTTATGCGTATTTTAAGCCCGGAATTTGTGGGGCACTGGCATCATAAAATCGTCAATATCCATCCGGCTCTTTTGCCGAGTTTCCCGGGGCTTGACGGACAGGGACAGGCGCTTGATTACGGCGTAAAAATTGCCGGCTGCACAGTGCATTTTGTAGATGAAGGCACCGACAGTGGTCCGATTATTCTGCAAAAAGCAGTGCCGGTGCTGGATGATGATACGCATGATACACTGGCAGACAGAATTTTGGAACAGGAACATAAAGCTTTGCCCGAAGCTGTACGTTTGTGGAGTGAAGGCAGGCTGCAAATAGAAGGAAGGCACGTTAAAGTGCTTCCGGCAGTGAGGTGAAAGAACATGAGAATAAAAAGAGCGCTTTTGAGCGTATCTGACAAAACAGGCATTGTTAAACTGGCACAGTTTCTGCATGAAATCGGCGTAGAAATTATTTCTACCGGCGGCACTATGAAGGCTTTGCAGGACGCAGGCATTCCTGTAACTTATGTCAGCGATGTAACCGGTTTTCCGGAAATTATGGATGGCAGGGTTAAAACTTTAAACCCGAAAATCCATGGCGGCATTTTAGCTGTCCGCAGTAATCCGGAACATGTTAAGGCAATGGAAGAACACGGCATTAAACCGATTGACCTCGTTGTAGTAAACCTCTATCCGTTTAAAGAAACTATTGCCAAACCCGGCGTAACAGAAGCTGAAGCTATTGAAAACATTGATATTGGCGGTCCGGCAATGGTAAGGGCAGCTGCCAAAAACTTCCGCGATGTCATTATTATTACCAATCCGGCACGTTACAGCAGCCTGATTGCAATGCTGCAGCAGTATGGCGATGCTGATATTGTTACCCGCAAAACTCTGGCTAAAGAAGCATTTACGCATACTTCCGAATATGATGCTGCCATCAGTGCATATCTGACCAAGCAGCTTGCCGAAGGCAAATAAGGAGAAGCATTATGCAGATATTACTTATTGGCGGCGGCGGCCGTGAACATGCGCTGGCATGGAAACTGGCACAGAGCGCACAGGTTGAAAAAATTTACGCAGCTCCCGGCAATCCCGGCATTGCTGCCGTAGAAAAATGTGAATGCATAGAACTTGATTTGAATAATCTTGAAGGTGTTGCGGATTATGCTGAAGAACACGGTATTGATTTAACCGTTGTTGGCCCGGAAGCAACTTTGGTGGCAGGCATTGCCGATATCTTCGCTTCACGCGGGCTTGCTGTTTTTGGGCCTTCCAAAGCAGCAGCACAGCTTGAAGGCAGTAAAGCGTTTGCCAAAAATATTATGGCAAAATATGATATCCCGACAGCATTCTTTAAAGTTTGCGAAGATATTGAAACTGCTAAAGCTTATGTTAAGGAAAAAGGCGCGCCGATTGTTATTAAGGCTGACGGGCTTGCAGCAGGCAAAGGCGTTGTTGTTGCCATGACGGAAGCAGAAGCTTTGGAAGCAATTGACGAGATGATGGGCGAACAGCATAAATTCGGCGGTGCCGGCGCGCGTGTTGTCATTGAAGAATTTATGCAGGGTGAGGAAGCATCTCTCCTGGCATTTACTGATGGCGAACATATCGTGCCGATGATTGCTTCTCAGGACCATAAGCGCGCTTTTGACGGCGATAAAGGGCCTAATACCGGCGGCATGGGCACTTATGCACCGGCTCCTGTTTTAACCGATATTTTACGCCTGCGCGCAGTAGAAAAGATTTTAAAACCCGTTGTTGCAGCCATGAAAGCAGAAGGCATGCCTTATAAAGGCTGCCTGTATGCAGGCCTGATGGTTTGCGGCGATGAAGTGAAAGTGGTTGAATTCAACTGCCGCTTTGGCGACCCGGAAACACAGGTAGTACTGCCGCTTTTGGATGCTGATTTGGCTGAAATTATGCTTGCCTGCGCAACCGGCGGGCTTGATAAAGTTGACATCGGCTGGAAAGATAAAGCTGCTGTATGTGTAGTTATGGCATCCGGCGGTTATCCAGAAAGCTATAAAAACGGTTATGTTATCAGCGGGCTTGATAAAGCCGGCGCAATGGCTGATACCGTTGTGTTCCATGCCGGAACGAAAATCAGCGATGGCAATGTAGTAACGGCCGGCGGCCGTGTGCTTGGCGTAACTGCAAGCGGCAAAGATATTGCCGAAGCGCAGGAACGTGCATACAAAGCTGTTTCCGCAATCAGCTTTACAGATATGCAGTACCGCAAGGATATAGCCTGGCGTGCATTGAAAAAATAAAAAAATGTCCCTGCAGGCAGCGGGGACATTTTGTATACACAGTTAACAATAAAAATAATAAATTTTAAGAAAAGGATGGATGAAAATGGCATTTTATTATGATGAACCCGCTCATACTTTTAGTGAATATCTTTTAGTTCCCGGTTATTCTTCCAGCGAGTGCATTCCGGCTAACGTTGATTTAAGAACTCCGCTGGTTAAATTTAAAAAAGGTGAACAGCCTGCAATTACCATGAACATTCCTCTGGTTTCCGCCATCATGCAGTCTGTATCTGATGATAAAATGGCTGTTGCCCTCTCTAAAGAAGGCGGCATTTCCTTTATTTACGGTTCTCAATCCATTGAAGACGAAGCTGCAATGGTTGAAAGAGTAAAAACTCACCGTGCAGGCTTTGTAAGCAGCGATTCCAACATCCGTCCGGACAGCACTCTGGCAGACATTCTTGCCTTAAAAGAAAAAACCGGCCACAGCACTGTTGCAGTAACAAGCGATGGCACCGTTAACGGTAAACTGGAAGGTATTGTTACCAGCCGTGACTACCGTGTAAGCCGCATGGATTTGAATACCAAAGTTAAAGACTTCATGACTCCTATCAGTGAAATGATTACTGCTCCGGCGGAAACCACTTTGCAGGAAGCTAATGACATCATTTGGGAAAACAAACTGAACACCCTGCCTATTATCGACAGCGAAGGCCGTCTGCTCTATATGGTATTCCGCAAAGATTATGCAACCCACAAAGAATATCCGCTGGAACTGCTTGATAACAAAAAACGCCATATCGTAGGTGCTGGCATTAATACCCGCGACTATGCAGAACGTGTACCGGCACTTGTTAACGCAGGCGTTGACGTACTCTGCATAGATTCTTCCGAAGGCTTCAGCGAATGGCAGAAAATTACTCTGGCATGGATTCGCGAACATTATGGCGATACTGTAAAAGTTGGCGCAGGCAACGTTGTTGACGCTGCAGGCTTCCGTTTCCTTGCTGAATGCGGCGCAGACTTTGTAAAAGTAGGTATCGGCGGCGGTTCTATCTGCATTACCCGTGAACAGAAAGGTATCGGCCGCGGCCAGGCAACTGCTTTGATTGAAGTAGCTAAAGCACGTGACGAATATTATAAAGAAACCGGCATTTATGTTCCTATCTGCTCTGACGGCGGTATCGTTTACGATTACCATATGACTCTGGCACTTGCTATGGGCGCTGATTTCCTGATGCTGGGCCGTTACTTTGCACGTTTTGATGAAAGTCCGACTAACAAAGTAAACATCAACGGCAATTATATGAAAGAGTATTGGGGCGAAGGCAGCAACCGTGCCCGCAACTGGCAGCGTTACGATTTGGGCGGCGCTCAGAAACTCTCTTTTGAAGAAGGCGTTGACTCCTATGTTCCGTATGCAGGCAGCCTGAAAGACAACGTAACCCTTACTTTAAATAAAGTACGTTCTACTATGTGCAACTGCGGTGCACTGAATATTCCTGAATTGCAGGCAAAAGCTAAAATTACTCTTGTATCTGCAACTTCTATTGTTGAAGGCGGCGCACATGACGTAATTCTTAAAGACAACACAATGAATAATTACGTAAAATAAGAGATAAAATATGTAAAAGTGCTTTTATGCAATTGACATATTTGTAATCAAAAGGTAAAATTAACTATATGGCTTTAATTTTAATAGGAAGGTGCTGTTTGATATGAATTTTAGAAAATTAGCTTTGTGCGCTGTTGCCGGTGTAATGGCAGCCTCCATGATTTTTACTGCAGGCTGCGGCGGCGATAAAAGCGATAAAAAAGTATTAAAAGTTGGCATGGAATGTGCTTACGCTCCTTATAACTGGTCTCAAACCACTGATGATGGCGGCGCTGTTAAAATTGCCGGCAGCAATGAATATGCTTACGGCTATGATGTAATGATGGCTAAAAAACTTGCTGATTCCATGGGCGCTGAACTTGAAATTCAGAAAATTGAATGGGATGGATTGGCACCTGCTGTTGTAAGCGGCAAAATTGACGCAGCCATTGCTGGTATGTCCATCACTTCCGAACGTAAACAGTCCGTTGATTTTACCAAACCGTATTATTATGCAAATGTTGTTGCACTGGTAAGAAAAGACAGCCCGCAAGCTAAGGCAACCAGTGTTGAAGAACTGCGCGGAGCAACTGCTACCAGCCAGCTCAACACAATTTGGTATGACCAGATTGACCAGGTTCCTGAAGTTAACAAACTGCCTGCTATCGACAATGTTCCTGGCATGATTGTTGCACTTACCTCCGGCAAATGCAACTTGATTGTAACAGACATTCCGACTGCTAAAGCAGCAGCTTTTGCTAACCCTGAACTGACCGTTCTTCAATTCTCCGAAGAAAAAGGTTTCAAAACTTCCAGAGAAGATGTTGAAATCGGCATTGCTATCAAAAAAGGCAATAAAGAACTGAAAGACGCTATGGATGCTGTACTTGGCAAAATGACTCCTGCTGACTTTGATAAAATGATGGATGAAGCTATCCAGAAACAACCGTTGGCAAAATAATAACTTTAAGTTTGTTTGTTAAGGGGCCGGCATGAGCCGTCCCCTTATTTCCATATTTATTTTATAATACGAATGACTGAATGTTAGGTGGTAAACTATGGCTACAATGCCCGATTCTTTCTATTCGTGGGTAGTATTTTTACTGCACGAATACAGCGGCGTGCTGCTTGAAGGCGCAGCCGTAACCTTAATGTTGGCACTGGTTGGTACTTTTATAGGCTGCATTATCGGCCTTGCTGTTGGTATCTGCCAGACCATTCCCGAAGACCCTAATGACGGCTATCTTAAACAGACTTTAATTAAGGGCTTGAAATCTGTTTTATCTGCTTATGTAGAAATCTTTCGCGGTACACCAATGATAGTACAGGCAATGGTTGTATATTATGGTGCGATGAGCCTGTTTGATATTGATATGTCGGCAATGTTTGCCGGTTTCCTTGTTGTTTCTATCAATACCGGCGCTTATATGGCAGAAACTGTACGCGGCGGTATTGAATCAATTGATGCCGGACAGCGTGAAGCTGCAGTTGCTATTGGTATGGACCACTTCCAGACAATGCGATATGTGGTTCTGCCGCAGGCTTTGCGCAACATTATGCCGCAAATCGGCAATAACCTGATTATCAATATTAAAGATACTTCTGTATTGAATGTAATTTCCGTAACTGAACTTTATTTTGCTTCCAAATCGGCGGCAGGCGTATATTACAGATATTTTGAAATTTTCTTCATTACCTGCGTAATTTATTTTGTTATGACGTTTACGGCATCCAGAATTTTGCGCTGGCTGGAAAGCAAAATGGATGGGCCGAAAGATTATCAACTGGTTGAATATGACCCAATGGCTGACCCGTGCGGCCATTTTCAAGTAACTAACAAGAAAGGACGGTAACAGAAATGCCAGAAGAAAAAGAATTGCTGTTGTCCGTTCAGGATTTGAAAAAACAGTTTGGCGAACGTGAAATTTTAAAAGGCATTAGCTTTGAAGTTAAAAAAGGCGATGTGGTTTGCATTATCGGTCCTTCAGGCAGTGGCAAATCGACTCTTATCCGTTGCGTAAACTTTTTGGAACAGCCTACGGCTGGTGTTATATCATATCGTGGAACTAACGTAATGGATGCTTTTAAAAACCTTGCGCTGTACCGTACAAAAGTAGGCATGGTGTTCCAACAGTTTAATTTGTTCAACAACATGACGGTTTTGGAAAACTGCATGGTTGGGCAGGTTAAAGTTTTAGGCAAGGATAAGGAAACTGCACGCAGCACGGCAATGAAGTATCTTGAACATGTTGGCATGGCAAGCTATATTAATGCAAAACCGCACCAGCTTTCCGGCGGACAGAAACAGCGTGTTGCAATTGCGCGTGCTTTGGCATTGGAACCTGAAGTTTTGCTTATGGATGAACCTACTTCTGCACTTGACCCGGAAATGGTTGGCGAAGTTTTGGCTGTTATGAAAGAACTTGCGGATGAAGGCTTAACAATGGTTATTGTAACGCACGAAATGGCATTTGCCCGTGATGTTTCTTCACGTGTAATTTTTATCGACCAGGGTGTTATTGCCGAAGAAAGCAGTCCGGAGGAAATTTTCTCCGCGCCTAAAAATCAGCGTACAAAGGACTTTTTAAATCGTTTTAATTTAGGCAAACAGTAAAAAATATTAAAGGATTTTTCTCCTGCTTGTAGAATTTTACAGCAGGAGATTTTTTATCGAAACCCGAAAGGATTATGGCTATGTTAAGAAAATTATTGGCATTTACCTGTTTTGTTTTGTTTTTAACGGCTTTTAGCATTGCCGGTGCTGCCGGAAGAGGCACTATTTTATTTGTGCCGCTTGATAACAGACCGATGTGTATGGAATATTCAATTGACAGCATGGCGGCTGCCGGGTGGAATGTAGAGACGCCGCCGGAAGAATATCTTGCTTCAAATCATCACAGCGGTGACCCGGACAAATTGTACGCATGGCTGGCAGAACGTGCCCCGCTTGCCAATGCTGTAATTGTTTCGTCTGATGCAATGCTGTACGGAGGGCTGGTTGATTCGCGTACGCATCATATTGAACGTGACGTTTTGGAAAACCGTGCGAAACGGCTTGTTAATTTGAAAGATTTGGGAGGCAGCCCGCTTGTTTATGTATTTGCAACAATTATGCGCTCCCCAAAAGCAAGTGCTGCACCGGTAGAACCCCCGTATTATGCTGAATGGGGCAGCAAACTTTTCCAGCTTGGCGAACTTGAAGACAGAGAAGATTTAAAAGAAATCACCAGACGTGAACGTAAGGATTTAAAACGCCTGTTAAAAGAAATTCCGCAGGAAGTACGCGAAGATAATATGAAACGGCGTGCTTTGAATATTGAAATGACGGAACTTTTACTGCATGGCGTTGAAAGCGGCGATTTTGATTATATGCTTATTGGCCGTGATGATACTGCACAGTTTTCTCAGGCACATAAGGAAGCCCGTAAGATGGATATTCTTGTAAGGGAACTTCCGAAAGAACGCATCCGCTTTTTTGCCGGCGCAGACCAGCTTGGCATGGTTTTGCTGAACAGGGCCGCCAACCGTTTAAGTTATGAAATACCGTTTGTTTTTGCTGCTTATGGCGATGGCAAAGGCAAAGACACTATTCCTTCTTATGAAGATGACCCGGTAGATGTTAGTGTAAAAGAACATATTCATGCTGTTGGTGGTTGGCCTACCAAACATTTGCACCGCGCTGATATGGTGCTGCTTGTTAATACGCCGGCCAGCGGAGTAACGCTTGAAGCATCTGCACCGAGTAATAATGGCATTGTTACAGAACAGCAGCAGCGTTTTATGCGTAAGCTGAATTATTTTGAAGGTCAGGGCAAACCTGTGGCTGTTGCAGATGTTGCCTATGGCAATGGTGCTGATAACGCTTTGGTAAAAGAATTGTTCAATGAAGGCAAAGCCTATGATGTTGCAGCTTATGGCGGTTGGAATACCGCAGGCAATACTATCGGTTTTGCATTGGCACAGGGGCTACTGGCTCCGGAGATGACGGCAGAAGCAAAGGATAACCTGCTTAATATCCGTTATCTGGATGACTGGGCTTATCAGGCTAATGTACGCATGAAAGTTTCAGCAGAACTTATCTGGCCCAATAAATGGCCTAACAGCGGATTAAACAGTGAGCAGCTTATCGCCGCAGAAAATTTGATTACCAAAGAAATTAAAAATATTGCAGCGCCGCTGATGACAGAAAAAACGGTTGATAATTATAAGTTTAATTTGCCATGGCAGCGTATGTTTGAAGTACGTGTAGCAGAAAAATAACCTTTGTGGATGGTGAGTACGTGAAGTTTGCAGACAAGCTGGTTTTAAAAAGCGGTTTTGTTTTTGATTATACGAATATGTTTGGCGAAGGCAGGTTGCAGGAGGATGATTTGCTGACACTGGAAGCAGATATGCGCAAGGCTGCTGCTGCGGTTAATGAAATGCGCGCTACTGGTACTGCTTATAACCATTTATCGAAAGATGGAGTGCCTGAGCCTGTTTATTTTACGCGTCTGCCGGAAATTAAGAACGGCAACCCTAATACTCCTGTATCGCTGCAAAAATTGAAAGATTTTGGCGATTATGTGCGGACTAATGTTGATGCAGTAGTATTTTTAGGTGTCGGTGGTTCGTATTTAGGCAACAAAGTTCTGTTTGATATTGGAGCGGGACCAAGCTGGAATGCAATGGGCGAAAAACGCCGCAACGGTTATCCACGCATTTATTTCTCGGGCAATAATTTGGATGCAGGCCAGTGTGAAGAAATTATGAATGAATTGCGTTACTGGTCTGTACACGCATGGCCTAAGAAGAAGCGTTTTAAGGTTATGCTGGTGCCTATTTCCAAATCCGGATCAACGATGGAAACTCTGGCTTCGTTTATTTATTTTTATGAAGCCTGCAATAAAAGCGTTATGTTTGATACCGAAGTTACTGCAGTTACTGACCGTAACCCGGAAGCCGGTTCGCCTTTATTCAAATTGGCACAAAAATATGGCTGGCGCTGCTTTGACGTAAAGAACGGCATTGGCGGCCGTTTCAGTGTTTTAAATGACCCCGGGCTTGTTACCGCTGCCGCTATCGGTATGGATGTTGAAAAACTGTTAAGCGGCGCTGCTGATATGGAAGCTGCTTGCCGGACTAAAAATATTTATGAAAATCCTGCGCTGATGAATGCAGCAATGAAATATCTTGCCTCGGAAAAGTATGGCTGCCATATTGAAGTTTTTATGGGTTACGGTGAACGGCTTGGCTCATTGGGTCAATGGTATGTGCAGCTTTTAGCGGAGTCTTTGGGAAAACGCAAGAACCGTAACGGCGAAACTGTTTATTACGGACGTACGCCGGTGCCTGCCGTTGGCACAACAGATATGCACGCACAGACCCAGCTTCATCAGGACGGTATCCGCAACAAAGTTGTACAGTTTTTGCAGATAAAAAATATGCCGGGAGATATTGTGCTCGGCATGCCTTTTGATGAACCTGCTTTTAAGAAATATAACGGACTAAAAATGAATGATGCGCTTGCAATGGCATTGGATAGTAATGCCGAGGCGCTAAACAGCGACAACCGCTTTAACGCACGGTATGTTTTGCCGGAAATGGATGCTTACCATTTAGGCGAATTGTTTTATTTTTTAATGCTGAGCGTGGCTTATGAAGGGGAACTGGCAAATGTCGATGCTTTTGACCAGCCCGGCGTGGAAGCGTATAAAAAAATCATGAAAGCTAAATTTGCTAATCTGCCGCAAAAAAATTAACTTGCGGTTGACTGTAATTTTTGCTCATAGTATACTTTAATAATAAGGACAGCGGCGTTCTGTTGGGACGCCGCTTTTAATTAAGCAATACTCCGGTATAACCGGTTAAACAGGAGGAATGAAGATGAAACTGGAATTCTCCAAAATGCACGGCTGCGGCAATGATTATGTATACGTTAACTGTATGGAAAAAGACGTTCCTAATCCCGGCGCAGTAAGCGAATATGTCAGCCACAGGCGTTTCGGCATTGGCTCTGACGGACTTATTTTAATTATGCCGTCCGATAAAGCTGATTTCAGAATGCGTATGTTTAACGCCGATGCTTCCGAAGGCAAAATGTGCGGCAACGGTATCCGCTGCGTGGCAAAATATGTTTACGATAAAGGCTTAACAGATAAAACTACTTTTACCATAGAAACTTTATCCGGCATTAAAACAATTGATGTTACCTTAAAAGACGGTAAGGTTGAAGAAGCTTCTGTTGATATGGGCAAACCGGTGTTTAAATGCACGGAAATCCCTATGATTAGCGACCATTTTGTGTTTGTTGACCAGGGACTTGTAATTGCCGAAGATGTTGTTTACAACGGTACTGCTGTTTCGATGGGCAATCCGCATTATGTAACCTTTGTTGATGATGTGGACAGCCTTGACCTTGAGAAAATAGGACCTTTGTTCGAACATCATAAATTATTCCCGGAAGGTGTAAATACCGAGTTTGTACAGGTTATTGACAAAAACACCGTTAAATTTCGCGTATGGGAGCGCGGCAGCGGCGAAACCTGGGCCTGCGGCACCGGAGCTTGCGCTGTTGCTGTTGCCTGCGTAACATTAAACAACGCCGGCAAACGTGATGAAGAATTGAAAGTTATTGCCAAAGGCGGCGAACTTAAAGTAACTTACTGCAAAAATGACAGTGTTATTTTAAAAGGTCCTGCTACTTTGGTGTTCGACGGAGTAATTGATATTCCGGATGAAATCGTTTCCAAATAATTTATTTAAAATATATTTTTAATGGGGGAATTAAAGAATGGCTTTTGTTAACCAAAATTATTGCAATTTAAAAGAAAGCTACCTGTTTTCGCAAATCGCACACAAAGTGGCAGAATTTACGGCAGCGCATCCCGAAAAGAAAATTATAAAAATGGGGATTGGCGATGTAACCCTGCCGCTTGCGCCTGCTGTTGTTGAAGCAATGCAGAAAGCAGTTGCCGAAATGGGTGTTAAAGAAACTTTCCGCGGTTATGGCCCGGAACAGGGATATGATTTTCTGCATGAAGCTATTGCCAAATATTATGCCAGCTTTGGCGTAACTGTTGCCAGTGATGAAATTTTCATTAGTGATGGTGCAAAAAGCGATTGCGGCAATATGACTGATATTTTCAGCAACGACAATGTAATTTTGATTCCTGACCCGGTATATCCGGTTTATCTTGATACCAATGTAATGTGCGGCCGCGAAATTATTTATATGCAGGGCAAACCGGAAAATGACTTTTTGCCGATGCCGGATGACAGCGTAAAAGCTGATATTATTTATCTGTGCTCGCCTAATAACCCGACTGGTGCGGTTTACACAAAAGAACAGCTTGAAAAATGGGTTGCTTATGCACTGAAAAACGATGCAGTAATTTTGTATGATGCCGCATACGAATCTTTTATCAGCGACCCGAGCATCCCGCGCAGCATTTTTGCTGTTGAAGGTGCAAAAAAATGTGCTATTGAACTGTGCTCACTTTCTAAAACTGCCGGCTTTACTGGTACCCGCTGCGGTTATACCATTGTTCCGCACGAATTGGTACGTAAAACTAAAGACGGTAAAGAAATGGAACTTAACAAAATGTGGCTGCGCCGCCAGACAACCAAATTCAACGGCGTACCTTACATTATTCAGCGCGGTGCTGAAGCAGTATTTAGCGAAGAAGGACAAAAACAGTGCCGTGAAATGCTGGCTTTTTACAAAGAAAATGCCCGCATTATGGCAGAAGCACTCACTAAAAAAGGCATAAAATTCTACGGCGGTACTCATTCCCCGTATATCTGGATGCAGTGCCCCAATGGCATGGGTTCCTGGGAATTTTTCGACTATCTCTTGGAAAAACTGGCTGTTGTCGGTACCCCGGGTGCAGGCTTCGGTTCCATGGGTGAAGGTTATTTCCGCCTGACAGCTTTTGGCAGCAGGGAAAATACCATTGAAGCAATGGAACGTATTGAAAAAGGTTTATAAAAAATATGTGAAAAGCAGGTGAAAAGTGTTTTCACCTGCTTTTTTTGTGCTATAATATGAAAAGACAACTTTAAGGGAGGTTCTTCGATGAAAAAAATTTTACTGATTGTGATGATGCTTGTAATGTGCGTATCTTCTGCCTGCTTTGCCAGTGATGGCAGCGTGCTTGATGCAGAAGCAAAAATGGTAGACCAGTTTTTGAACGCATCTTCTTACAAGAATGTTTCTTCAATTTTGAGTGCTGACATGAAAGCCAACTTTGATGAAACTAAATTCAACGAATATAAAGCAAGCATTACCAAAGATTTGGGCGCTTACAAGGAAAAACAACTTGTAAATCTTATCAAACGCCCGGGCGTTGACCGTTTGGTTTACGGCGCAGGCTTTGAAGGCGATAAAGTAATGATGGTTATCGCTGATTTTGCCGTAAAAAATGAAAAACCGCTGCTTTTAAACATTGCTATTGTTCCGCCTCAGCCGGCTAACGAACAAGGCAGCGAAGAAAAGAAATAATAATATTTTAGCAAAAAGTAAAACCGGGTACTGCATAGCAGGCCCGGTTTTGTAATTTATAAATACTTATACCATAACAGCATCAAACCGTAAATTACAGGCTGATGAATAAGATAGGCGGGAAGAGAGTGTCTGCCTAATGCAGATAAAGGTTTGATATCAAAATAAAGAAACGAATTTTGATTTAGAAAATCGCGGCATAAGCGGCAGGCAAAATAACCGCCGGTGTATATAAAAATCCAGGGAATGATAGGAAAATAATCGGCAGAATAAAAATCTTCCGTAGGCAGCCCAAGCCATGCAGTGAAATAATTGGCATACCAATTAAGCGGCAGTTGGTATTGCCAGCCCGGTATTCCAATATAACCATGGGCAATATTTTTTAAGGCGAAAAACAAAATAATACTGCCAATTAATCCGCTTGCGGGCATAATTTTATAAATTAATTTTTGCATTGGCAGCATCAGCAGCATGGCACTGCCGATGAATGATAAAATACCGAAACTGATAAAATTGTTTTTGTCAAAAAAATATGTGATGCCGGAAATAAAAACAGCGCAGCCTAAAATAGTAAGGCTGCGCTTTAAATGTTTATGCGACAGCGCCCAGCAAAAACCGGAAAGAAAAATAA
>CAJLLL010000020.1 GCA_905207485.1 uncultured Phascolarctobacterium sp.
CTTATATCCTTCATTTTTTACAATTTTAAAAATCTTTTAATTTTATTGCCTTGCTTCCATCTGCATTGTAAGCAAACAGGTAATAAACTCTTTCTTCTGCTTCGCACTGAGGGTCAAACTCAAAATATTCAATAGCATAGTTTTTCTGTATTTGCCGCCATGTAGCAAAATCATAATCCGGCATATACTGCCGCACTTTATCTGCATCACGCCAAAAAGCCATTATTTTTTCATTAAGTTCACTGCTGTGCCAGCACAAAAATTCCGGTTTCCAACCTGGCTGTGCCATTAACACATCAAAACGCAGCAGTTCACATACAGCGGCAAAATCTTCTTTATAACATTCATGCGCAAAGTCATACAGCAGCTTTGTTACGCCGCGCACATTATGCCCGAGCGGATATTCACCCCTTGCCTGCCACCATTTGGCAAACTTGCTGTAAAATGCAAAAGCACTGCCTTCAGCCGATGTTAAATATTGTAAAGTATACGCAAAACGCCCTGTGTTGTAAGTGTGGTCAAAAACATCTTCCAATACTTTTAAAAAGCGCAGCTCTCCATAACTGATATATTTTGTCGCTAAAATTTCATAAGGCGGTTCATCCATATAAACGAGACCATGTTCACAAGTCTGGCTTTCCATTTGTGTGCCTGGCAAAACTTTTAAAAACCCTAATTGCAGCATATGCGGCTGCAAACCATAAACATCATTAAAGGATTTTTCAAACTCTTCAATTCCTTCATATGGGAGTCCTGCAATTAAATCCAAATGAAGATGGATATTGCCGCAGCGCAAAAGGCGTGTAACGTTTTCCGTTAGTTTCTGCCAGTTATCATGGCGGTTAATTGCTTTAAGTGTTTGCGGATTAGTTGTCTGCACACCTATTTCAAACTGAAAACGCCCTTTAGGTACAGTTTTTAAAAATTTTAATACATTTTCGCTTAATAAATCTGCCTTAATTTCAAAATGAAATGTTGCGTCAGTTTTTGCCTGTGCCAGATGCTGCATAATCGGCAAAAAATAATTTTCATCAAGGTTATAGGTACGGTCTACAAATTTTACCAGCGGCACTCCGCCTGCAATAAGCCTGTCCAAATCTGCATAAACCTTAGCAAGGCTGCGTTTGCGCACATTGCGCGATATTCCCGAAAGGCAGTAGGAACAATTAAACGGGCAGCCGCGCGTACATTCATAATAAACTATTTTTTTAGCTTCCACAACTTCTGATAAATCAGGATAAGCAAACTCCAGTACATTCAAATCGCTCACAACTGCTGTACCGCCATTTGCAATAACCACGCCATTTTTTTGATAAGCTATATGTTCAGGTACTTCGCCGCCATCTGCCAAAGCATGCATCAGATTTACAAAAGTTTCCTCGCCTTCGCCCATGATAATATAATCTATCTGCGAACATTCAGCAAAAATACGTTCCGGATTGAACGATACTTCCGGTCCGCCGGCAACGATTTTTACCTGCGGCATAACTTTACGCAAAAGACGTATCAAGCTAAAAACGTAATTTTTATTCCAAATGTGTACGGAAAGACCTACAAAATCAGGTTCTTTGGCTGTAATTTCCGACAAAGCGGAAAGCAGCGGCGTCTGTGCGCTGTCTTCAATAAGTTCGGCATTTATGCCGTGCGCTTTGGCATATGCGCAAATACTGCGCAGCCCCAGTGCTGTATGAATATATTTGCTGCCGATTGCCGTTAAAACTATTTTCATGTTGACCGCCTCTAACTTAAATATATCTACTGTGTTATAATAATAGAGTACTATGATTTTTGCAAGGAGTGATTAAAAATATGACGCAAAATATTCCCGAACATGGCAGCAATGTTGCCAGAAAAGATATAGGCGAAATTTATAAATGGAAAATTGAAGATTTATATGCAACTAAAGAAGCATGGCAGCAGGCTGCGGATAATTTGCAGAATGGCTTAAAAAGCATTGCTGCTTTACAGGGCAAACTTAATGACAAAACTTTACTTTTGGAAGCACTGAATAAACAAGCTGCATTATTAGAAGAAATTTCCAAAATTTATGCTTACGCACGTTTACAGCTTGATACCGACAACGGCGACCCACAGTTTCAAGCTCTTTCCGGGCAGGCCGAAAATATGCTGGCAGAATTTAATAATACAGTTTCGTTTATCGAACCTGAAATTTTATCATTGCCGCGCAATTATGTAGAAGAATTGCTTGACTGCAAAGATTTTGCTGATTTTAAATTTTATCTCAGCAATTTGCTGCGTATTGCTCCTCATGTTCTGCCACAGGAGCAGGAAGCGCTGCTTTCGCAGGCCAGCCTTGCTGCATCGGCACCTGCCGCAATTTTCCGCAGCCTGGTCAGCGCAGATATGCAGTTTCCGCCTATTACCGACGGCAATGGCAGCACTGCAACCGTTAGTGAAGGCAACTACCTGCTTAATATGACAAGCCCTGACCGTACTTTGCGCCAAAACTCTTTCCGCACTTTAATGGGCACTTACCACAACTACCGCAACACGCTTGCCAATACACTTACCGGCCAATGCCGTGTAAGCCGCTTTTACGCAACGGCGCATAAATACCAAAATACCCTGGAAGCAAGCCTTGCCGAAGATAATATACCGACAGAGCTTTACCACGGACTGATAAAAACCGTACACGATAATTTAGAACCCCTGCACGAATATATAGCGTTAAAAAAAGAAGCTCTGCACCTTGAAGAACTGCATCCCTATGATATTTATATGCCGCTTTCTTCCGCAGGCGAAAGTTTTGCCTGCACTTTTGACGAAGCCTGCCGCCGTGTAACGGAAGCACTTGCTCCGCTCGGCAGCGATTACATTAAAACGTTAAAACATGCTTTTGCAAGCCGCTGGATTGATATTTATGAAAACAAAGGCAAACGCAGCGGTGCATATTCCTGGGGCATTTACGGCGTACATCCCTATGTACTGCTTAACTATCAGCCGCGTTACAACAGCATTTCCACTATCGCCCACGAAATGGGACACGCTATGCACAGCTACCTTGCCAATAACGCGCAAAGTTATATCAACAGCGATTACTCTATTTTCTGTGCTGAAGTTGCAAGCACCACCAATGAAATTTTACTGCTTGAACACACGCTTGCCAACGCTACCGATGAACAAAAAATTTACCTTATCAATCAGTTTTTAGAAGCAGTACGCACTACTGTTTACCGCCAGGTACAATTTGCCGAATTTGAACTGTTTACCCATGGAGAAATTGATGCCGGACGCAGTTTGCAGGCAGAAACACTGGAAAACTACTGGCTGGAAAGCAACAAAACCTATTACGGCCCGGCGCTTACTGCCGATAAGGAACTTGCCAGCGAATGGTCACGCATACCGCATTTTTATACGCCATTTTATGTTTATAAATACGCTACCGGTTACAGTGCCGCTACGGCATTCGCCGAAAGCATACTCAGCGGCAAGCCGGATGCCGTTGATAAATACCTTGGCTTCTTAAAAGCAGGCGGCAGCAATTACTCGCTTAACATTTTGAAAAATGCCGGTGTGGATTTAACAACACCACAGCCGGTTGCCGTAACACTGCAAAAATTTGCTCAAAAAGTAAAAGAATTAAAAGAACTTTTACAATAAAAACAAACATAAAAAGACGGTTCTAAAACGAACCGTCTTTTTTATTTAATTAATTATAATTTTTGCTTTAATTCTTCTACTCTGGCCTTTTGTGCTGCAATAATTTCATCACCGCGCACAAACTGCTTGTCGTTCTCGGTAAACGCCGGTCCGCCGTAAGAAGTACGAGCAGCCACACAATTTTCCGGTTTTAAAGCGTCCAGCAAATCTGCTTCAAACAAATCGCTGAATTTTTTATACTCGTCCAGCGAAATTTCCGGCAGGAATTTGCCTTCGCAAATAGCATAAGCAACACACTTGCCGACAACTTCATGAGCCATACGGAACGGCAAACCTTTGCGTACCAGATAATCAGCCAAATCAGTAGCATTGGAAAAATCCTTGCTTACTGCTTCACGCATTTTATCTACGTTTACAGTCATGGTTTTAATCATATCGCTGTAAACGGCAAGGCTGAATTTTAAAGTATCTATGGCATCAAAGAAGCCTTCCTTATCTTCCTGCAAATCTTTATTGTAGGTTAAAGGCAAGCCCTTAGCTGTAGTAAGCATAGCCATTAAATGACCATAAACACGCCCTGTTTTGCCGCGCACCAGTTCGGAAATATCCGGATTTTTCTTCTGCGGCATCATGGAAGAACCGGTTGCAAACGCATCATCCAGTTCAATAAAGCCAAATTCCGTGCTGCTCCACAGACAAAATTCTTCACTTAAACGACTCATATGCATCATCAGCGTTGATGCAAAGCTGAGGAATTCAATAATATAATCCCTGTCGCTTACAGCATCCATACTGTTGGCATATACACTGCCGAAATTAAGCTGCTCTGCCACAAAGAAGCGGTCAATCGGGAAAGTTGTGCCGGCAATGGCGCCCGCGCCAAGCGGCATAATATCCGCACCTTCCCACACGCCAAGCAGGCGGCGGAAATCGCGCTGCAGCATATTAAAATATGCCAGCATATGATGTGCAAAAGTAATAGGCTGAGCACGCTGCAAATGAGTATAACCGGGCATTAAAGTTTTATCATGCTTTTTGGCAACTGCAAGCAGCGCTTCTTCAAACTGTACTAAAAGCTCCGCAATTTCAACAACTTCACGTTTCATATACATATGCATATCAAGCGCAACCTGGTCATTGCGGCTGCGTGCTGTATGCAGCCTTGCACCGGCAGCGCCGATACGTTCTGTCAAACGTGCTTCAATATTCATATGGATATCTTCCAGCGCAATATCAAAGCTGAAATTGCCTGCTTCAATATCTTTTAAAATATCTTTAAGTCCGGCAACAATTTTCTTTGCATCTTCTTCGGGAATGATTCCGCATTTTGCCAGCATTGTAGCATGGGCGATACTGCCGCGTATATCTTCATGGTACAAACGCTTATCAAACTCAATGGACGCGTTAAACGCGTCCACAAGTTCGTTGGTATTTTTACTGAATCTTCCGCCCCATAACTTAGCCATTATTTAAGTTTACCCTGTTTCATAAGGGCACGTACAGTAAGCGGCAGGCCAAACAAGGTAATGAAGCCGGTAGCATCAGCCTGGTTGTAAACTTCGTCAGCACCGAAGGTTACATATTCCTTGCTGTACAAAGAATACGGAGATTTTGCACCGGCGCTCATGATATTGCCTTTGTAAAGTTTCAGGCGTACAGTACCGGTAACGGTTTTCTGGGTTTCATCAACAAAAGCAGCCAGTGCTTCACGCAGCGGGCTGAACCACATGCCGTCATAAACAAGTTCAGCGTATTTAATGGAAACCATTTCTTTATAATGCATGGTTGCGCGGTCGAGGCACAGTCTTTCAAGTTCTTTATGTGCATAAACGATAATTGCACCGCCCGGGTTTTCATAAACGCCGCGGGATTTCATGCCGACAAGACGGTTTTCAACCATGTCGCAAATGCCTACGCCGTTGCGGATGCCGATTTCATTCAGTTTTTCAAGCAGAGCTGCCGGGGAAAGTTTTTCGCCGTTAACTGCAACGGGTACGCCTGCTTCAAATTCAAGTTCTATATATTCGTCTTTATCAGGAGCTTTTTCAGGAGTGCTGGTAACGATGAAAAGTTCATCTTTCGGTGCATTCCAGGGATCTTCAAGGTCAGAACCTTCATGGCTTAAATGCCACATATTGCGGTCCATGGAATAATCGTGGTCTTTGGTTACAGGCACGGGAATGTTATGTGCAGCAGCAAAATCAATAGCATCTTCACGGGAACGGATGTTCCATTCACGCCAGGGCACAATAACAGCAAGCTGCGGAGCGAGCGCTTTAACGCCGAGTTCAAAACGAACCTGGTCGTTGCCTTTACCGGTAGCACCGTGTGCAACAGCATCAGCACCTTCTTTAAGCGCAATTTCAACTAATTTTTTGGCAATCAGCGGACGTGCAAAAGAAGTACCGAGCAAATATTTCTGTTCATAAATAGCGCCGGCTTTTACAACAGGCCAAACATAATCAGAAACAAACTCTTCTTTCAAATCCAGAATATAGCATTTGCTTGCGCCGGATTTTAAAGCCTTATCATGCACAATGTTCAGTTCATCGCCCTGGCCAAGGTCTGCCGTGCAGGCAATAACTTCACAATTGTTATAGTTTTCTTTAAGCCAGGGAATAATAACGGAAGTATCAAGGCCGCCGGAATAAGCGAGCACTACTTTTTTAATTTTGCTTTTGTCAATTTTCATTAAGGTACAGCCTCCCAACAGGATTTAAGTTGCAAATCAATATGCGTATTATTATACACGTTTTATTATAAATATGCAATAGTTTGTTAAATAATATCGTCGGTCATCAAAAGCGCCATAATTGCTTTTTGTACATGCAGGCGGTTTTCTGCCTGGTCAAACACTTTAGATTGCGGACCTTCGAGCACTTCTTCGGTAATTTCCTCGCCGCGGTGGGCAGGCAGGCAATGCAGCACCATGGCATCCGGACGCGCTACGCTTAACAATTCTTTGTTAATCTGGTAATCGCCAAGCGCTTCCTGGCGGATGCTCTGTTCAGCTTCCTGTCCCATGCTTGCCCAAACATCGGTGTAAAGCACGTCAGCACCTTTGGCTGCGCGGAATAAATCGTCATCAACTTCAATGGTGCAGCCGGTAAGAGCAGCATCTTCCTGAGCGGTTTTTACAATTTCCGGGTCTGGCTGGTAGCCTTCCGGCGATGCGCAAACCATATTCATGCCAACTTTGGCGCAGGCATACATTAAAGAGTGTGCCATGTTGTTGCCGTCGCCAACATACACAAGTTTACGCCCTTTAAGTACTTCTTTATGCTCCATAATGGTAAACATATCGGTTAATGCCTGACAGGGATGCAGCAAATCCGTTAAACCGTTAATAACGGGAACAGTTGCATATTTTGCCAGTTCAATAACGCTTTCATGCGAAAAAGTCCTAATCATAATGCCGTCAACAAAACGTGATAATACACGTGCCGTATCGCGCACAGGTTCGCCGCGTCCAATCTGAGATGCTGAATCGTTCAGATAAATAGGATGGCCGCCGAGCTGATAAAAACCGGTTTCAAAAGATACACGCGTTCTGGTTGAAGCTTTGGAGAAAATCATGGCCAGCGTTTTGCCCTCCAAATATCTGTGCGGTTCGCCTCTTTTTTGTTTACGTTTCAATTTTTTAGCCACATCCAAAATAGTGGCCACTTCACCGACTGTTAAATCATGAATGGAAATTAAATCTTTGTTTCTTAAACCCATTTTACATCCTCACCAACTGATTAAAATTCTGCCAATGCCGCATCAAGTGCCGCAACAGCTTTGTCTATTTCTTCTTCCGTTACGATAAGCGGCGGAACAAGGCGTATAACATTCCCTGCCGTGCAGTTTACTATAACATGGTCTTTCAGGCAATGTTCAACAACCGGCGCTCCTGGTTTGGCAAGTTCCATGCCCAAAATAAGCCCGCGCCCGCGAACTTCCGTAACTTTATCGGAATATTTGGCTTGGAGTTCCTGTAATTTAGCCATGAAGTATTTTCCTTTTTCAGCCGCTGCTTCAACAAGGCCTTCTTCTTTAATGGCAGTTAATGCAGCCTCAACTGCGGCACATGCCAAAGCATTGCCGCCAAAAGTGCTGCCATGGTCGCCAGGCTTAAATATATGCGCCAGTTTTTCATCAACACAGAAGCCGCCGACCGGGAAGCCGCCGCCTATGCCTTTGGCAAAAGTCAGTACATCAGGTTTAATGCCGGTATGCATATAAGCAAACCATTGGCCGGTTCTGCCAACACCGGACTGAATTTCATCAAATATTAACAAAGCATCAAATTTATCGCATAAAGCACGTGCGCCCTGCAAATATTCATCTGCAGGAACATGCACGCCGCCTTCACCCTGAACAGGTTCCAGCATAACGCAGCAAACATCTTCACCCATAGCTTCTTCCAAAGCTTTAAGGTCTCCGTAAGGAACATAATCAAAACCAGCCGGCAAAGGTTCATAACCATGCTGGTATTTGGGCTGTCCGGTTGCCGTAACAGTCATCATAGTACGGCCGTGGAAAGAATGTACAGCCGTAATAATGCGGTATTTGCCTTCCGATTTGCTGTGGCCGTATTTACGTGCCAGTTTAATTGCACCTTCGTTGGCTTCGGCACCGCTGTTTGCCAAAAACACACGGTCAAAACCGGATGCTTCGCTGATAAGTTTTACGGCACGGGCCTGTACGTCTGTATAAAATACATTGGAGCAATGCATAATTTTACCTGCCTGCTCACTGATAGCTTTTACCATTGCCGGATGTGCATAACCAAGAGCATTAACAGCAATGCCGGCCAGAAAATCAAGATACCCTTCACCGTCCGCATCATAAACCATGCAGCCCTTGCCGTGCGTAAGAGCCAGCGGATAACGCCCAAATACAGGCAGATAATATTGTTCTGTCTGGTCTATAATTGTCTTATGGTCCATCGTTTTTCCCCCTCAAAAAACAAAGTATTATAAGGTTTTAACTACTTCCGTGCCAACGCCTTCATCGCTGAATACTTCCATCAAAATGCTGTGTTCGGCGCGGCCGTCAATAATTTGCGCTTTTTTAGCACCGCCGCTGAGTGCGGTAATGCAGGCTTTAACTTTAGGAATCATGCCGCCGTCGATATTGCCTTTAATGATAAGTTCCTGAGCTTTTTCAAAGGTCATGGTGGAAAGGAAAGTGCTTTCGTCGCGGTAATCGGCATAAATGCCTTTAACGTCAGTAAGAACAATTAATTTTTCTGCTTTTAAAGCGCCTGCAACTTCACCTGCAACGCTGTCGGCATTGATGTTATAAGTTTCGCCGGTAGCGCCAACGCCGGTAGGTGCAATAACAGGAATAAAATCATTATCCAGCAGTACGTTTAAAAGTTCGGTATTAATATGCTCAACAGTGCCTACAAAACCAATATCAACCAAGTTTACTTCGCCGTTTTCATAAACGTCGGCAAGGTGTTTTCTTGCCTGAATTAAATTGTCGTCTTTACCGTTCAGGCCAACTGCCTTGCCGCCAAGACGGTTCAAACGGCCAACTAGGTCGGTGTTAATTTTGCCAACCAAAGCCATTTCGGTAATGCCTACAGATTCTTCATCGGTTACGCGCAGGCCGCCTACAAACTGGGTCTTTTTGCCGGCTTTAACCATTTGTGCGGTAATTTCCGGGCCGCCGCCGTGTACAACAACCGGGCGCAGGCCGGCGCATTTCAAAAAGATAATATCCTGCAGAACTTTGTTTTTAATGTCATCGTTAAGCATTGCGTTGCCGCCATATTTTACAACTACGGTCTTGCCTTTGAAATCACGCAGATAAGGAAGCGCTTCCACTAAAATTTTGATTTCTTCATTACGTAACATTGATTATTCCTCCTGTTATCGGCAAAAGCCGTTAATAAAATGCTTTTAATATCAGGTGTGATATTCACCATTTATTTTAACATATTCATAGCTGAAATCACACGTCCAAACTGTAGCTTCTTCGGTGCCTGCGCCAAGGTCAATTTTCATGCTGATATCATGCTGTTCCATAATATCTTTCAAGCTTTCCAAAGGAACGTTGCAGTTCATGCCATGTTCAACAAGGCGCACGCCGCCAATTTCAAGGTTTACATTATCCGGCTGCATTTGCGCTCCGCTGTAGCCTGCTGCGCAGACAATGCGTCCCCAGTTAGGGTCTTTGCCAAAAAACGCCGTTTTAACCAACGGAGATTTGGCTATTGCCATTGCTGCTGTTTTAGCCTCATCCCATGTTGCCGCGCCGCACACATTAACTTCCAAAAATTTTGTTGCGCCTTCGCCGTCGCGGGCAATCATTTTGGCAAGGTCCTGCGCACATGCCAGCAGCGCTTCAAAAAACGCCGGATAATCCGGATGTTCTTCGCTTAAAATAATTTCGTTTTCGGCAAGTCCGTTGGCAAGCACAATCATGCTGTCATTGGTACTGGTGTCGCCGTCAACAACAACCATGTTAAATGATTTATCAGCCGCAGCCTTAACGGCACGTTTTAAAACGTCCGGCGCAACGGCAGCATCCGTAGTTAAAAAAGTAAGCATGGTTGCCATATTGGGATGAATCATTCCGGCGCCTTTAGCTATGCCCGCAATTTTTACGGTTTTGCCGCCCAGCTCCAATTCATAAGCCGCATGTTTGATAAAAGTATCGGTAGTCTGAATAGCCATGGCGCAGCTTTCGCCTTCGCTTTCATCCATAGCGTCTACAGCATCGCTGATGCCCTGCGCCAATTTATCCATAGGCATAAAATGCCCGATAACGCCGGTACTGCAAACATAAACCGCATCATTCTCAACGCCCAAAAGCTCTGCTGCCTGCGCCTGCATTGCTTCGGCATCCTTTAGGCCCTGTTCGCCGGTACAGGCATTAGCGCAGCCGCTGTTTACAACAATAGCCTGAGCATAAGGTTTTGCTGCCACCTTACGGCTTACAAGCACCGGTGCCGCACACATTTTATTTTGAGTGAACACAGCGCCGGTTGCAGCCGGAACAGTACTGTAAATTACGGCTACATCGTGGTGGCCGCTGGCTTTAATGCCAGCTTTAACGCCCGCAGCCAAAAATCCTTGCGGCGTTGTAACCCAACCTTCAATTTTCTTCATTAAAATTCCCCCTCTTAAGGATATACAGGAAGCTGGCGGAGCCCCATGGTTTCATCCAGCCCAAACATTACATTCATATTCTGCACAGCCTGACCAGCAGCGCCTTTTACAAGGTTATCCAAAGCACTCATGACAATTACCCTGCCAGTGCGTGCATCTGTCTGCCAGCCAATATCGACATAATTGGATGCGCGGACGTTTTTAATTTCCGGGCAGCCGCCTTTGCCGAGCAGGCGGATAAAAAATTCGCCGCCGTACATATCGTTAAACGCTTTTTCAATATCAGCATCGGCAACACCGGGTTTTAACATAGCATAACAGGTTGCCAAAATACCGCGGTCCGCCGGAAGCAGATGCGGCGTAAACTGAATTACTACATCCTCTCCCGCAAATTCGGAATAAATCTGTTCAATTTCCGGAGTATGTCTGTGGCTTGCTACTCCGTATGCATGGAAATTTTCGTTAACGGAGCAGTACAAACTGCCGAGTTTCAGCCCGCGCCCCGCACCGGTAGTGCCGGATTTGGCATCAACCACAATGCCTTTTGTTTCAATTAAACCTGCTTTTAAAAGCGGCACCAGCGCCAGAATGCTGCACGTTGTATAACAGCCGGGGTTTGCCACCAGTTCTGCCCCTGCAACATTCGTGCGGTAAAGTTCCGTCAGCCCGTAAACAGCTTTGGCATCCGGGTCGGCATGCGGTACTTTATACCACTTTTCAAATACCTTTACATCTTTAAAACGGTAATCACCGCCCAAATCTATAATTTTAACGCCACTGCCGCGCAGTTGTTTGCCAATCTTCATGGCATGTCCATGCGGAAGCGCAATAAAAATCACATCACTGCCCGCTGCAATTTCTTGCAGGTCGTTCATAGATACCAGCTTTTTTTCAATGCGGCTGCGTAAATGCGGATACATGGCCGCAATATCTTCGCCGGTACTGCTTTCGGACGTAATATAAGCCAGTTCAGCCTGCGGATGCCCATCCAAAAGGCGCAGCAGTTCCGCACCGGCAAAACCGGTTGCACCGATAACACTTGCTTTCATATCGAACCTCCTTCAAAGTCATGATTTATAATTATACAACTTATATGTATAATTAATCAATAGCATTTTTGATATTTTTTAATTTCAGCAGTATTTTCAGCAAAAGAAAACACGCCCCCATTATTATTTATAATTGTACTACTTTACTATCTCTTTTTCAAAACATTTTCAGAAAAAAAGATATAAAAAGTTTAATTTTTAAATTTTACAGTCAGCAGAAATTTGGTAAAATATTATATAAGGAAATGAGTGAGGTTATTATGGGAAAAATAATTAAATTATTATTAGTCTTAGCTGTTACAACCGGCCTGTTCATGTATTACCCAAACAGTGCCGGTAACGATGCAGACAAACAAATACCTGTTCCGCAGCAGCAAACCCAGCAGGCAGAAACCAAACCGCAAAATCAAGGCAGCAAAGAAACAGAAAGCACTTTAATGCAGCTTTTGCCCTACCTGCCGGAACGCAGCACATGGCCTGACCCGCTGCAAAAAATGTTTATGCTCTTTACCATAGAAAACACCGTTAAAGAGCGTACCGCAGGCATGGAATGGACTCCGCTGCCGGAAATACCGACCGCCATGCAGCAGGCGCTGGTAGCTATTGAAGACCACGATTTTTACCGCCACGGAGCGGTTGCGCTGGACGGCATTTTACGTGCTACTTTCGTAAATATTTATGCCGGCGAAATCGTGCAGGGCGGCAGCACCTTAACGCAGCAGCTTGCCAAAAATATGTTTTTAAGCCAGGAACAGACTATGAGCCGCAAGGTTTATGAAGTAATGTTCGCTTTAATGCTGGAAGATAAGTTCAGCAAAGACCAGATTTTGGAAATGTATTTTAACACAACTTACTTTGGCAACGGCGCTACCGGCATCACCGCCGCCGCCCGCAGCTATTTTGGCAAAGTGCCTGCCGATATGAACCTTGCCGAATGTGCCATTATCGCCTCGCTGCCTTATGCGCCATCGGCACTAAACCCTTACGAAAACCCCGAAGGCTGCAAAAAACGTCAGCATTTAGTGCTCGATACTATGGTTAAGCGCGGCTTTATAGGCGAAACAGTTGCCAACGCCGCTAAAGAAAAAACCGTTTATCTTGCCGACGGAACTGAACTTTAAAATAAAAAAGCACCACATAAAAATGTGGTGCTTTTTTATTTTAGTTTATTATTGTTCGCTGAACTGGTCTTTGCCAACGCCGCAGAGCGGGCAAACCCAATCTTCCGGTACATCTTCCCAAGCGGTACCTGCTTCAATGCCGTTATCCGGGTCACCTACTTCGGGGTCATAAATGTAGCCGCAAATATTGCATACCCATTTTGCCATAAATTCCATCTCCTTTATTTTAATTTTATTAAAGCCGTTACTGCTTATGTGCCTATTATAGCACAATTTGTTCTAAAAGAAAATAATTATTGAAAATCTTTCAATTTTTTAACATTTCGGCTTTTTCCGGCAAATCCATGCGGAAAAAATCATATATTTTCTGCGCCGCAGGATAGTTCATGCTTTCAGTATCAGCAAGTTCCTCCACGCTGGCAGCCTTAATGGCATCAATGGATTTGAATTTAAGCCACAACGCCTGGCGCCGTTTGGGTCCAATGCCTTCAATATGGTCAAGCACTGAACGCAGGTTGCGCTTGCCGCGCAGTTTACGGTGGTAAGTTATGGCAAAACGGTGCGCTTCGTCACGTATGCGCTGTATTAAATGCAGGGATGCCGATTCTCTGTCCAGCAAAATGCTTTCATGGCTGCCTTCGGTAAAAATTTCTTCTTCCCTCTTGGCAAGGCCTATAACCGGAAGCTCATGCAGCCCCAATCCACGGATAACTTCCAACGCACTGCTGAGCTGCCCCTTGCCGCCGTCAATAACCACTAAACTCGGCAAATCTTCGTAATCCTTATAACGGCGGTATACAACTTCCTGCATAGATTTAAAATCATCCGGCTTGCCTTCGGCGCTGACAATCTTATATTTGCGGTAATCCTTTTTGCTTGGCTTGCCGTTGCGGAACACAACCATGGAAGCAACCGTTTCCGAACCCTGTGTATGCGAAATATCAAAGCAGTCCATACGTTCAAGCGGGTCCGGCAAGTTAAGTGCCCGCTGCAATTCTTCGGCAGCTTCTTCATCGGTTTTAAGGCTTATTTTGCCTTTGCGCAGGCGTTCTTCCAAAAGTTTGCCTGCGTTTTCGTCTGCAAGCTGTAAAAGTTCGCGTTTCGTTCCGCGCTGTGGGCGGATTAGTTCCACCTTGCGGCCGGCCTTGCTGCTGAGCCATTCCGTAAGGACAGCCGTTTCCATTTCTTCCGGCAAATCCGGCAGCAGTATCTCACGCGGCACAAAAGAAGCATCATTATAATATTGCTTGATAAATGCTGTTAGAACTTCCTGTCTGCTGTCGCCGCCATCCGGCAGGAAGAAATTTTCGCGCCCAATCAGCTTGCCGCTGCGCACAAAAAATATTTGCAGGCAGATGCCGGTATCATCTTTGGCATAACCAACTACGTCCATATCTCCGCCGCCGGTAACGGCTTTTTGCTGTTCGTCAAGGCGTTTTACGGCCGCAAGCTGGTCACGCAGGCGCGCAGCTTCTTCAAAGGCATAATTTTCTGCCGCATTTTGCATACGCTGTTTTAAATTGCGTTCCAGTTCTGCCGTGCGCCCGTCAAGAACCATACATACACTTTGTATCATGGCTGCATATTCTTCTTTGCTTACAAGCCCTGCACATGGCGCAAGACAGCGTTTAATGTGATATTGCAGACAGGGACGCTCCTGATTCATTTTGCGGCAGGTACGCAGCGGAAACATGCTGCGCAGCAGTTTTACCGTGGCATGCATGGCTCCCGCATCGGCATAAGGCCCGTAATATTTGCTGCCATCGCGCACAAGGCGGCGCGTAACATAAATACGCGGGTAATCTTCTGCCATGGTTACCTTTAAGTAAGGATATGTTTTATCGTCCTTCAGCATTATGTTGTAGCGGGGACGGTATTTTTTGATAAGGTTGCACTCTAAAATCAGCGCTTCCACTTCACTGTCGGTAACAATGGTTTCAATTTCCGCCACTTTGCTGACCAACGCCTTAACTTTTACGGTATGCGATGCCAGATTGCGGAAATAGCTGCGCACACGGTTTTTAAGAACCACGGCTTTGCCTACATAAATTACCTTGCCATGCTCATCATGCATTAAATACACGCCCGGTTTATCCGGCAGTACCGCCAGCGCTTTGGCTATATTCTCATTCATTGGTACCACCCGTTATCTTTAGCCTGCTGCAAAACCATTTTTACATATTGTCCGGTGTAGGAATTTTTTACTTTTGCCAGTTCTTCCGGGGTGCCGCAGGCTACCAAAGTGCCGCCTTTATCGCCGCCTTCCGGGCCAAGGTCTATTAAATAATCGGCAGTTTTAATAACATCCAGATTGTGTTCAATAACAACAACGCTGTCGCCCGCTTCCACAAGGCGCTGCAAAACATCAAGCAGTTTATGCACATCTGCAATGTGCAGGCCGGTAGTAGGTTCATCCAAAAGGTACAGCGTTTTGCCCGTACTGCGGCGGCTGAGTTCTGTTGCCAGCTTAACGCGCTGCGCTTCACCACCGCTTAAAGTAGTTGCCGCCTGTCCCAAATGAATATAGCCAAGTCCAACGTCTTCCAGCACTTGCAGCTTGCGCGAAATACGCGGCAGGTTTTTAAAGAATTCACAAGCTTCCGTTACCGTCATATCAAGCACTTCGGCAATGCTTTTACCTTTATAATGCACTTCCAGAGTATCGCGGTTGTAACGGGCTCCGTGGCAAACTTCGCATGGCACGTAAACGTCCGGCAAAAAGTTCATTTCTATTTTGTTCATACCGTCGCCGCGGCAGGCTTCACAGCGCCCGCCCTTTACGTTAAAGCTGAAACGGCCCGGTTTATAACCGCGCATTTTAGCTTCATTGGTCTGGCTGAACAATTCTCTTATAAAATCAAATACGCCCGTATAGGTTGCCGGGTTGCTGCGCGGCGTTCTGCCTATCGGAGACTGGTCGATATTAATAATTTTATCGATATTTTCCAGCCCTTTAATTTCCTTATGTTCTGCCGGGCGCAGACGCGCTCCATGCAGTTTTGCGGCAAGCGCGTTATACAAAATATCATTAATCAGCGTAGATTTGCCGCTGCCGGAAACACCGGTAACAACGGTAAATACACCTAAAGGAATTTTTACATCTATATTTTTAAGGTTATTGGCTTTAGCACCGATAATTTCTATAAAACGCCCATCGCCTTCGCGGCGCTTTTTGGGAACAGGTATAAATTTACGCCCGCTTAAATACTGGCCTGTAACGGAGTTTTCCACCAGTTTTATTTCTTCTGCGGTTCCCTGCGCCACCACGTTGCCGCCGTGTTCACCGGCGCCCGGGCCAATGTCAATAATCTGATCAGCCGCATACATGGTTTCTTCGTCATGTTCAACAACCAAAAGCGTGTTGCCCAAATCGCGCAAATGCTGCAAAGTAGCCAAAAGTTTGCTGTTATCACGCTGATGCAGGCCGATGGAAGGTTCGTCCAAAATATACAGTACGCCAACAAGGCCGCTGCCTATCTGCGTGGCCAGGCGGATACGCTGCGCTTCGCCGCCGCTTAATGTTCCTGCGGCGCGGTCCAGCGTTAAATATTCCAGCCCAACGTCATTTAAAAAACGCAGGCGTGCCAGAATTTCTTTTAGAATCTGACGGGCAATAAACTGCTGGCGTTCCGTAAGGTTAAGCGTTTCAAAAAAGTTAATTGCATCACGTACGGTCAGCGCCGTAACCTGGCAAATATTTTTGCCGCCTACAAGTATTGCCAGCACCTCTGGTTTTAAGCGTGCGCCGTGGCACACAGGGCATGGCGTACTGGTCATAAAGCTTTCTATATCAAGGCGCATGCGTTCGCTGAACGCCTCGCGGTGACGGCGGCGCAAAAGCGGGATAATGCCTTCAAACGGAGTGTTATGTTTTTTAACTTCACCCTGCAAATTTTCATACCAGAAGGTAAATTTCTGCTCGCCGCTGCCGTGCCATAAAATTTCCTGTATCTCTTTCGGCAGGTCATTCCATACGGTATCAAGCGAATAGCCGTAATGGGCAAGCACTGCCGTAAGCTGTTTCATGTGGTAGGCTTCCTGGTTGGTAGAAAGAGCTGCAATCACGCCTTCAGCAAAAGTTTTGCTGCCATCCGGAATAATCAGCGATTTATCCAGTTCCATATTCATGCCAAGGCCTGTACAGGCAGGGCACGCCCCCAGCGGATTGTTAAACGAAAACAGACGCGGTTCAATTTCCGGCAGGCTGATTCCACACTCGCTGCACGCAAAATTCTCACTGAAAAGTTCTGTTTCACCACCAATAACATTGATTTCAACAAGCCCTTCAGAAAGTTTCAGCGCTGTTTCTACGGAATCAGTCAGGCGCTGGGTAATGCCTTCACGCACCGCCAGGCGGTCAATTACTACAGACAGGCTGTGCTTTTTATTTTTTTCAAGTTTTATTTCTTCATCTAATGTGCGTACTTCGCCATCAACAAACATGCGCACATAGCCGGCCTTGCGCATTTGGTCCATAATTTTGGCATGTTCGCCTTTGCGACCACGCACAAGCGGCGCCATAACCATAAATTTTGTTCCCTGTGGCATTGCCAGCACGCGGTCTACAATCTGCTGAACGGTCTGCCGTTCAATCAAACGCCCGCATTTCGGGCAGTGCGGCTCGCCAATACGCGCAAACAAAAGCCTTAAATAATCGTAAATTTCCGTAACCGTACCAACAGTAGAACGCGGGTTGCGGCTGGTTGTTTTCTGGTCAATGGAAATTGCAGGACTCAAGCCTTCAATATAATCAACATCCGGCTTGTCCATTTGCCCCAAAAACTGGCGTGCATAGGCAGAAAGCGATTCTACATAACGGCGCTGCCCTTCCGCATAGATAGTATCAAACGCCAGCGATGATTTGCCGCTGCCGCTTAAACCCGTTATAACCACCAGTTTATCGCGCGGTATTTCCACGGTAATATTTTTTAAATTGTGCTGTCTTGCTCCTTTAACTATAATCTGGTCTTTCATGTTACCCTCTATTTTTTGCGTTTTTTAGGCACAAGTTTTTCGCCCAGCAGCCCTTTGGTGATAATAAGCTTGTCACGCAGTTCCGCTGCACGCTCAAAATCAAGTTCTTTGGCAGCGGCAGCCATTTCTTTTTCAAGCGTGCGTGCAAGTTTTTCAATTTCTTTAATGCTGCGTTTTTTTAGTGCCTTTTCGCTATAATCATTTATTTCCGTTTCTTCGGCAACTTTAGTCAGCTTAATAAGCTGGCGCTGCTCTTTATAAACGGTTTTCGGCGTAATGCCGTGTTCTTTATTGTAGGCCGCCTGTTTTTCACGGCGGCGCTCGGTTTCGTCAATAGCGCGCTGCATGGAATCCGTAATGCGGTCAGCATACATAATTACACGCCCGTGTTCATTACGCGCAGCACGCCCAATAGTCTGAATCATTGATGTATCGCTGCGCAGAAAGCCTTCTTTATCGGCATCCAAAATGGCAATAAGCGATACTTCCGGCAAATCAAGCCCTTCGCGCAGAAGGTTAATGCCTACAAGCACGTCAAACTTGCCGCTGCGTAAATCGTCAATAATGGCGCCGCGTTCAATCGTGGCGATTTCCGAATGCAGGTAACGCACGCGCACGCCGGCAGTTTTTAAATAATCGGTTAAATCTTCCGCCATGCGTTTGGTAAGCGTTGTTACAAGCGTGCGTTCCCCGGCTGCCGTAACTTTATTAATTTCTGTCAGCAAATCATCAATCTGCCCTTTAATCGGGCGTATTTCAATTTTTGGGTCAAGCAGCCCCGTCGGACGGATAATTTGCTCTACAATTTTATCGGCATGTTCCAGTTCGTATTTGGCAGGCGTTGCCGATACATAAATAGCCTGCTTAATCTGCGACTGAAACTCGTCAAAAGTCAGTGGTCTGTTGTCAAACGCCGATGGCAGACGGAAGCCATGTTCCACAAGCATTTCCTTGCGCGAACGGTCACCGGCATACATTGCACGTATCTGCGGCAGCGTAACATGCGATTCGTCCACCACCAGCAAAAAATCTTCCGGAAAATAATTTACCAGTGTAAACGGCGCTTCGCCTGCCTTACGCCCTGCCAGATGCCGTGAATAGTTTTCGATGCCGGAGCAGTAACCCATTTCGTTCATCATTTCCAAATCATAATTGGTGCGCTGTTCCAAACGCTGCGCTTCCAGCAGTTTATTATGCGCTTCAAGGTATTCCAGGCGTTCTTTCAGTTCAACCTTAATATCTTCCATGGCGCGTTCTAAATTCTCGCGCGAAGTTACATAGTGCGATGCCGGGAAAATGGCAACATGGGTGCGCTGCGCCAGTATTTCACCTGTCAGCACATCAATTTCCAAAATCCGTTCCACTTCATCGTCAAACATTTCTATACGCACTGCCTTTTCGTTATATCCGGCGGGTATAACTTCTATTACATCGCCGCGCACGCGGAAAGTACCGCGCTGAAAGGCAATATCATTACGGTCATACTGAATTTCCACCAGTTTGCGTAAAATTGCCTGGCGGTCAATAATCTGCCCCGTCCTTAACGAAAGCACCATATCATAATATTCCTGCGGTGCGCCCAAGCCGTAAATACACGATACACTGGCTACAATAATAACGTCACGGCGTTCAAAAAGCGCACTGGTAGCAGAATGGCGCAATTTATCAATTTCGTCATTGATAGAAGCGTCTTTTTCAATGTAAGTATCACTTTGCGGAATATAGGCTTCCGGCTGATAATAATCGTAATACGAAACGAAATATTCCACGGCGTTATCGGGGAAGAACGCTTTAAGCTCGCTGGCAAGCTGCGCGGCAAGAGTTTTATTATGCGCTATTACCAAAGTTGGTTTGCGTACACGGTTAATAACCTGCGCAATAGTATACGTTTTGCCTGTACCGGTTGCACCAAGCAGCACCTGCGTATGCAAACCCTGCTCCACGCCCTCTGCCAATGCTTCAATAGCCTGTGGCTGGTCGCCCGCCGGTTCAAACGGCGCTTTAATTTTAAAATCCATAATTAACGCCTCACAGCATTATTTTAAAATCAATCCTACCGGGCAATGGTCACTGCCCATAATTTCCGGGTAAATAAGCGCATCGTCAATTTCATCCTGCAATTTCTGCGATACCAAAAAGTAGTCAATACGCCAGCCGACATTCTTTTCACGCGCCTTAAACATATAAGACCACCATGTATAAGCACCTTCTTTATCCGGATACAGATAACGGTAAGAATCTACAAAGCCGGATTGCAGAAGTTCTTCCATTTTGGCACGTTCTTCATTGGTAAAACCGGCGTTGCCGACATTATTTTTAGCGTTTTTTATATCAATAAAATTACGCGCCACATTCATATCGCCGCAAATAAGCACCGGCTTTTTGGCGTTAAGTTCACCTACATAATTGCGGAAGGCATCTTCCCAGGTTACGCGGTACGGCAAACGGGCCAAATCGCGCTGCGCATTGGGCACATAAACATTAACAAGATAAAATTTATCGTATTCAGCGCAAATAATACGTCCTTCTTTATCATGTTCTTCAATGCCCATATCATAAGTTACGCTTATCGGTTCAATTTTACTGAAAATTGCAGTGCCGGAATAACCTTTTTTCTCCGCACTGTTCCAATATTCAAAATAACCTGGAAAATCAAAAGTTGCCTGTTCACGCTGCATTTTGGTTTCCTGCACGCAAAAAACATCGGCATCCACGCTGTCCATAAAATCTTTAAAACCTTTATTCATACAAGCCCTCAGGCCGTTTACATTCCACGAAACTAATTTCATCAGTACAATCACTTCCTGTTCTTTTGTTTGTAAAAATTATCTAATAGTATAATTATATCATTTTTGCCATTTCTTTTAAAGCAATAACAGCAAACCGCTGTTGACAAATTTGTAAACAATTACTCAACCAACACCATGCCGTATATATCCAGTTTAGTTATCGGCCCTGTTACAACATCCATAGCAAATCCGTTATCACGCGCCAAGGCAAAAACATCAATGCCGCAGGCTTCCAAAGATGGGCGTGCTTTGGTTGGGTTCACGCAGTGCTGTAAATTGCATTTATCGCACAGGCGGCAGCGTCCTGCTTTTAACGAAAATGCTTTGTAATGATTAAGCAAAAATGCTTCGCGTTCCAATTCCAGCAAAATACGCAGCAGTTCATTACTAAGGCGTAAATCTGCCTGTTCAAAATCATCCGCGCCAGTCGGCTCTATTTCTATGGTGTACTGCACAATAATGCCCTTTTGGTATTCGCTTAAAAAACGCTGCGTTGCTTCATAATCGGGCGAGTACGGCGGGCAGCACAAAGTTTTGCCGTAATTGGGGCAGCCGTATTGGCACTTCCAGCGTGTCCATGACCCTGTTTTTACAGATTTAACATCCACAACTTTAGCTGCATTTGCGCCAAGTGACAATGCTTTTTGTGTAAGTTTATGCAAATCCTTTTCTAACGTATCTTCCATAAAAATCCCTCCGCCTGTTACTGCTTAATTTTCTATCAAATTTTCCAGCCCCTGCTGTCCAAGCCTGCTGCAAAAAACAGTAAAATCCGTAAACTCTTTGCTTAAAAGCTTATCTTTATGGTAAATAAGTGCAAAACGACGCATGAAAACATTGCCGGACAAATTTATGCAGGCAAGCACGCCCTCTTTCAATTCGCGCTTAACAAGATAGCGTGAAATTACAGCTATACCCATTTTATGCCGCACTGCCTGCTTAACCGACGATGTACTGTTGCATACACAATCAATTTTAAGCGTAAAGCCATGCTCATTAAAAATATTTTTTAAAAGCGCATCTGTTGCGCTGCCGCTTTCACGTCCCACAAAAATTTCTTTGCTCAAAGCAGTAAGCTGCACTGTTTTACCTGCTAAAGAATGTTCCGGATGGCAGATTACCACTATATCATCCTTAAAAAAGGGCAAGTAATTAAAATCATCCTGCTTATATGTTTCCGGTATAATTGCCAAATCAAGCATGCCGTTTAAAATTTTCTCAGTCAGCGTTTTAGTGTTGCTTATCTGCGCGCTGATATGTACTTTAGGATTCTGTTTTTTAAACTCTTCAATAAGCGGATATAAAATACTTGCTCCAACCGTATTGCAGGAACCGATATTTAAAGTTTGAGGCGCATCGCTCATAGCTGCGTTTAATTTATCTATGCTTTTGAGCACCTGCGTTGCCAGATACAGCAGTTTCTCTCCGGCAGGAGTTAAGTACAAAGTATGATTTAAACGCTCAAACAGCAGTACATTATATTCCTGCTCCAAAGCCTTTACTGCCTGACTGACAGATGACTGTGAAATCATCAGAGTCCGTGCAGCTTTACTCATGCTCATCTGACGGCAAACTTCCGTAAAAATTTCCAAATAACGGATTGTCATATATTTACCTCAACATTAGTATTTACTTATTATATTACTACTATATTCATATTTTTCAATAGGCTGCAAAAATGTTACACTCTTAATAGTTTAAAAATAAAGGTGATGTGAATGAACATTTTTGTAACTCTGGCTTTGGCGATGCTTTTAATTGTAGTTCTGCTGCGCCGCCGTGTGCCTATAGGCCCTGCCATTTTGTCGGCAGGCTTTTTTATCTGGTTTGTTTCACTGCCGGAACTTTCCTACCTATACAGCGCACTTACAATCACACTGACTGCACCCCGCACTTATGATTTAATTTTAGCCTTATACTTTGTAATGTGCCTTGAAATAGAGCTGCGCACCGGCGGTGTACTGGACGGAATGGTACGTGCCCTGCACCATCTTTTGCGTAATCCTAAATTAACGCTTGCCATTATGCCTGCCTTTTTAGGGCTGCTGCCTTCGCTCGGCGGCGCACGTTTTTCTGCTCCTATTGTAGAAGGCGCAGCCAAAGGATTGCAACTTACGGCTGAACATAAAGCCAATATCAACTTCTGGTTCCGCCATATTTTTGAATTTTCCAGCCCCATTATTCCCGGCATGCTGATGGCCTGCAGCATAGCCAATATTCCCTTCAGCAGCCTGCTAATGCACTTAGCATGGGTAACACCGTTATTTTTTGCAATAGGATGGTTTATTTTAATGCGGCCGCTGCATATTGCATCAGCAGACGAAGAAATCGGCAGTTTTGCCGAACATAAGCAGGATTATATACATCTTTTACTTGCGCTTGCACCTGTAGCAGCAAACTTCATTCTTATCGTAAGTTTTAATTTTTCAGCTTCCGCAGCAATGGCCTTAGTTGTTTTGGTAATGATTTTCGTGCTGCGCTTTACCAACCATGTTTTAAATATAAAAAAAGTATTTCTCGGCGCCTGCGATTTAAAAATGCTGATGAATATTATCTGCATTTTTTACTTCATTCAAATCTTAACAGACACAAAAATTTTATATACTATTGTTAATGAATTTCAAAAATCTCCGCTGCCGCAGCCTGTTATAGTTGCCGCCGTATCTTTCATAATAGGCGTGCTTACAGGCATGTCACAAGGGCATGTTGCCATTGTTATGCCAATTATCGCCGCTATGGCGCCCGGCGATTTAACTTTTGCCGGTATCGCCATGGTCTTTGGGGTTGCCGGACAAATGCTTACACCGACGCACATGTGCCTGATTGTAACGCTTGACTATTTTAAAGCCGATTATTTTAAATGTCTGCCAACACTGACTATAATGTCCGCAATACTGCTTGCCGTGTTTAGTGCTGTAACTTTTATAATTCAATAAAATAAAACTTTTTAAAATAAACAAAAAGACGCAGACCGAAATCTGCGTCTTTGTTTTTAATTGGTGGGCCCAGTAGGGTTCGAACCTACGACCAATCGGTTATGAGCCGATGGCTCTACCACTGAGCTATAGGCCCAATTGTCAGCAATTAGCCAACAGTAATATTTTACTAAAGTTATAGTAGCTTGTCAACTATTCCAGAAAATCTTTCAGGCGTTTGCTGCGGCTTGGGTGTCTTAACTTCCGCAGCGCTTTAGCTTCAATCTGGCGGATACGTTCGCGTGTTACGCCAAAATGCTGGCCAACTTCTTCCAGTGTACGGCTGCGACCGTCTTCAAGCCCAAAGCGCAGTTCAAGCACTTTTTTCTCACGCACCGTTAAAGTTTCAAGCACTTCGTCAAGCTGCTCGCGCAAAAGCGTAAACGATGCTGCATCAGCAGGTGCCGGAGCATCATGGTCTTCAATAAAATCTCCCAAATGCGAATCTTCTTCTTCGCCGATAGGCGTTTCCAAAGATACCGGTTCCTGCGCAATTTTCATAATTTCGCGCACGCGGTCTACAGTGGTATCCATTTCCTTGGCAATTTCTTCCGGGGTCGGTTCACGGCCAAGTTCCTGCAAAAGCTGTCGGGATACGCGGATAAGTTTGTTAATGGTTTCCACCATATGTACCGGTATACGGATGGTACGTGCCTGGTCGGCAATAGCGCGGGTAATCGCCTGGCGAATCCACCAGGTTGCATAGGTACTGAATTTAAAGCCTTTATTGTAGTCAAATTTTTCAACTGCTTTAATAAGGCCGAGGTTGCCTTCCTGGATTAAATCAAGGAACAGCATGCCGCGCCCAACATAGCGTTTGGCAATACTTACAACCAGGCGCAGGTTTGCTTCGGACAGGCAGCGTTTTGCCTCTTCGCCCTGTTCATATACTTCTTCAAGCAGTTTTTTATAGTCTTCTTCCAACGCCAGATATTCATCAAACACTTTGCTGTCGGTTTCTTCCGGCAGACGGCGTTTAACTTCTTCCAGAATGGTTTTAAGGTCAAACAAAGAATGTATTTCCTTGTCGCTGGTATGTATATCCGGCATTACCTTTTCGCTGCCTTCAATCGCAAGATGTTCATCCTGCAAAAGTTTGTACAGGCGCAGGCATTCATCACGCGTAAAATCAGCAACAAGCGCGGTATATTCTTCAAGTGTGCAGGGCATGCCGCTTCTTTGTTTTTCCTGAATATATTGCAGCGCTTTATGGATGCTGCGCAGGCTGCAAATTTTATACTCATCGTCAATCAGCTCATGAGCTTTTCCGATAAGCGCGGCAGTAGTATCCTTGCCGCTGTATACCGGCGCAAGCACGCCGCTTCTTGTTCCATGCAGCAGGCGGTAAGCCTGTTTGCCCTTATCCATGCGTTTGGCAAGTTTAACTTCATCCTCACCAACCAAAAGAGGCACACGGCCAATTTCTTTTAAGTACATGCGTACAGGGTCATCAATGCTTACGCCTTCCGGTACGCTCATATTGGCAAGTTCGGCTTCGTTTATTTCGTCTGCCTCGCTTACTGCTTCCGGTTCCAAATCCAAATCGCTGTTAGTGTCATCCACCACGTCGATGCCTTTCTGGGCAATCAGTTCATACATATTGTCCATATCATCGGCGCTCATGTCCTCAGCGTTCTGCATCGAATCCATAATTTCACGATAAGTGAGAACACCGCCATGTGATTTTCCTTTAGATAATAATTCCTCAACCTGTTCGGACGGTATTTTTGTATTAGCCATGGTGTTCCCTCCCTTCGTGACAAAATGCTTTAACCATTTTAATACAAGTTTTTAATCGCATCTTTTATTTTCTGGCTTTCTGCAAGTTCCTGCAAAAAGCGGCTGTCCCCCAAACGTTCATATTCATCGGCAAGCATCCTGTGTTTTTCATACAGTGCTTCCAACCTGCCTTTGTTCATAGTGCGGATGCAGTCTTCAACAAGTTTTTCCTCATCGCCGGGCTGCATATTTTTTGCCATAATAGCAGCAAATTCTGCCGCCACCTGCGGATTAAGGCTTCTGAAAAGTTCTGCCGCCGCATCGCCTTCCGGCGATTTTACAAGCTGCTCTGTCAGGGCATTGTAAATTTCCTTATGTTCCGGCGTTTTAAATCCGGCCTGTTCTATCTTATCCCTGTATAACAAAAGCAGCCTTAAATTTTTGGCAAGTATATTCAAAAGCTGACGTTCAGCTTCATCTTCCGCCCCTGCAGAGCGTACCGTTTTTGTCTGCTGTACCTGCTGCACAGGCTCCCGCCTGCCGTTTTTACGTGCAAGTTTGCGGTATTCGCTCATAATAAGGCTCTCATCTATGGTTAAAAGCTGCGCAAGCCTGCTAATATGACTGGCAACTTCTATATCATTTTTACATTCTAACAGGAATGGTAGTATATTCGACACAGCTTCGACTTTTCCTGCTAAATTTGAAACATTATTTTGCGCTATTGTCTGCCGCATCTGAAAATCAATCCCGTCAGACGCATTTTTTATAAGTTCAAGGTAAGCATCAGTGCCGTGTCTGCGCACAAATTCGTCCGGGTCCTTGCCATCCGGCACTGCCAGAACCTTTACTTTAAGCCCGGCAGCACGGGCAATGCTTACAGCCCTTATATCGGCGCGTAAGCCTGCTTCATCGCTGTCATACGAAAATATAACTTCATCGCACACGCGCGCCAAAAGTTTTGCCTGTTCTGCCGAAAACGCTGTGCCCATAGAAGCTACAGCCCAGTCAATGCCCGCGGCATGCAGGCTGATAGCATCCATATAGCCTTCTACTATAATTGCCTGCCTTCTTTGTTTAATTTCTTTTAAAGCGGCATGCAGGCCAAACAACAAAGTACGTTTATTAAACCATTCTGTTTCGGCAGTATTCATGTATTTTGCCGTATCGGCATTTTGTTCAAGAGTGCGCCCGCCAAAACCAACTACATGGCCTCGCGCATCCTCAATAGGTATCATTACGCGCCCGCGGAACTTATCGTAAGCTCCGTGCCTGCCTTTAATTGCAAGCCCTGCCTTTATTAAAAGTTCTTCACGGCAGCCGCGTTTGCCAAGCGCTTTTACAAGCGATGTATAAACCGGCAGCGATACGCCGATGGAAAATTTTTCAATTATTGCAGGAGTAATGCCCCTGCCGGCAAGATATTTCTGTGCAATTTTGCCGTATTCGCTCTTGGCAAGGCACGCCTGATAAAAGCGTGTTGCCAATTCGTTAGCAGCAATAATTTCTTTCGCTTCTTTTTCGCGTTCAATTTCCTGTTTTGTTTTTTCACGCTCCGGAATGGGAATGCCGAGTTTATTCGCCAAAATTTTCAGCGCATCCTGAAAGGTGCAGTTTTCTATCTTCATGATGAAAGAAAAAATATCGCCCCCAGCGTGGCAGCCAAAACAGTAAAAAAAGTTTTTATCCGGCGATACCGAAAACGACGGCGTTTTTTCACCATGAAAAGGACAGCAGCCCCAATAGCTGCTGCCGCGTTTTTTCAGCGGTACATATTCCGAAACTATCTCGACGATATTTGCCTGTGAGCGGACCTGCTCTTTAAAATCATCAAACATACTGCTCATTTGCCTTGCTCCCGTCACTTTAAATATCATCTGCTTTATTTATATTCAATATCTAAATTAAAAATCCTCTTTTTTATTAAATATAATTTATTTTTCACTACATTATATAACCGGCAAAAAATACCGGCTGAATAGCTGCACTGCCGCAGCATCGGTTAAACTGGCAATAAAATCCACAACCGCCTGCTCTTTGCCGAAAACTTTGGCGGCTTCAGCGTATTCACGCGGCAGCATTGCAGGCTGTTTCATATACAAATCAAGCAAAGTAGTTACAACGTGCTCTGCCTTGCGGTGTTCCTGCGTAAGCTCAGGCGAACAGTACACATAATCAAACATAAAGCAGCGGAATTCATCCATTGCTTCTTCATAATATTTGTCCATTATAATTTCCGGTTTGCCAAGCGAATTTTCGACAACATTGCGCACCAGAATATCCAAAATCTGGCTTGGCTGCGTGCCCAAACGCATGGCAACAACGCCCGGCAGTTTTTCCGGCCCGATAATGCCAACCTTGCAGCCGTCATCAAAATCGTGGCACAGATAGGCAATGCGGTCGCAGCGGCGCACAATCTGCCCTTCCAAAGTTTTCGGCAGCGTATCGCCGGTATGATTTACTATGGCATCCTGCACATCCAGCGTTAAATTCAGCCCACGCCCGTCACGACCATAATATTTAACCACCCGCAGGCTCTGCTCGTTGTGCTTAAAATGCCCGGTATAAGCATTAATGGCACGCTCTCCTGCATGGCCAAAAGGCGTATGCCCCAAATCATGCCCCAACGCAGCAGCTTCGGTTAAATCTTCGTTTAAACGCAGTGCCCTGGCAATTGTCCTGGCAATTTGCGATACTTCCATGCTGTGCGTAAGGCGCGTACGGTAATGGTCGCCGGCATTTAAATAAACCTGCGTTTTATGCTTTAATTTACGGAAAGCCATACTGTGAATAATTCTGTCCCTGTCACGCTGGTAAGCAGTACGCAGTTCATCCGGCTCCTCTAACTTTTCACGCACGGCAGCGGCACTTTTCTGTGCCCATGATGCCAGTATTTTTTCTTCTGTTGCTTCACTTAATTCTCTAATGCCCATCCGTTTCACCTTTATTTCACTTAATACGCCTTGCCGCGCGCAGCGTCAAAGTCTATAATAGTAGTATATTCTTTAAACAACGAGGTTTTGATGATGAAAAAAATTTTTGCCATTGTTTTTATGTTTATATTTATGCTCGTCCCCACGGCACTTGCCTCTGAACCTGCCATCAGCAGCGACAGCCAGACTTTCAACCCCTTTACCGGCGTGTACGATTTAAAAGGACACGTCCATGTTGATTTGGGTGACCGTGTTATCGACGGCGATACCGCGCAGGTATATTTATATCAGCTAAAAGTAGTTGCCAAAGGCAATATCAGCCTTACCGACAAACCAACAGGCATTCATTTTGACTGCGACCAGGTTGACGTTATCGGCAATGAAAAAACAGCCTACGTAAGCGGCAACATGGTATTTACGCAGGACGATTTGCGCATTACCGCCGACAGCGGCAGCTTTAACTGGAAAACAAAAAATGCTGTGTTCAGCGGCAATGTAAATGTTAACGGCACGCCGCATCAGGGCGATGTAACCTATAACGTCCGCGACAAAAAATTTTTATAACAGTTTAAATAACCCCCGTACTAAGCGGGGGTTATTTTTATATGTGCCTGTCTCTGTTTTTTTGTACGTAATCGAGTATAATACCTGCCGTTTCTTCAATGGCACGGTTAGATACATTAATAATTTTGCAGTGCACGCGGCGCATAATTGCCTTGGCATATTCAAGTTCTTCGCTGATGCGCCTTACATCCGCATAATTGGCGCCGTCGCTTAAGCCCATGGTTTTCAAACGTTCGCTGCGGATTTCATTCAGTTTAAACGGGTCAATCAAAAGCCCGATAATTTTATGAGGCGGTACTTTAAAAAGTTCCTCCGGAGGCGTAATTTCCGGCACCAAAGGCACATTGGCAACTTTAAGCTGTTTATGTGCAAGATACATGCTGAGCGGCGTTTTACTGGTACGGCTTACGCCGATAAGCACCACATCCGCCTTTAAAAGCCCCAGCGGATTTTTGCCATCATCATATTTAACGGCAAACTCAATCGCTTCAACACGTTTAAAATATTCATGGTCAAGCGCATGAATAAGCCCTGCCTGGTTTTTCGGCAAAAGGCCGGAAGTTTTTTCGATAGCTTTCAGCATCGGCCCTAAAACATCGATAACCTCAACATCAAGTTCCATTGCCTTTTGCATAATATGCTCGCGCAGTTCCGGCGATACAATGGTATAGCAAACAATACCGCCGCATTCTTTGGCTTCTTCAAGAATTTTTTCCACCTGCTGCGCATCTTTGATATATGGTACGCGGATAACGTCAAATTTTTCCTGCACAAACTGGCTGGTCGTCGCCTTTACTACAGATTCTGCCGTTTCGCCGATAGAATCGGATACAGCGTAAATTACCGGTGTCTTAGCTATGATAATTGCCCCCTTTTCCCTCTGCCAAATCTACAAGCAAACGGGTAAAATTAGTTTTCGTAATTCTGCCTACAACCTCGTAGCTGCGGCTGCCTTCTTCAATGCAGCGCACAACAGGCAGGCAGTCAATCTCATTGTCAATAATTTTGCGTGCCGCTGCAGCAACGGAATCCTCCGGCGTTACCACAATCAGTTTGGAAAGCGGCGTCATTACCATTACAACCGGCACTTCACGCAGGTTGTAATTATTGTTAATGGCAGCCTTCAGCAAATCCTTGCGCGAAACAACGCCTGCCAAAAGCCCGGCATCATCAATAACAAATACCGTGCCGACATCTTCCAAAAACATAGTGATAACAGCTTCATAAGCGCTTTTATCGTGGCTTACCGCAACCGGTACGGACTGCAAATCACGCACACAGATGCCGGAAATTTCTTCCATAAGCATGCCCAAAGTATTTTTGCCGGTAAAAAAGTACCCAACTTTAGGCCTCGCGTCCAAAATGCCGCCCATAACAAGTATTGCCAAATCACTGCGCAAAGCAGCGCGCGTAACGTTAAGCCGTTCCGCAATGTGCTCGCCGGTAATAGGCCCGTCCTGTCTTACAATCTCAGCTATACGCTTTTGCCTTGTACTTAAAGAAATTGTCCTCATCCCCTTCTGCCGTTCCAAAATAACACATATATTATTAGTATACGCTATATATTTTAAAAATCCTCTTTTTGGTAATATATTTTTCTTAACTTATCACAAATTATACACTTTTGCAAACTCTTTGCAACATAGTAGCGCTTAGAGCCTGATACATGCTATAATATTTGCAAGTTACCCAATAAAGGAGTGCATAATATGAAAAAAATACTTGCAGCAGCAATGTGCATGATGATTTTAGGCAGCACCGCCTTCGCTCAAAATGCCCCGAAAGAACTGGCAATGTCCGGCACAGCCATTGAAAACAACGGCCGCATGGTTACTATTCAAAATGAAAATAAACCGTTTGATAAGGTTGCCCTGCATATTACGGAAGATACTTTTTTAATTGATAACGGCACAGGTTACTACATTGGCGCAAACGATATCGAAAAAGATGAACATGTAAACGCATGGTACGGACCGGCGCTCACCCGCAGCCTTCCGCCTCAGGGTAAAGCTGATGCCATTATTGCCGGTGATGAAAAAAAGGGTTCTGCATTTACCTATTTTAATATCGGCAAAATAGAACCGCAGGAAGATGGCAGCGTGCGTGTGCTGAACGTAAATGAAACACAGTATGTAACTATCTCCCCCATTGTTTACCCGGAAGTTAGCGAACTTAAAGCAGGCGATAAAATGCTTTTGTGGTATAACTTTACTACATTAAGCCTGCCCGGACAGGCAACTGCTACCAAAGCAGTGCTTTTGCAAAAAGGCCTGGCTGATATTAACATCAGCACCACTGCCGGCGTAATTGCCATGGAAGGCAAAGAACTGGCTGACGTGAAACTTATGGAAAAAAATAACACGCTGTACGTTCCTCTGCGCCAGGTTGCCGAAGCGCTGGGTTACACCGTAACCTGGAACAACGACGCGCAAACCGCGGTTGTTTATAACGGACCCCGCAGCGCAGTATGCACTGTCGGCAGCGACGACTACGGCAAACAACGTATGCGTGTAAAATTGCAATACAAACCGGAACTTGTTGACAGCACCTTAATGGTGCCAGTAGAAATGCTGCAATATGTAATGGATTATAGCGTAAAAATCAGCGCAGCACATGTATGATGTGAAAATTTAGTTAGATAGTAGTATTATAAATCACCCTCTATGACTTTATCATAGAGGGTGATTTTGTTTTACAGTATGTCCCGACTTAATATCCACGCTGCCCTTGTGGGTAGGACACTAAAATTAAACACTGAAAAAATACGAAAAGGAAATGGTGAAACTTGACCACGGAACTGCTATAATAGTTACCAAAGAAGGTAAGGTATTCAGCGTTGTTGGTGAAGAAGGCAGCGTTTATTTTCGTAATGTTGGCGAAGATGCTTTAAACGGCGCAACCGTTACGCATAACCACCCAGCTAAATTAACAAGGTATTCCTTTAGTAAATATGATTTAAAAGAGTTCATGGATTTAAAATTAAAACGCCTTAGAGGTATTGATGATAAGTTTGTTTATGAAATTATAGCAAATGAAGATACAAACTTTGTTACAGGGCAGAAAATTGAATATGAATATAATAATACAGGGCTAAAAGGATTGTTGGATAAAAGGTTCAAAGGCGAAGCACCTGTAGACGATGATGAAGAATTCCATGAAGTTAATAAAATATTAGCGGAAATTTATAATTACCAGTATAGGAGAATGCCTCGTGAGTAAGAAAGATGAGTTAAATGCAGAACGGAAGAAGTTGTTTGATGAACATAGAAAATTCATTGATGAAATCGCCAAAAAAAGTTTTGAATGGTCGATAAAAAACCATAAAGGTGGACTTGATGGTTATAATCCGTATGATGAAGAATATAGAAAAGTAAACATAAAATTTTTAGAAAAAGTAAAAAAATTAGATGCTGAAATAGAAAAATTAAAAGATTAACCGCGCTTATGTTTTTACATAGGCGCTTTTTTATGCCCGAATTTAAGGGGGTGAAGAAGTTGATTGTATAACGCCGCTGTTAAAGCGGCTTTTTTTATACCTAAAATAAAATCCGGAAGGAGCAAATTATGAATATTGAGGAAATTTACGCATTTTTAAACAAAACGCAGGACGATGAATTATTTGCTAAAACGCTCTAAATAGTTACCAATGCCATCGATTTAAATTCATGCCGCCCGACCGGGCAGCGACTGTATCTGCAACCGTTGTAAAGGCTGTAGAAGGAATATTTCAATCCACGCTGCCCGTGTGGGCAGCGACTAAATGGGGTAACAATAGCAAAATAGTTATTTCTTATTTCAATCCACGCTGCCCGAGTGGGCAGCTACTTAATCATTCTCCTTTCGATTTTATTAAACAATGGGATTTCAATCCACGCTGCCCGAGTGGGCAGCGACCAAAAGCGTTTACTGCTTCCGTTA
>CAJLLL010000021.1 GCA_905207485.1 uncultured Phascolarctobacterium sp.
TCGTCCTGTATGCGGCCGGTAAGCCCGTCCGGCAGTGCTCCCTCCAGGCCGTAGCCGACTTCAATGCGGCTTTGACGGTCATTGGTGGCAACTACAATTAACACGCCGTTATTTTTATCGCTGCTGCCGATGCCCCAGCTTCGCAGCACGTTCAGAGCATAGCTTTCAATCGGCTCACCATCTAATGTCGGAATTGTGAGCACTGCTACCTGTGCTGTTGTTTTGCTGTCCAGCTCACGGCCCAGTGAATAAATTATTTTTTCGGAATCCGGCGGGATAACATTAGCATAGTCCTGCACATAAATGTTAGTACCTGACTGCGGTTTGGGCGGTATTTCAGCCGCTTCCATTCCTGCGGCTGCGCAGAAGGTTTGTACCAGCACCACCAGCAGGAGTAAAAAGTGCTTAATCATTTTTAATAATCCTTAACGCATATTAAAATTGTACCTGGGGTACAGCTTTGGCGCTTTCAGGCACTTCAAAATAATCGCGCTGGCTAAAGCCCAGAATACCGGCATACAATACAGTCGGGAATTGTTTAATGCTGGCATTAAATTCCTGTACTGCATTGTTATAATCCTGGCGGGATACGGCAATACGGTTTTCAGTTCCAGCAAGTTCATCCTGAAGCTGAGTGAAGTTAGCGTTTGCTTTAAGCTGCGGATAGTTTTCGGCAACCATTAAAAGGCGGCTTAATGCGCCGGAAAGTTCGCCGTCTGCTTCGCTTGCTTCTGCTACGGTTTTAGCACCGCCGAGTTTGGCGCGGGCATCAGAAACTGCTTTAAAAACGTCGCTTTCGTGTGCAGCATAACCTTTAACGGTATTTACAAGGTTGGGAATCAAATCATTACGGCGCTGGAGCTGGTTTTCAATTTGCGACCATTTGCCGTTGATGTTTTCGTTCATGCCAACAAGGTTGTTGTAGCCGCTCATTACAAGCCCGAATATAACAAGTAAAGCGGCAACAACTATCATTAAATTTTTATTCATGTTTTGAATAACCTCCTTAAATATACTAATACTATTGTATCTAAAACTGCTGCGCAGGTCAACTTTGCATGCCGTGCGTGATGTGAATTAATTGTAACGACAAAAAGTGAATTCAAAAGTATTGGTAAAGTTTTAATAGATGTTAAAACTTTAAAAAGGTTGTATAAAAAGACAATATACGGTTCTATAGTGCTGAAACCATTAATAAGCTGTTTATGTCAGGCATATTTCCATGGCACTGAAAATTTTAGTGCTGTGGTTCTTCCAGGAAATTGCCACTTTCCTGCCAAGTGTACGTAAAAACAGTTTAATAAAAGTTTAAATTTAGCTTGTGCAGATATAAAAAACGCACTGCGCTTTATTTTTATTTTGATTTCAGGCAAAGTGTTATCAAAAATTTAATTTATCGTTTGATAAATTGGAAGTTACTCAACTTCCCGCCAACTGCCTGTATTATTAGTTATCAGTGTTTTTTGTTGAACAGTGTCCCAGCGATAGCCTACCTGCATTTTTTCAAAATCTCCATATATGCAAGGCAGCAGAGGTATCTGTGTGCATATTCGAGATTTAATAAAACAATCTATAATTGCTGGCAGTTTTAGAATATGATTCATAATTATATCTCCTGTAAATTCCTATTTATCGTTCTTAAGAGTATTTTAGCACTGTTACAGGTAATTTACTATCAGTTTAAATGCAAACTTAAAAGAGGTATGACAGGCTGCCATACCTCTTTTAAGTTGTGTAGCTAATATAAGTAAGATTATTTATACAAAGCTGCTGCGGTCATATCAAGATAGTTTTCGCCATCGTAGCCGGGGAAGGCTTTTTGCATGGCGGTTTTAAACTCAGCGGCAGTGGTGCAGTTTTGCGCAAGTTTTTTTGTTTCTTCAAGATAACGCAGCTTTTCTTCAACAGCGTCCTGTCCGTCTACTCCTCCGTGAGAGGTAAGAATAAGTTCGTAACCGGCATCTTTAAAGCTCTGTACTTCGGCAATGAAAGCCTCAATATGTTCCATGCTTACAAGTATGGAATGGGTTGTTTTGCCAAGCATATGCGTATATACAGCGTTAAAAGCAGGAATTATAAGGTCATAGCTTTCACCGCAGTCAATAAGTTCAAAGTCAATGCCGGCAATTTGTATTTTGCCTTCCACAACATTGTTAATTACAGCCAGGTTGGTGCCGCAGAAATCGCTGCCAAAAACCTGCTGCAAATTATCTGTAATGCTGCGGGCAGTGCCTTTTTCAATAGAATCTTTGGCTCCCTGTGTGCCGTAAACATTTGCGTCTTTGATATAATCGGCACCGGCCGGATGGCAGCAGATAAAAACATCGTGCATTGGCTTGCCAAGGCTGTCTATATATTTGCGCCAGCATTCCAAATTGGTTTTAAAAGCAGGCAGTTCAATGCCTACAAGCGCGTTGCTACTTTCAACAATGTAAGCAACGTCAGCAAGTGCATCGCCGGTTGCAAAACAGTGCAGTTTTAACCCATTGTTTTCATAAATAGTAACACTGCCTGCGCTTAATTTAACAGTGTTTAAAATTTTGTCAGCCATAATTTATAACCTCCGTTTTGCTGTAATTTGTTTTACGGTTTGATTATAAAATGTTATTGCACGGGCAACAAGTACGCACAAATCTATTACCTGGTAACCTTTTTGTAACCGCTGTTGCGCATATAATTATGATAGATTATAATTTGAACATAAGATAAAAACTGATGCGGGGTGATAACCATGCTGACCAAAGAAGAACTGCCGGCCTGTCCGGTGGCAACAACAGTGGCGCTTATAGGCAGCAAGTGGAAGCTGCTTATTTTGCGTAACCTTAAAATGCGTACATGGCGTTTTAATGAACTAAAAAAAGATTTAAACGGCATCAGCCAAAAGGTGCTGACAGACAGCCTGCGCTCGATGGAAAGTGATGGTATAGTTATTCGTAATGTTTATCCGGAAGTGCCGCCGCGCGTTGAATATTCACTCAGCGAACTTGGCAAATCAATGCTACCGATTATTGATGTTATGGAAAAATGGGGCAGGGAATATCAAAAACAGCTTGGCAAAATTTAAAACAAAATATTAAGAGTACTATATTTGCTGAGTTTTAGGCATATAAAAAACGGTATGGCGTTTGCCATACCGTTTTTAAGTTTAAAGTTACATCAAAAATTATTGATGACGGATTTTGCGCTGAATGAATTTTACGGTTTCTACGATAGGAATTACCGAGAATGCCATAGCCATTGCAATGAAGTATTCTTCAAAGGAGATATGCTGGAATTTGAACATATCAGAAATAACAGGCATGTAAACGATACCGGTACTTAAAATCAGCGAGAAGATCATGGAACCGTACAGGTACGGGTTATGGCCTTGCGCACTGAAGATAGACATATGCTGGGAACGCATGTTGAAGGAATGGAAGATTTCTGCCATTGCCAAAGTGATGAATGCCATTGTCATACCGTCAAGGCTGTCAACAATTTCCCAACGTCCGGATTCAACATAGTGGCCTACAAAGTAGGATACTAATGTTACGCCTGCCAGCATAATGCCCTGGTATGCGCAGTCAAAGCCCATGCCGCCGGCAAAAATACCTTCATTGGAAGAACGCGGTTTGCGTTTCATAATATCGGCTTCGCCTTTTTCCATACCCAAAGCCAGTGCCGGGAATGCGTCTGTAATAAGGTTAATCCACAGCAGGTGGATAGGAAGCAGGATGGTAAAGCCCATCATAGTGGAAACGAAGATACTGATAACTTCGGAAAGGTTGGAAGAAAGCAGGAACTGAATGGATTTACGGATGTTGTCATAAATACGGCGGCCTTCTTCAACTGCCGCAACGATGGTTGCAAAGTTATCATCGGCAAGTACCATATCAGCAACGTTTTTGGTAACGTCGGTGCCGGTAATGCCCATGCCGATACCGATATCAGCATTTTTAATGGAAGGAGCATCGTTAACGCCGTCGCCGGTCATTGCGGTTACTTTGCCGCGTGCCTGCCATGCTTTTACAATGCGTACCTTATGTTCAGGCTGTACACGTGCATATACGGAGTATTTTTCAACAGCGCCGCCGTTGAATTCTTCTTCGCTGATGTCGTTGAGCTGTGCGCCGGTAATAGCTTCGGATGCATCTTTAACAATGCCGAGCTGTTTAGCGATGGCAACAGCAGTGTCGATATGGTCGCCGGTAATCATAACCGGGCGGATGCCTGCATTGTGGCATTCTTTAATAGCATCTACAACTTCGGGGCGAACCGGGTCAATCATGCCGGTGATGCCAACGAAAATCAAATCGTGTTCAAGTGCTTCCGGGCTGAAATCCGTAGGCGGTTTTTCATATTCGCGTTTAGCGCAGGCAAGTACGCGCAGTGCATTGTTCGCCATGCGGCGGATATGGCTCTGGATGAGTTCGCGTTTTTCATCGGTTAACGGTTTGATAACGCTGTTTTCATCAAGATAATGGGTGCAGAGGTTTAATACTTCGCCCGGGGCGCCTTTGGTGAACTGTACATAATCGCAAACGCCGGGGAGTTTAAGGTATTCTTTGTTTAAACGTTCGTGAACTGTAGACATCATCTTTCTTACGGAATCGAACGGAGCTTCGCCGATACGCGGATACATCGGCACAAGTTTGTTTTTCGGGTTGCCTACGGTATAAGAATATGTAACAAGTGCTGCTTCGGTAGGTTCGCCGGTTACATTGCCGTTGTCATCAATTTCAGCATCGCAGCAAAGGCTCATGGCTTTTGCAAGGTACGGACGGTCTTTGGTGAAATGGAAATGGTCAACAACCGTCATTTTGTTCTGGGTTAAGGTACCGGTTTTATCGGAGCAGATAATTTCGGTGCAGCCCAGGGTTTCTACTGCGGTAAGTTTACGGATAACCGCATGGCGTTTGGACATTTTGGTAACGCCTATTGAAAGCACGATGGTAACAACTGCTGCCAGGCCTTCAGGAATAGCTGCAACCGCAAGGCTTACCGCAACCATGAAGGAATCCTGAATCAGGCGGGTGTCAATGGCATCGGCACGCCATACGCTGAACGCAAAGATGAATGCGCAGATGCCCAGTACCATATAAGTAAGGATTTTACTGAGCTGGCTGAGTTTTTTCTGCAGCGGGGTTTCGCCTTCGCTGGCTTCGGTAATGGCGGTGGCAATTTTACCCATTTCGGTGTTCATGCCGGTGCCTACAACTACAGCTTTGCCGCGGCCATATACAACAGCGGTGCCGTTGTACAGCATGTTTTTGCGGTCGCCGAGCGGAATGTCTTTTTCTTCGCCGCTGGTGCTTAAGGTATCAAGTTTTTTATTAACAGGCACCGATTCACCGGTAAGTGCAGCTTCTTCAACTTTTAAGCTGGCACATTCAATAATACGGGAATCGGCAGGAACTGCGTCGCCTGCTTCCAGCGCAATAACGTCGCCGGGAACGAGGTCTTCGCTCTTAATGGTAACAAGAGCGCCGTCACGGTAAACTTTAGACATTGCCGCAGACATTTCTTTCAGGGCTTCAATGGCTTTTTCAGCCTTGCTTTCCTGAATAACGCCCAGTACCGAGTTTAAAATAACAACAAACATGATGATAAACACGTCGACCGGTGATTCGCCGGAAAGATAGTTGGTGATACCGGATACAACAGCTGCTACCATCAGGATAATCAGCATTGGGTCAGACAGCTGCTCTAAAAAGCGCTGCAGCAGGGAAACCTTTTTCCCTTCGGCAAGTTTGTTTTTGCCGTATTTTTGAAGTCTTGCTTCGGCCTCTTGCGTAGAAAGGCCGTTTGGATTGGAAGAAACTTCTTTAAAAGTATTCTCCACAGATTCCAGGTAGAATTTCATTTTTCTGCCTCCCTTAATTTTTTTAAAACACTGCGCAAGTTCATAGCGTTATGACTTGCCTGCATGAGTCTCGTTAATTAAGGCATTTCAGGCGATTTTATCGTCCGTGCATGTTGAGATGCCCCGCATTTTATGCGGTAACTACTCCCTCATCTTTAAGTCATACTGCTATAATATAACTTAGAACAAGTATAACATTTTTGCTGTAAAATATCAATGAAATTCTGTATACAAAAGGACTTTTGTAGCCGGCGGCAATAAGAAAAGCCGAAATTTACTTGACAGGCCGGTAGCTTTTTGTTAAAATTTTAACGTTAACTTAAAATACAAACTAAAGGGGAGTAGTTCCCGGCAATAAGTCAACATACTAGCCGCCATGCGGTTTGGCTTATTCTTTAGCTTACAACAGCTAAAAACGAGACCTTTAGCACAGAATAAGGACAAGTGTCCCTGTTTTGTGCTAAGGTGTCTCGTTTTTTTATGTTTATAGATAAAATGAAAAAAGGATGTGGTATCCGGGCAGATACGCCATAGCGCTGATTATTATTTTAAAATGATATGAAATTTAGGAGGGTATTTTTCATGACAGCGTTTATGACAGCATGTATTTTTGTAGTTTTAGCAGAAATGGGCGATAAAACACAGCTTTTGGCAATGGCCTTTGCCACCAAATATAACTGGAAAACAGTTATGGCGGGCGTTTTTGCGGCAACTGTTTTCAACCATCTTTTTGCGGTGGCGGTAGGTTCTTATTTAACCGAATTTATTCCTATGAGCACCATTCAGCTGGCGGCTTCAATTTCTTTCATTATTTTTGGTTTGTGGACAATCCGCGGCGACAAACTGGAAGGTGAAGACAAAGAACGCGGAATGAGCCCGTTCTGGACTGTTGCCGTTGCCTTCTTTCTTGCGGAGATGGGCGATAAAACGCAGCTTGCCACTGTTGCTCTTGCCGCACAGTTCCATACTATTATTCCCGTGTGGATGGGTACGACCGCAGGAATGATGATTGCCGACGGCTTCGGCGTTATTGTCGGCAATGTGCTGGGGAAACGTATTCCGGAGCGCGCAGTCAAATGGGGTGCGGCAACCGTATTTATCCTGTTCGGCCTTATAGGCATTTACGATTGGTACACAGGCGGCAGCCTTATGGAATGATGCGCATAATATAAACGTAACAATAATATAGTAAAAAATCCCGGTTTAAGCCGGGATTTTTATTTTGCCTGTAAAACGATAATTGTTTTTCTTTTAAGCGCGTATTATAATTAAAATATAGTAGCAATAAATTTAAAGGAGGCGGAGTTTATGAAAAAATTATTGGTTATGGTAATGGCTTTGGTAATGCTGGCAGTTGTTGGCTGCGGCGGTGGCGGCAGCAGCAAAAATATGTTCAAGGACGAGGGCGAACTGGTTCGCATTATGGACGAACTGAAAAACAAAGACGGCTTAAAAGGGCACGATTTAATGGTTTTCCAGGATATTTCCTTAATGCATTATGAACAGGAAGGCGTCGGAGATTCAATTGATATTTATATTGTGAAGCCCGGCACGGAAGATGTAGATAATTATAGTTACACCAACGGCAAATGGGAGGGACCCAACCCTGTACAGCTTACCGGCGACGGACGTATGGAAGATAACGTAACTCCGATGAACAGTATTAATTTTGCTAAAGTACCGGAAATGTATAAACAGTTAGAAGCAAAAGCAAAAGATGTTGAAGGCGGCAAAGTTGAAGACCTCCTGGTTTATATTTTAGGACGTGACGGCATGTATGCAAGCTGGGGCGTTGAAGGCACACGCGAAAAATATAATGCTGAATTTGATTTAAACGGCAATTTAACCGCTTATGAAAAAGAGTAACTGGGCATAAATTAAAAGGACGGGAAACGTAAGTTTTCCGTCCTTTTGTTAGTTTTAGACTGTTTTTTAAATTTGAAGAATAATACTGCTTTTATTCAATGACAGAGTTTCGCCGGTACGGTAATATTTTTTACTAACCTGTGTGTATCGGCTTAAACAAAAAAACACCGCACTACTGCGGTGTAATTTTTTATTTGGTGGCCCCGGCAGGATTCGAACCTGCGACCTTTTGATTCGTAGTCAAACGCTCTATCCAACTGAGCTACGGAGTCACTTCTTAATAACGTTATTATTATAACCAATACATGTGGTATTGTCAAGAAAAAACAAAAATTTATGTAAATTTTATACCATGGAAAATATCTTTAGTACGCCTCTATTTACTTCGGCATATTTTTTAATTAGAATGTAGCTGAAAGGACGGGGTAGTATTGATTACATTTAAAAATCTTTACAAATCTTATAAGGATAAGCCTGTGCTGATTGATGTTAACCTTGAGGTTGAGACCGGAGAATTCATGGTTCTTATTGGTTCGAGCGGCTGCGGCAAGACAACGCTTTTAAAAAGTATCAACAAATTGCATAATTATGATAAAGGAGATATTTTAATAGATGGTGTTTCCGTAAAAAATACGGATGGTACTGAATTGAGGCGCCGTATTGGCTATGTTGTGCAGGATGCCGGGCTTTTCCCGCATATGACGGTTGAAGAAAATTTAAAAACCGTTTTAAAAATAAATAATATTCCGGAAAAAGACTGGGATGAAAGAATTGATGAGCTGCTGCGTATGGTAGAACTGGAGCCTTCGTCTTACAGAAAACTTTACCCTGTACAGCTTAGCGGCGGACAGAAACAAAGAGTGGGCGTGGCCCGTGCCTTTGCTGCTGACCACGGCATTATTTTAATGGACGAACCGTTTTCGGCGCTTGATCCTGTAACACGAACCGATTTGCAGGATTATATTGTAAAACTGCAAAAAAGGCTTAACAAAACAATTATTTTTGTTACTCATGACATGGACGAAGCGATAAAAATGGCAACGCGCATTTGCATTATTCAAAACGGCCGTATTGTGCAGTGTGATAAACCTGAAAATATTTTGAAACATCCGGCTAACGATTATGTGCGTCAGTTTATCGGTAAAAACCGTTTGTGGAATAAACCGGAATTTATTAAAGCACGCGACATTATGCAGAAAAATCCGTGCCGTATTTCATCAGAACGTACATTAATTCAAGCCATGCAGATAATGACGCATAATGCAGTCGACAGTGTGCTGGTAACAGAGGATAAAAAACTGGCAGGCATTATTTGGCTTAAAGATTTACAGAATTTTAAAGATTATACAGATTATTCCATTAAAGATTTTTTAAGTGATGATTTTGTAGCCGTTAACGAAAATACAAACCTGAAAGAAATTATGAATACCGTTGATTATAAACGAGCTGGCATAATTCCTGTAGTTAACGATGATAATGTGCTGACCGGATTTTTAAGTAAAAGCCGCTTGCTGCTTACACTTAGCAAGCAGTATCAGCAAGAGCGCGTAGATGATGACGGAGGGTTGCTGCTGTGAGTGAATTATGGAGTTTGTTTATTCTTAAGCATGCAGATGTTTGGGAACGCTTTATAGAACATATGAACATGACTACCATGGCGGTTTTTCTGTCGGTAATTATAGGTGTGCCGCTTGGTATTTTAGTAAGCAAAAACAAAAAACTGGCTGCCTTTATTATTGGCATAGCCAATCTAATGCAGTCCATTCCGGCAATTGCTTTGCTTGCTTTTTCCGTTCCTTTTGTAGGCATAGGTGAAAAGCCTGCTATTATAATGGTTATCATTTATGCTTTGCTTCCTATTATAAAAAATACTTATACCGGTATTTCAGGCATTGACCCAAAAACACTGGAAGCTGCAAGAGGCATTGGTTTAAGCGCATGGCAGCAGCTTTTTAAGGTTGAACTTCCTCTGGCTATGCCGTATATTATGGCTGGCGTGCGTATTTCGGCAGTTGGCGCAGTTGGTACAATGACAATTGCCGCGTTTGCCGGTGCGGGCGGTTTAGGCTGGTTTATCAATATGGGGCTGATAGGACTTAATGCCAACATGGTTCTTTTAGGTGCAATACCGGCTTCCTTGCTGGCGCTTTTAATTGACTATGTACTTGCGGAAATGGAGAAATTCCTTGTTCCGGAAGGGTTAAAACCGGCAGAACAGATTGAAGCCGATAACGGCAAAAAACATCCTTTGAAAAAAGTGCTGGTATGCGCATTGTGCTTTTTGCTTGTAACTGTGCCGATGGGCAGCCGTGTATATGAAGATTATATGGCCTCCCAGCAGAAAAAAATAGTTGTGGGAACCACAAATTTTACAGAAGTGTTTATTATTGGTTATATGTATTCTGAGTTAATTGAACATGATACAGATATTACTGTTGAGCGTTGTTTTAACCTCAGCGGCGCTGATTTTGCTTACAGCGCGCTTACCAATGGCAGTATTGATACTTTTGTTGAATATACAGGTACTGCTTTGGCAAACTTTTGCAAAAAGCCGCTTGTAAATGATGTGGATGAAGTTTATAATACGGTTTCACAAATGCTTCTGGAACGCGACAATATTGTAACCAGCAAACCTATCGGTTTCAATAACACTTATATGATGAGTGTTACGCCGGAAACAGCAGAAAAGTATAAACTTTCTAAACTGTCTGATTTGCTGTCGATATCCAAGTCGTTTACCCTTGGCTGTACGGCAGAATTTTTGCAGAGAAAAGATTGTTTGCCGGGACTTCACGAAAAATACGGTACTGAATTTAAGGAAGTTAAAGCGCTTGATGCAACTATCCGTTATCAGGCCATCGCTAACGGTGAGGTTGATGTTATAGATGCCTACAGCACCGATGGTTTGCTGAAAAAAATGGGGCTTGTTACATTAACTGATGATTTGCAGTTTTTCCCGCCGTTTTATGCGGTAGCCTTCACACGCAGCGAAATTTTGGAAAAATATCCTGAGTTAGTACCGGTAATGGCCAAATTGGAAGGTGCGATTACCGATGAGGAAATGCGCACTATGAACTATGAGGTAGATGTAGAAGGCAAAGACCCGAAAAATGTAGCGCATGAATTTTTAGTAAAGAAAGGCCTGCTTGATTAAAAGAAAAAATCCCATTCCGTTAGGAGTGGGATTTTTTTATGTAAAAGAGTAATAAAAATAATGAAAGATACAAATAAATTAAAAGAGGAGTTTGATAAAATATTAACAAGCTTATGCCCCAAAAAGTAATACAGATAATCCTGTTAAAGTTAAATTTACATCAAAAAGAAAAATCCTGAAATCTGAGTTTTATCTCAGACATCAAGATTTGTTAAAGACCTTATGAAATAAAAAAACACCGTATTGCTACGGTGTAATTTTTTATTTGGTGGCCCCGGCAGGATTCGAACCTGCGACCTTTTGATTCGTAGTCAAACGCTCTATCCAACTGAGCTACGGAGTCACGTTTCAGCACTCTCGCTGCTGACGAAAAATATTATACTGTTTATTTGCGTTAATGTCAACACCAATTTAAAAAATTTTTAATTTTTTTTGCGCTTCTGTCATGGCAATAACAAAACGCGAAAGCAGATAGCAATAATACTTTTTTGTGTTTTTTAATTAGCGCTTTGTACATATTATTGCGCGCTCTATTGACTTTGGCATTTTATTTTCATAAAATAAAATTACTGTTGTATTTTAGGAAAGTGCCAAATAAGGGGAGGATGTTATGTCGGTTTCATTAGCTATTTTATTATTGTATATTTTGGCGTTATTTGCCATTAGCTGGTACGCCAAAAAACGCAGCGAAGGCGAAGCGGAAAATTACGCTCTTGCGGGGAGAAAGCTTTCAACTCCGCTGATTGCCGTTACCATTATCGGCCTTGCCGTTGGCGGCGCATCAACCATAGGCGTATCGGAACATGCGTTCCGCGTAGGGCTTTCTGCCGGATGGTATACAATTGCCTGGGCCTTGGGCGCTATTGTAATGGGGCTGTTCATGGCAAAAAAATACCGCGAGCAGAATATTACCACAATTTCTGAACTTATTGAACGACATCATGATATGAAAGCCGTAGTGCTTGGCGTTTTCTGCCAGATTGTCATTCAGCTTGTTATTATTTCCTTGCAGTATATCGCCGGCGGCAGTATTCTGCACGCTATTATGCCTGATGTATTTGACTTTCAGACAGGCATGATTGTAAGCGCCATTGTTTTTATCGGCATTACTTTTATCGGCGGCATGTGGTCAGCATCGCTTTCCAACGTGCTGAATATTGTACTGATATATGTGGGCATTTTAATTGCTACCGTGGTTCAGTTTTACCGTGTCGGCGGAATGGATGGCCTTGCAGCATCGCTGCCTGCCGGTGTGCCATGGTTCAGCTTTACGGAAGGCGTCGGCATGATGACGATTACAAGCTGGGTTGTAACGCTTATTACCGTTAATCTTTCTTTACAGAGCATTTTGCAGATTTCGCTCGGCGCCAAAGATGCGGCAACCGCTAAAAAAGGGTTTGTGTGGGGCGGCATTGTGATGCTTCCTGTCGGCGTTTTGGCTGCGTTCCTCGGCATTTGCGCCAAAGCAATGTATCCGGATGCGCAGGCTGCCCTTGCTTTGCCCGAAGTAATTGTAAGTTTGCAGCCGATTCTGGCAGGCGTTACGCTTGCGGCTTTGTGGGCAGCGGATGTTTCTACCGCCTGCAATTTGCTGTTATCTGCCGGTACGCTTTTCAGCAATGATATTTACAAACGTTTTATCAATCCGCAGGCAGACGGTTCCAAACAGATTTTAATGACGCGTCTGTGCGTAATGGTAAGCGGCATTATGACTTTGGGGCTTGCCATGACGGTATCAAGCATTTTAGGCACGATTATGATTGGTTTAAGCCTGACGGCGGCATTTAGCGTTATTGTTATTGTAGCGCTGTTCTTTCCAAAATACAGCTGCAAAGAAGCAGGCTTTTGGACATTGCTTGCAGGCTTTGTAATGCTTGTTTTGTGGCAGCTTGTGCCGGCAGTGCGCGTTGTGCCCAACATTATTTACATGGAATGGCTGGTGTGCATTATTGCTTATGCACTGGTAGCCGTTATTAAACCAGGTGCGAAAGTAAAATAAAAACTCGGCAGCCCAATCAGCCTATGGCGGTTGGGCTGTTTTTATGCGCTAAAATAAATGCCGGTGTAAAATTTTATCAGCTTTGCAGGTAATATTAAACTTTTGTTTAAATAAATAATTATACAATATTGCATTGGCAGGTGCTGAACATGGCAAAACAAAGCAACCAAAAAGCAAAATTATTATATTTACAAAAATTTTTAATGGAAGAAACAGATGCTGAACACGGCATTACCATTGCAGAACTTGCGGAAAAACTTGCGTCTGCCGGTATTGCGGCCGAACGCAAAAGCCTGTATGATGATATTGAAGTGCTGCGCGGTATAGGCATGGAAATTGAAACAATCCGCGGACGTGCCAACAGTTATAAACTTGTCAGCCGCACGCTTGATGCCAAGGATGTTTTAAAAGCAGGCAGGGCTTTAAAAGAAAACGGAATTGCCGGAGCGGACGGTATTATTGCTGCTTTATGTTCGCTTTTAAGCAGATATGAAGCAGAAGCCGTTAAAGAACAGCTTGCGGCAGTGCCTAAAAAAGCAAAAGCTGCCGCTGCTTTAAAAACAGAAGAAGCCGCTTCTGCCGAACCTGTCAGCATGGAGGGTAGTGAAGCAGTAGAACTTAAATGCACGCCTGATTTACAGGAAGCTATCATGGCCTATCTTGGGACAACGGCTCAGGTTATAAGAACAACAAAGAGCAATAATATTGTGATTGGAGCGCAGGCTGTGTGCGGTGAAGATTTTTATTTGCAGCTTGTAAAATGGGGCAGCGGTGTAAGGCTTAATGCTCCTGCCGATAAACGCAAGGAATTTGTTAAATACTGCAAAAAAATTATCAGCCAATATAAATAACGGAGAGTGAAACTTATACATGAAATTTATTGAACCGGACCGCAGTGAATATATTGTATCGGCTCAGGAGCCGGATGATGACGGCGTGCTTGATTTGGGTTTTGCCAAAGGAGTTTTCTGCGATGGCAGACCATATAAAATGGAATGCTGGTGCATGGATGAAATAGTAATGGCAACGGTGCTGTTTGATGATGTTTTGATGACGGCATGGAAGCGGGAAGATTTTACGCTTCTTTTAGAACTTGAAGATTTGTTTAAATTTGCTGCCAAACCGCTTGTGCAGGCAACGCGAACTGAAGATGATGCCGGCAACAGTATTTGGGCGGTTAACGTAATGATGAAAAACGCCAAAGGACAGCAGGCAGAATTTTTAAAGCCCATGCAGCGTTACAGATAAGTTTTAACTGCGATATATATTATTTTAACTGCGGTGATTGACAACTTAATATTAATATGCTACAATTCTTACAATTTGAAAGGAAAGTTAAAAGAGTCTTTTCAAAGCGATTATTACGGACCACTCCTTTTGCGGAGTTAAGGCCATACGGACAGCCGGGTCCACTGCCGCTTGACTGCTTTGGCAGTCCTATTGATTGAGTTAAAAGCTCAAATTTTATAAGTTGGTTACCCTTAACTGAAATGCGCCAGTGCGCAAACTTGTGAAACGGTCAATACGAGTAGTAAAAGTATAATTGCTATATAGACTCTGACTCATTCCGAAAGCATATAAAACCTTTTTCTGCCCTTTTATTTATGGGCGAAGAAGGCTGTTTGGCTTATAACGCAAGTTGTGCATTAAGCATGGCTTGCGTTTTTTGTTTTGTGTAGCTTTTGGGAGGGTAAAGAATGTTAAAACTTAACCGTACCAGTTTGGACCAGACCCGCGCGCCGATTTATGAAGCGTTGGAGAACTTCCGCCGTATGAGGGTTGTGCCATTTGATGTGCCGGGGCATAAACGCGGACGCGGCAATCCGGAATTGACGGCATTTTTGGGACAAGCGTGTGTTGGCGTGGATGTTAACAGCATGAAGCCGCTTGATAATTTATGCCATCCGGTTTCTGTAATCCGTGAAGCGGAAGAACTGGCTGCCGATGCTTTTGGCGCGGCGCATGCCTTTTTAATGGTTGGCGGGACTACCAGCTCGGTGCAGTGCATGGTGCTGTCGTCCTGTAAACGTGGGGATGAAATTATTTTGCCGCGCAACGTGCATAAAAGCGTAATTAACGCGCTTGTGCTCTGCGGTGCGGTACCGGTGTATGTTAACCCTGAGGTGGACAGCAGGCTCGGCATTTCGCTCGGAATGAAGCGCGAACAGGTTGAGCGTGCTATTGCTGAACACCCGAAAGCTGTGGCGGTGCTTGTAAATAACCCAACTTATTATGGCATTTGCAGCGATTTGCGCGCAATAGTTAAAATGGCGCACGCAGCAGGCATGCGCTGCCTGGTTGATGAAGCGCACGGCACGCATTTTTATTTTGGCAGCGGCCTGCCGGTATCGGCAATGGAAGCCGGTGCGGACATGGCATCGGTATCCATGCACAAAAGCGGCGGCAGCCTTACGCAGTCCAGCCTTTTGTTAACCGGTCCCAATGTGCATGCAGGTTATGTACGGCAAATTATAAACCTTACGCAGACCACATCGGGCAGTTATCTTTTAATGTCAAGCCTAGATATAAGCCGCCGCAATCTTGCTTTGCGCGGCAACGAAGTGTTCCATCAGGTTTCTGATATGGCAGAATACGCACGGCGCGAGATTAACGCCGTTGGCGGCTATTATGCCTTCGGCAGGGAACTGCTTAACGGCAATTCTATTTTTGATTTTGATACTACCAAATTAAGCGTGCATACATTGGATATCGGACTGGCAGGCATTGAAGTATACGATATTCTGCGCGATGAGTATGATATACAGATTGAGTTTGGCGATATCGGCAATATTCTTGCATATCTTTCCATGGGCGACAGGCCGCAGGAACTGGAGCGTCTTGTAAGCGCTCTGGCGGAAATACGCCGACGTTATCAGAAGGACGGCACCGGCATGCTGACGCAGGAATATATTGAGCCGGAAGTTGTAACAAGCCCGCAGGAAGCGTTTTATGCCGATAAAATCAGCCTGCCTCTTGCTGAGAGCGAAGGGCGTGTATGCAGTGAGTTTGTAATGTGTTATCCGCCCGGCATACCTATTCTGGCTCCTGGCGAGCGTATTACTGGTGAAATTTTGGAGCATATCCGCTATGCAAAGGAAAAAGGGTGCAGCATGACGGGTTCGGAAGACCCGGATTTACAACATATTAATGTGCTGGCATGAGAGGGTGAGTAAAAATGGAAATGTGGTTCAGTGAATTTCATACCCCGGACGTAAAGCACAGCATCAGGGTTAATAGGCATTTGTATTCCAAACAGAGCGAGTTTCAGCGCATTGATATTTTTGAAACTCCGGAGTTTGGGCGCGTGCTGACTCTTGACGGCAATGTAATGCTGACAGAACGGGACGAATTTATTTACGATGAGATGATTACCCATGTGCCTATGGCGGTGCATCAGGGTATTAAGGATATTTTGGTTATTGGTGCTGGCGACGGCGGCGTAGTGCGTGAACTGACCCGTTATGACCGGGTACGCCGCATTGACCTTGTGGAAATGGACCCGCAGGTTATTGAAGCCTGCCGTACTTATCTGCCGAGCAATGCCTGCCGCATGGATGACCGCCGCGTGCATATTTATTTTGGCAATGCGCTGAAATTTATCCGCCGCTGCGAAGAAGAATACGATTTGATTATCGTTGATTCAACCGACCCGTTCGGCCCATCGGAAGGCTTGTTTACACGAGAGTTTTACGGAAGCTGCTATAATGCCCTGCGTGAGGACGGCATTATGGTTAACCAGCAAGGCAGTCCGTTTTACGCTGAGGATGCTGCCGCTATGCAGCGCAGCCATAAACGTATTGTAAATACCTTCCCTATCAGCAGGGTGTATCAGGCGCATATTCCCACTTATGCCGCAGGTTACTGGCTGTTTGGCTTTGCCAGCAAAAAATACCATCCGCTGGATGATTTGGACAGCGCAGCCTGGGATGCGCTTAATATGCATACCCGTTATTACACTACAAGACTGCATAAAGGCGCGTTTTACCTGCCCGCCTTTTTGGAAGAAATGCTTGAGGAAGTGGAGGACTGACAATGAAGCCTAATGTGGAAACATTTATCGGCTGCGACAGCAGTTATGACGAAGCTGGCATTGTGCTGTACGGAGCGCCGTTTGATTCTACCACCAGTTTCCGCCCGGGTGCGCGTTTTGGCCCGGCGGCAATGCGCCACGAAAGTTTTGGGCTTGAAACCTACAGCCCGTATCAGGACGCCGATTTAACGGACTGCAAGGTTTTTGACAGCGGCGATATGGAATTATGCTTCGGCAGTTCGGAAGCTGCTCTGGCAGATATTGAAGCCCGTGCGGATGAGATTTTGGCTGACGGAAAACTGCCGCTGCTTTTGGGCGGTGAGCATCTTGTGACTTTGGGTGCTGTGCGTGCTGCAGTAAAAAAATATCCTGATTTGCATATCATTCATTTTGATGCGCACGCAGATTTGCGTGACGATTACCTTGGCGCTAAGTTAAGCCATGCCTGCGTTATCCGCCGCTGCCATGAACTGGTTGGCGATGGTAAAATTCATCAGTTCTGCATCCGCAGCGGTGAGCGCGATGAATTTGCTTTTGCCAGAGAACATACTTTTATGCAGAAGTTTAATTTTGATGGGTTGCAAGAAACGGTGGCGCAGCTTAAAGCTGAGGGCACGCCCATATATTTTACGATAGATTTGGATTGCCTTGATCCTTCCGTATTTGCAGGCACCGGAACGCCGGAAGCAGGCGGCGTGAGTTTTATGCAGCTTTTAGATGCATTGCGCTGCGTGTGCACGGCAAACGTAATCGGCGCAGATGTGAATGAACTGGCGCCGATGCTTGATGCCAGCGGCGTATCGACGGCGACGGCCTGCAAAGTTTTAAGAGAATTGATTTTAGCATTGCATAAATAAAATTTAAAGGAGAGTGGTAAAATGAGTAAAGTTCTTGTTATCGGCTGCGGCGGCGTTGCTACCGTTGCTATCCACAAATGCTGCCAGGTTAGCGAAGTATTTACGGAGCTGTGCATTGCCAGCCGTACCAAAGCAAAATGCGATAAACTTGCAGAAGAGCTGAAAGGCAAAACTGCAACCAAAATTACTACTGCACAGATTGATGCTGACGATGTTGAACAGCTTAAAGCACTGATTAACGAATACAAGCCCGACCTTGTAATGAACATTGCCCTGCCGTATCAGGATTTAACCATAATGGATGCCTGCCTTGCCTGTGGCGTAAATTACATGGATACCGCTAACTACGAACCGGAAAATACCGACGACACCGAATGGCGTGCAGTTTATGAAAAACGCTGCAAAGAAGCTGGCTTCAGCGCATATTTTGACTACAGCTGGCAGTGGGCATACCGCAAAAAATTTGAAGAAGCAGGTCTTACCGCACTGCTTGGCTGCGGCTTTGACCCCGGCGTAACCCAGGCTTACTGCGCGTATGCCAAAAAACACGAATTTGATACCATTGATACTATCGATATTCTGGATTGCAACGGCGGCGACCATGGCTATGCTTTTGCCACCAACTTCAATCCGGAAGTTAACCTGCGCGAAGTATCTGCCCCTGGCAGCTATTGGGAAAACGGCAAATGGGTAGAAATTCCTGCCATGAGTATTAAACGTGAGTATGATTTTGACCAGGTTGGACATAAAGATATGTATCTTCTGCATCACGAAGAAATTGAGAGCCTGGCGCTGAACATTCCCGAAGTAAAACGTATCCGTTTCTTCATGACTTTCGGCCAGAGCTATCTTGACCATATGCGCTGCCTTGAAAATGTGGGCATGCTTTCTACAACTCCAGTAATGTTTGAAGGGCATGAAATTGTGCCGATTAAATTCCTGAAAGCGCTGCTGCCCGACCCGGCAAGCCTTGGCCCGCGTACTAAAGGCAAAACGAACATCGGCTGTATTTTTACCGGCAAAAAAGACGGCAAAGACAAAACCTACTATATTTATAACGTCTGCGACCATGAAGAATGCTACAAGGAAGTTGGCAGCCAGGCCGTAAGCTATACCACCGGCGTACCGGCAATGTGCGGCGCAATGATGCTGCTGACCGGCAAATGGAATAAACCCGGCGTTTATACCGTAGAAGAATTTGACCCGGATCCGTTCCTGGAGGCTCTTGATAAATATGGCCTGCCCAGAAGCGAAAGCTATGCACCGGTGCTGGTAGACTGATGGAGCAGCGTATTGATAACCGGTCTCCTTTTGCCGGTTTGCACGGACAGCTTCCGCAGAATGTTTTTGGCAGCCTGCCTACACCCTGCTATATTTTAGATGAAGCTGCGTTAAAGCATAATGGCGAAATTCTGTCAGGCGTGGCAGAGCGCACCGGCTGTAAAATTCTGCTGGCGCAAAAAGCGTTCAGCAACTACAATCTATACCCCGTGCTGGCGCCATATCTTGCCGGTACAGAAGCCAGCGGTTTATATGAAGCCCGCCTTGGCGCAGAAGAAATGCCGGGCAAAGAAGTGCATGTATTCTGCGCTGCTTACCGCAAAGATGAATTTGATGAACTTTTAAAATATGCAGGGCATATTGTGTTCAATTCACCACGGCAGCTGGCACGTTTTGCACCTGCTGCCAAAAAAGCGGGCAAAAGTGTAGGGCTGCGCATTAATCCGGAGTGTTCCACACAGGAAGGCCATGCTATTTATGACCCCTGTTCTCCGGGCAGCCGCATGGGCACAACGCACGCGCAGTGGGATAGTGAAATGACAACGGAGCTTGTGGAAATGCTGGGCGGACTGCATTTTCATACTTTGTGCGAGCAGGATGCCGATGATTTAGAAATAACCTTAAAAGCCGTTGAAGAGCGTTTTGGTGATGTACTGCCCAAAATGAAATGGCTTAATTTCGGCGGCGGTCATCATATTACCCGTCCCGGCTACAATATCAGCCTGTTGGAAAGCTGCATTAATTATGCGCAGCAAAAATGGGGCGTAACTGTGTATCTTGAGCCGGGCGAAGCCTGTGCCTTAAATGCAGGTTATTTGGCAACGCGCGTGCTTGATGTGATAAAAAACGGCAGCACAAATATAGCGATACTTGATACCAGTGCTGCCTGCCATATGCCGGATGTTCTGGAAATGCCGTACCGTCCGCCGTTATATGGCGCCGGTGATGCCGGAGAAAAAAGTTGTACTTTCCGCTTGGGCAGCCAAACCTGCCTTGCCGGAGATGTTATAGGTGATTACAGTTTTGACACGCAGCTTGCCGAAGGCGATATGCTGCTGTTTGGTGATATGGCAATTTACACTACCTGCAAAAACAATACCTTTAACGGCATGCCTTTACCTGCCATTTACGCATATACAGAAGCAGGGCAGCTTGAATTGATTAAAAAATTTAATTATAATGATTTTAAAAGCCGCCTTGGCAGATAATTAAGTAACAATAAAATAAAAACCTGCGTTTAAAACGCAGGTTTTTATTTTATGGATGTGCATAAGTTTGAGGCTTCATCGTACACCGAATAAAAAGAAACCCATTAAAGATTTTTGCAAAGCAGGCGTATATTGTTCTGTCTGCTGTTTTGTTTTAATAAATTCACTGTCTGACTTGTAAAGTATCCGGCATGATGCCAGTTCACTGCGGTACATGATATCTAAAAAAGCATGAGGGTGCCCAGGCTGATAATTTACTGAAAAACAGCCTCTTTCGGAACTTTGGATGATGCTCTTAACTTTATTGTAGTCACGCATAATTAAATCAACATATATGCCGTCGATTACCAGCCAGCCTCCGCAGTTAACCCATTTGCCTTCATGGCAGATAAGGTTTCTGCGGTGCTCATCATCAAGGCGTGCGGCGGCGTTATTAAGCATATTATAGTCAATACTGTCATAATAAATGCCAATGTCAATATCAGAATTATCGGTTGCCGTAGCGATAGCACGTGAACCGCCGAGTACAACGGCTTTAACAAGAGGCAGTTGCTGCAATTCGCTGGTTGCTTTTTGCAGAATTTCATTAACAGGCATGATTTTACCATCTTGTAATTTGTGTTAGTTATATTATAAATTACATAAACAGATTATAAAACAAAAATTACCGGTATATGCCGGTAATTGCGCGTATAAAGAGAAACAGCGCTTGCAGGGGATTAGTGCAAGCGCCATTCTCTAGGAAAGCTGTTTATGATGAATTTGATGGGAAGGGTTTTAGCAAGTTTTCACTTGCTATGCTTTTATTATACACATAAATTGTGACAAACAAATAGACTGATTTTGAACAGTTTGTGAAAAAACTACCACTAAATAAATATTTGCTGTTCAGGATAAAATTAATGTCATTGTTATTTTTTATTTTTGAGAGTTTTGGCTGCGGCTTTGGCTTTTTTATCTTTTACTCCACAGTAAATAAAGGCGGCAAGCGCGATTAAAAAGAATATCAGGCTTGTTGCCTGCGCCGATTTTAAACCAAACATAAAAGGTTCAACATAATCGCCGCGCAGCATTTCTAAACCGAAGCGCACAACGGAATAAAGCATGACGTACAGGCACATTACCTGACCGCGGGCGTGCCCGCAAGCACGGAAAATTAACAGCAGCGCAAAAATAACAACGTCAAGCTGTCCCTCCCAAATTTCGGCAGGCCATAATGGCTGGTCGCCATAGGTTTTGTGTGCCAGCGTGCCGACTGGGTAGAGAATGCCGAAATTGCCGCCTGTCGGCGTGCCGAACGCATCGCCGTTTAGGAGATTTGCCATACGCCCAACTGCTTGCCCTATGAGAATGGAAGGCGTTACAATATCGGCAAAGGCAACCCAGTCTATGTTGTGGCGTTTGCAGTACCAAATGCCCGTTAAAACACCTGCAATAACGCCGCCCTGCACTGCCATGCCGCCCTGCCATACAAAGGGAATTTCCAAAAGGTGGTGCTGGTAATAATCCCAGTCAAAAAAGAATACATCCCAGAGGCGTGCGCCGATAAGCCCGGCAAAACCGCCGTAAATACCAATATCAACAACATGTTCGTGCCAGCGGCCGTCCTGTTTTGCCAGAAAATAGGCAACGCCGGTTGCTAAAAAAATACTCATACATAAAACCAAGCCGTACATGCGGATTGGAAAATCGCCAATATAAAAAAGATACTGATGCATGATGACCTCCTGCTAGTAATAAAAAGCGTTGTTATTATTGTAGCACAAGTAAAAATAAAAGGCTATCTGCAAATTCCTACAAAAAAAGTATGGAATTAACGGCGCACCTATGTTATAATGGTAACGCAGTCAATGCAAATCCTTAAGAAAGAAGGTAAATGAAGTGTTAAAAATAGAGCATTTGTCCGTAGCAGTACGCGGACGCAAAATACTTAACGATATTAATCTGCATATTAAACCGGGCGAGGTGCATGTGCTTTTCGGCCCTAACGGTACCGGCAAATCAACGCTTATCGGTGCAATTATGGGATTTGACCGTTACGAAATTTTAGAAGGCAAAATCTATTTTAAAGGGCAGGACATTACTGATATGAGCTGTGATGAAAGAGCAAGGCTCGGTGTTGGCGTAATGATTCAGCGCCCGCCGACGATTCGCGGACTTTCCCTGCGCAAAATGGTTGAAATTTGCGGCGCAACGCCGGAAGAAACAGAAACTATGGCAAAGTGGATGGGCATGGATACGTTCCTTGACCGCAGCGTAAACGATGGTTTCAGCGGCGGCGAATTGAAACGCTGTGAACTTTTGCAGCTTATGGCGCAAAGCCCTGACCTGCTTTTATTGGACGAACCGGAAAGCGGCGTCGATTTGGAAAATATCGCCCTTGTCGGCAAGGCTGTAAACTATATTCTGCATACGGAACCTTGCGGCGGTGTAGGCTGCGACAGGCAGTGCTGCATTAAAAACCATGGTATGGAACATAACCCGCTTGACAGCAAACGCAGCGGCCTTATTATTACCCATTCCGGGCATATTTTAAAATATGTTCCGGCAAGCCACGCTCATATACTTTATGAAGGACAGATGACTTGTGCCTGCGGCGACCCGTTGGATGTTTTGAACTGCATCGGTCAGGCAGGCTACGAAACTTGCGTAAGACGCGGCAAATGCGAGGTGAATAAATAATGAATAACGAAAAACTTACGGCAGCACTTGATAAAAAAGCCCTTTATGGCAATGATATAGATTTAAACGCTTATGATGATAATAACGAAGCGCGTGTAAACAGCGTGGATGAACTTTCGCAGGCAACGCGCGACCGTTTGGAATATGTCGGTATCGAAACCGGCACTGCGGAAGAAGAAAACCGCAGCGCATCTTTTGTGCAGCTTGATAACAATGCAGTTGAGATAAAAGTAAAAAAACAGACTCCGCTTGAACTGATGAGCACCGGCAAAGCAGCCGAAAAATATCCGGAACTGGTAAAAAAATACTGGTGGAAGGCTGTACAGCCGGATACGGATAAATATACTGCCAAAACTGCTCTGGAGAAAGAACAGGGCTACTTTATCCGCGTGCGCGCAGGCGAAAAAATAGCTGTGCCTTTGCAGGCATGCATGTGCATCAGCCATGACCAGCAGCTTCAGCATGTGCATAATATAATTATTATTGAAGACGGCGCGGAACTGAGTATTATTTCCGGCTGTACTTCCGCACATGAAGTTGAAAACGGCATGCATATCGGCATCAGCGAAATGTATATCGGCAAAAATGCCAAACTGAGCTTTACCATGATTCACAGCTGGGGCGAAAACGTAATTGTGCGCCCGCGTACTGTGGCCATGGTTGAAGGAGGCGGACAGTATATTTCCAACTATGTTTCCATTGAAAAAGCCAAAGACGTGCAGATGTATCCTACTGTGCATTTAAACGGCAAAGACGCTGTGGCACGACTAAACTCCATTCTGGTAGCACCGGAAGGCTCGCACCTTGATATTGGCGGCAGAGTTGTGCTGAACGCAGAAGGCTGCAAGGCAGAATCCATTACCCGTACTATTTCTACCGGCGGCGAAGTTATTAACCGCGGCTGTATGATTGGCAAGGTGGAAGGCGTGCGTGCGCATCTTGAATGCGATGGCCTTATGCTGAGCAACAAGGGTTATATTTATGCCATTCCTGAACTTGACGCGCAGACCGGCAATGCTGAAATGAGCCACGAAGCTGCCGTAGGGCGCATTAACCCGGAAGAAATTGAATACCTTATGGCACGCGGCATGAGCGAGGACGATGCAACGGCAACTATTGTCCGCGGCTTCCTCAATGTTAATATTGAAGGGCTTCCGGAGAGTCTGGCGAAAAAGATTGAAGCAACGCTCGACAGCTTTAAATATAACAAAGGTATGTAAAGTTGACTGAAATTTAATATATGCAGTAAAATCCTGTACCAATGAAAATTTGGTGCAGGATTTTTTATTTTTCAAGAAATATCAGCCTGTGTTAAAATATAAAAAAATTAACTTTTTGGGGGAATGCAGTTATGGAAAAATATATTGAGCTTTTAAAAGCAGGCGGCGCCGATTTGGCAATAAAAATTAAAGCCGAAACAATTAAGACGGCAGCATGGACTGTTTACCGCTGCAAATATGGCTGTGATACTTATGGAAAAAGCCACTGCTGCCCTCCCAATTGCCCTACATGGAAAGAAACTCAGGAAATGATAGATTGTTACAGCTACGGGCTTTTGTTCCGCTGCCATGATATGAGCATTGTTACTCCGCTTGCCGTAAAAGTGGCGAGAGAAATGTTTATTGATGATTATTATAAAGTTATTGCTTTTGGCAGCGGCCCTTGCAAGCATTGTTTAAAATGCAATCCCGAATACTGTAATTTTCCGGGAAAAACGGTTCCTGCCATGGAAGCCTGCGGCATAGATGTTTTTGCTACCGTTCGTGCTAATGGGCTTGAAATTCATACGCTGCGAGATGAGAATGAAGTGCAGAACCATTTTGGTTTGCTGCTTGTTGAATAAAAATTTTTATTTTGCCGGGTACAGATTAAAAGTCGTTATGATTTTTATAATTGTAATTTGGGCTGATACTTTAAGTTATAATTAAACAAAACAAGCTCATAAAAAACACTCCGTTAAAGCACAATGCTGTTTCGGAGTGTTTTATTATTTATGTTTATTTTATAAAAAGCAGATAGCATGAAATTCACAAATAGTTTACAAAATTAAAACAAATTTGTGGGAAGCAGAATGAAAAAAGAGAATATGAAAGCTTTGGAAAGGGGGACGGTTGGTGCAGCAATACAAATGGAAGGCTGTAAATGATTCCGGGCAATGTTTCAGCGGCATATATGCTGCCGCCAGTAAAAGCGAAGCAGCGGCTTTTGTGCGCAGCAATTATGGTTACTTAACTTTTTTGCAGCGCATAAACACCGGCATTAATGCTAAAAATTTTCTGGCGCAGCCAAAGGAGCGGCTTTCTGATGAAGAAAAAGCGGTGTTTTTCGGTCAGCTTGCGCTGATGCTTGCAAGCGGGCTGCCTGTATTAAAAGCGTTACAGGTTTTGGAGGAACGTTTGCCGCTTAAAACCGCACGCTTATGTACAGCAATGCAACGCGGGCTGGAAAACGGCGAAAGCCTTGCCGCTTGTGTAAAAAATAGCAGGGATGCGTGGGGCAGCCTGGCTGAGGCGGTAATATCGGCAGGAGAAGCAGGCGGCATTTTGTGTGAAATGCTTGAAGAACTTGCACAATATTATCAGCTGCAGGCACAAATGAAACGGTACATAAAAAATATATCTTTGTATCCGCTCTTTCTTTTAACTGTTTCGTTAGTTGTAGCACTGATGTTTATTGTAAAAGTTCTGCCGCTGTTTGCCGGTTTGTATGCTTCTATGAATGCTGAAGTGCCGCCTTATTTAAACTTATTGTTTGCTTTACAGGCGGCTGTGGCGGAAAATATGCCGGTGTTTTTATGTGCGTTTTTTGCTGCTGTGTTGTTCGTGTGGCAGCAACGCGGAAAATTTGTACAGCTGCTGTTTTGTGTGCCGTTTTTAAAAGCTCAGAAGCAAACGTATCTCGAAATACGTTTTAACAAAGTGCTGGCTTTATTATTACACGGAGGCATAGCTTTGCCGCAGGCAGCGCAGATTGCAGGAAATGCATTGGGGGATGCTGTGCTTATGCGGCAGGCGGAAAATTTTGCCAATGATGTGCTGCGCGGCATGGATCCGGCAGAGGCAGCTGTTAATGCCAACGGCCTGTTCAGCGGGTTAAGCGTGGAATTTATCGGCGTAGGCGCGGAAACAGGTCGGCTGCCTGAGATGCTGGCGCGTGCTTCCGAACTTTTGCAAATACGTTTTGATGATACGCTGAAAAAATTAAAAGTTGTAATGGAGCCTTTGCTGCTTTTGCTTGTAGCAGGATTTGTATCAGCAATTATTATCGGTGTGGCTGCACCTATGTTTTCCCTGTCAGGCAGTTTGCCTGATTATTGATTTGGAGGTTGTATTTTGTTTAAAAAGTTAAAAAGCAATGCCGGTTTTACTTTGCTTGAAGTTTTGGCAGTGGTGGCTTTGCTTGGTATTTTGGGCGCTATGCTGCTGCCTTCGCTGGACAGTGCTGCCGACCGTGCTAAAAATGCCAAGCTAAAGAGTGATTTGGCAACAATTGATAATGCCATAGTGTTGTACAAAATGGATAACGGAACGTATCCTACCGATTTAAAAGCACTGGACGATGAGTATATTGCACCGGGAAAAGATTTAAAAGATGCGCTTGGCGATGAATTAAGCTATACTTCTACCGGTGTAACTTATACGCTTACCGGTAAAAATGCAGCCGGTGAAGTAATAACTTCTGATGGCAGTAGTGCGGCTGAAGAATAAAGGTTTTGGGCTGCTTGAAGTTTTGGCAGCAGCAGGGCTTGTTGTATTGGCTGCTGCTTTTTTAGCGCCTGCATACAGCAAACTGTCCGGTTATCTGTACAGAATGCAGGCTCAACAGGCGGCAGGGCAAATGGCAGGTGATATTGCCTCATTGCAGCAGTATTGTTTTTATGATACATCCGGCAGAAGCCGTTTGGAAATGGATACGGATAAAGGCGGGTATCGTATTTATCACGGCAAAGATATTTTTCTTGCAAGAAAGTTCAACGAGAGCAGCGGCTTATATTTTAACCAGCATTTTAACGCTTTGCAGTTTTCGCAGGAGGGAGCGCCATCGCAGACGGTTAATTATATAATAAAATGCCGCCATGATAAAAACATCAGCTATTGGCTGCAGGTACAGCCTGTTACCGGAAGGGTTGTGTTTAAATGAAGGGCGGCAAAGGTTATTTGCTGACGGAAGTTATGGTGTGTCTTGCCGCTGCCGCTATAGTATGTGCAAGCGCAGTGGCTGCGTATGGCAGCGGAGTAAAACTGCTTATTAAGTGCAATGAACAGCTTGCAGCGTTTAATGCGGCCGCCGGTGCTTATGATGATAATGAACTTGCTGAAATGGGGCTTATCATTGAGCGGCAGGAGTTTTATTGCAGCGGCATATCCGTGCCGTTTTGCTATGTAACAGTAAAAAATGCGGCGGGAGAGATTGCGGCAGGCGTGGTGACGATAAGTGAACAATAAGGGTTATTTGCTTGCTGAAACCTGCATTGCCCTTGCCGTAACTTTTATTTCCGCTGCAGTTATGTATAATGGCTTGGACGGGTTTGCGCGTTCATGGCGGAATTTGCAGAGTGATTTGCTTTTGTACCGTGCCGCACGCTATAGCCAGGGTTTTATTGAGCAGGAAATGCTGTTGAATACATCTGGCATAAAAATAACTTCCGGAAGCAATGATAAAATCATTTGCTCTGAAACGCGCGGCAACAGGCAGGTAACTTTTTACCGCAGCAGCGGCACGCTTGCGAGGGAAATTAAATATAATTCTTCGCGCGGCGTTAATCCACTTTCGCTGGCGGAAGTTACGCTTGAAAGTTTAAAGGCCGAGCAAATAGCGGCAGATAAAATAAAAGTTATTATGCAGATTAAGGATAACGCTACCGGGCGAAGCAAAAAATTTACAGAAGTATATGTTTTGGCAAATGGCAGTTTTTAAGAAAATTTTAAAAGACGCACGCGGCGGCATTGGCGTTGCCATACTGGCCGGTGTATTATGCGTTGCGGCATGTCTGCATGCAGCGGCCTACTGGGCGCGGCAGGAAGCAGAAGAAGTGCAGCAGCGGCTTTTGCGGCGGCAATTGCAGTTTGCGGTACAGGCGCTTGCCAAATCAGACTTTAAAAATACTATGTTGCCGGAGGCAGGCATAAATTTGCCTGCGTATAAACTCTACCCGGGCGGTTATGATTTAACGGCGAACATTACTGCTGAAACAAACAGCAATATCACCCGCTATGTAATAAGTGCTGCTGCCGGTGGGCAGAGTTTTGCTCTGGAACAGCTTAAAATAGTTTTGCCGCAGGACGTTATCCGCCTTGGCCGAAGTTATACATTGGCGGCAGGCAAAAAATTAAACGGTGCTGATAATTTGCCGGAAGGTATGGCGTACATACAGGAACAGGGAGATATTTTGGACAGCCTTGATATTGAAATGTTTGCTCCGTTTAAAGAACTGGATTTTCCTTCCAAAACAAGTTTTGAAGAACTTGGTTTAAGCGGTGCGCTTTATTTTGATGATGGCAATTACAGTAAAAACATCGCCGCAAGTTCCAAAAACATTAAAGGGCAGGGCTGCCTTGTTGCAAAAATGAGTATTTTTGTAGCTGATGGAACTAAAATGCCTGATTTTTGCATTATTATCAGCGATGGGCAAATTGAAATTGGTAAAAATGCAGTACTCGGCAAAACGCTGTTGCTTTCAAAATATGATATAACCATTAAAAGCGGGGCATCGGTCAGCGGCATTGCTTTATGTGATGGGAATTTAACTGTGGAAGAAGGCGCAGTTTTTCGGCGTGACGAAACTGTTTTGCAGCCTTTTATAACTGCTCTGCGCCTCAGCAGCAATAAAAAATCCGCACAGCCTGGCTATGCGGATTTTTTATAAAATTTTTTATGGCAGCAGTAATTGCGGCACAAAGTTTTGCGTATCACAGCTGGCAAGTTTATAAATAACGCCGCGCGTTTCGCCTTCAAATACGTTGGCGGCATCCTGCCCGTGGATATGTCCGAAAACGCAGTGCGTTACGCCGTATTTGGCAAAAAGTTCCGTGAAAACTGTAACTTCTTCCTCTTTATAAAGCGGCGGGTAATGCATTGCGGCGATAAATTTGCAGAAACCTGCGTTTTTGGCGGCAGCAAGGGAATTTTCAAGCCGGATGCCTTCACGCTCATAAATGTGGCGGTCATCATCGGTAAAGTTGTCGGATGATGGCAAAATCCACCCGCGCGAACCGCAGACTGCAATATCGTTGTAAGCAAAAAAATTGTTTTGCAAAAACATAAAATTATTTTTAGTTGCCTGCTGCATTTTTTTTAAAGAAGTCCACCAGTAATCGTGGTTGCCGCGCAGAATGATTTTGCGTCCGGGCAATGCAGCAATGCGGTTTAAATCCTGCATTGCGCTTTCAAGCGACATTGCCCACGAAGTATCGCCGCAAATAATGACGGTATCATCGGGAGCAATCATATTAAGCCAGTTGCGGCGTATTTTTTCAAAATGGTTTTCCCATGCCGGGCTGAAAACCTCCATGGGTTTAACTGGCGGTTCTCCGGATAAATGGAAGTCGCCGATAGCAAAAAGACTCATGTTGTTTCCTTCTTAAGTAAAATTTTTTTCCATTTTATCATATTTTTTACACTTTGGCGATATTAGCGTAAGCAACAGGCTTTTATAATTGACTTTAAATCCTGTAAGCTATATAATTTTAAGGGTATTATCTATAATTTAAGCTTTATTGTGTGAGGTTGAAAAATATGATTCAAGAAAAGTATAATCCCCATGATATTGAAGCCAAATGGCAAAAATACTGGGAAGAAAACAAAACCTTTAAAACTGAAATGGACAGCAGCCGTCCCAAATCCTATGTGCTGGAAATGTTCCCGTATCCTTCCGGCAACCTGCACATGGGCCATGTGCGCAATTATTCTATCGGCGACGTTGTTGCGCGCTTCCGTACAATGAACGGTTATAACGTACTGCATCCGATGGGTTGGGACTCTTTCGGCATGCCTGCTGAAAATGCGGCAATTAAACATGGCATTCCGCCGAAAAAATGGACGATGGAAAACATCGAGAACATGACCCGCCAGCAGAAACGTCTTGGCCTTTCTTACGATTGGGACCGTGAAGTTACTACCTGCAAACCCGATTATTATAAATGGACTCAGTGGTTCTTTGAACTGTTTTATAAACGCGGCCTGGCCGTTAAAAAGAAATCTGCCGTTAACTGGTGCAATACCTGCAACACGGTACTTGCCAACGAACAGGTTATTGACGGCAAATGCTGGCGCTGCGACCATGAAGTTGTAAAAAAAGATTTGGAACAGTGGTTCTTTAAAATTACCGACTATGCAGAAGAACTGTTAAAAGACCTTGACCTTCTTGAAGGCTGGCCTGAACGCGTAAAAACCATGCAGCGCAACTGGATTGGCCGCAGCGAAGGTTTGGAATTCAGCTTTGATTTTCCGGAAATCGGCGAACGCATTCCTGTTTATACAACCCGTCCGGATACGATTTACGGCGTTACTTATGTTGTGCTTGCAGCAGAGCATCCGCTGGTTGAAAAACTGTGCGTAAACAACCCGAAGGCTGATGAAATCAGAGCTTTCTGCAGCCGCGTAAGAAACCAGTCCGATATTGAACGTACTTCCAGTGAATCTGAAAAAGAAGGCCTGTTCACCGGATGCTACTGCATCCATCCGCTTACCGGACGCAAAGTGCAGATTTGGATTACCAACTATGTACTTTACGATTACGGCACAGGCGCAGTTATGGGCGTACCTACGCATGATGCCCGCGACTGGATGTTTGCCGGTAAATACGGACTTGAAAAAATTGTTGTAATTAACCCCAAGGATAAAGAACTTAAATTAGAAGATATGACCGACGCCTATGAAACCAAAGAAGGCGTGCTTGTTAATTCCGGCGAATTCAGCGGCATGGAGCTGCATGAAGGCATGGAAGCAATTAAAGACAAGATTGAAGCAATGGGCATTGGCCAGCGCCGCGTAAATTATCGCCTGCGCGATTGGTTAATCAGCCGCCAGCGTTATTGGGGCGCTCCGATTCCTATCGTTTACTGCCCGGACTGCGGCGAAGTGCTTGTGCCGGAAGACCAGCTTCCGGTAATGCTTCCGGAAGATGTTAAGTTTGATGCCGGTGCTGTATCGCCTCTGGCAACTTCCGAAAGTTTTGTTAACTGCACTTGCCCGAAATGCGGCAAACCTGCAAAACGCGAAACCGATACCATGGATACCTTCCTGTGCTCTTCCTGGTACTACCTGCGTTATACCGACCCGAAAAATGCTGATGCGCCGTTTGGCAAAGCTAAAGTAAATTACTGGTCTCCTGTTGACCAGTATATCGGCGGCATTGAACACGCAATCCTGCATTTATTATATTCCCGTTTCTTTATGAAAGTGCTGCATGATGCAGGCCTTGTAGATTACAAAGAACCGTTTACTAACCTGCTTACTCAGGGCATGGTAATTAAAGACGGTGCGAAGATGAGTAAATCTCTCGGCAACGTAGTTTCTCCGGAAGAAATCATCGGTAAATACGGTGCCGATACTGCAAGACTGTTTATTATGTTTGCCGCACCGCCTGAAAGAGAACTGGAATGGAGCGACCAGGGCGTGGAAGGCTCTTTCCGTTTCCTCGGCAGGGTATGGCGTATAGTTTACCATTACCAGGATGTTCTGGCTCAGAAAGTTATGCAGTATGACACTGCTGAACTTGATGAAGCAGGTAAAAATCTGCGCCGCGTGCTGCACAACAGCATTAAAAAGGTAACGGATGACATTGAACAGCGCTTCAATTTCAATACCGCTATCAGTGCTATGATGGAACTGGTAAATGCTTTGTATGCTTATAAAGAAGCAGTTAAAACTCCGCATGCAGGTCTTATTTATGAAGTTGTTTCCAATTTGCTGAAACTCCTGTCTCCGTTTGTTCCGCATATTACGGAAGAACTCTGGCACGGCGTAATTTCCGAAGAAGGAAGCATTCACAATGAAAAATGGCCTAAAGCTGATGCGGAAGCCATGAAAGTTGACAGCATTGAAATTGCTTTGCAGGTTAACGGCAAACTTAAAGGCCGTTTGGTTGTGCCTGCCGATGCAGGAAAAGCTGAACTTGAAAAACTGGCGCTTGCTGAACCTCATGTTGCAGAAACGGTAGATACGGAAAAAATCGTTAAAGTTATCTGCGTGCCGGGCCGTCTGGTCAATATCGTTGTAAAACCGTAATAGGTTTAATAAAAAACTCCTTGGAGCAATCCGGGGAGTTTTATTTTTTTATAAGGAGTTGAACCAATGGCGCAGCTTAATAAAAAAATTATTGCCGTTGCTGTAGCTGTACTGTTTTGCGTGCTTGCAAGTTTATGGCCGCAGCAGCGGGAGGAAAGCGCATTTATGGAAGAACAGCAGACGCAGATACAGGAAAATATTGAAGATGCCAAAATAACGGTTTATGTAAGCGGTGCGGTGTTAAATCCGGGTCTGCATGAAATTGCGACGGGAAGCCGTGCCGTTGATGCCATTGCGGCGGCCGGCGGAATGACGGAAGAAGCGCAGGAAAACACAGATCGATTTTCCTGTGGATTTCTTGACATTTCTGTGAAATCTGGGTATAATCCAAATGTAAGATCGGTAACTTCGGGTTCTCCGGGGCTGCCTTGAGAAATACTGTATGAAAGGAAGACTCTTATGATTTAT
>CAJLLL010000022.1 GCA_905207485.1 uncultured Phascolarctobacterium sp.
AATGAAACGTATTTGCATTCTCCTGGCAGCCATAGCAATATGCACAGCCGCATCAGCATCCGGACGGGAATACGCCGTATGCAGTTTTTGAAATGAACTGTTTTCTCAGTTCCCTGGGAATGGTGCCTCAGGTGATTCAAACCAACAGATATACAGAAGCAGATGAACCTTATGCAAAAGAAATATTGCAGTATACAGACCCTTATGTTTGCAAAGCGGCTAATATCGCGCCGCTGCAATATGTGTATGATGTATTGTCTCCTTATTTATATTTGGGACATGAGTTTGGCAACAGGCTGCGTCAAAAAGGTATTGCCATTGTTCACAGCGACAGAGCGAGTGGCATGCTGGGTTTTGAAGTTACAGGATATTTACTGCAGCAGTTAGTCAAGTCTGTTAGGGAAGCCAAAGAATATAGAAAGGAGCTGTGCTTATGAGTTTATGCAGATATTTGCCTGTTCCATCAGACAGAATGGGTATCATTTGGAGTCTGCTCAGCGTAAAAGACAGCATCATTCTTGAATATGGCCCGGCCGGGACAACCCATTTTAGTATGGGTTTTTATGGAGCTTTAGGAGTAGACTGGCAGCAGAGGCTGTTTACAACACATATGAACGAAGACGATGTGGTTATGGGCGATGTTACCCGTTTGGAAGAAGCTATTGTCGAATTGGATAAAAGCTATGAACCAAAAGTTATTTTTGTCGTGGCATCTTCTATTTCTGCAGTTATTGGTACTGATATAAAAGGCGTTTGCAATTATATGCAGAAAGAAGTTCAGGCGAAGCTGGTTGCATTTGAGCAGGGAGGATTTAGGGGCGACTACAGCATAGGTCTGACTGAAGTTTATAAATTGCTGGTCAATAATCTTTCTTGTAAAGAACAGAGAAAGAGAAAGAAAATATTTAATATCATTGGCGCGTCAATGGGCAGTTATCGTGCCGCGTCGGATGTATGGGAACTGCAGAACTTGATGCGTGAAGCCTTTGGTTATGAAATGCATACCTGCCTGTGCTATGAAACATCTGTTGATGAAATCGGTGATATCGGCACAGCTGAAATAAATTTGGTAATGCGTCAGGAAGGTTTACCAGCAGCAGAAGTGCTGAAAAATAAATTTGATATGCCATTTGTTGTCAGTGCTCCTTACGGTTATGCAGCAACTTTAGCATGGTTAGAAGAAGTCGGTAAAATTCTGGGACAGCTACCTGACGTTAAAATGTGCGCCAGATTACGTCTTAAAGCACAGAATACAGCGTCTTTAAAAATGTATGCTATGATGATGGGCAGAAAAAAAACACCTCAGGCAGCTGTGATCGGCGAGTATGACCTGGTTAAAGGGTTGAGTGCTTTTCTTCGGTCTGTAGGGATCGATGTTAAGTATAAACTTTGCAGCCATTCTTTAAAAAGTATCGTTGAGCCTGAGTTGGATATTCGATATATATCTGTGGAAAAAGAAAAAATTGATATATTAAAAAAATTGCAGAAGACACTTGTTCTGGCAGACGATGTTTCGCACAAGCTTTGTGATAGCAGTAATGTCGTATTGAGAGTAAGTGCTCCTTTTATTGACGGAGCCCAGATAGCGACACATTTGCCGTTGCTTGGCGAAAAGGGGACAGATTTCTTACTGGAAACTATCGAAGCATATTATCAGACTTTAGCTTAATAATAGAAACTTTAAGTATCCCCTCTAGATATAATACGTGAGGGGATACTTAAAAACAAAAAGGTTAGCTAAGGGTAACTTGGCGCGTAAGAAAAATTTTTCTGGACAGGCTAAATGCCGGTAAGTTATGGGCCTGAAAGATTCCATACTATATTTTTATAATAAAAAGGAGGCTGACGCTGTTGTTGTTTTAGTATTCATTATAAGGAAATTTTAGGGGGAGTTCGAATGAAACGGTTTTTAAAATTTTTATGCATGTGCCTCATTATGAGTATGGCAGAATCAGCACATGCCGCATTGCCAACAGTAAAAGATACGGTTATTATTTCTGCGGCAGACAGAAAAGCCGTTACTCTTGCTGAAATGGCTGAAAACTTTGTTGATTATGATGTAGTTTTTTTTGGTGAATTTCATGATCAGGATGTACTGCATGAGCTGGAATATGAAATGCTGCAGCAACTGTATGCCATTCATGGTGACAAGCTTGTTTTGTCACTGGAAATGTTTGAGGCAGATAACCAGTTCGTTTTAAATGAGTATTTAGCCGGTAGAATTACGGAGGAGGAATTTCTGGCAAAATCGCGTCCCTGGCCAAGATATAAAACAGATTACCGTCAGCTGGTAGAATTTGCAAAAGCACATAAGCTGCCAGTCTTAGCCAGCAATATACCACGTTTTTTAGCAGCAAAATTGGCGAAAGATGGAACTTTAGCTGCAGTAGCAGAGCTGGATAAGCAATATTTACCGGTCAGGACCTATGCGCCTGCAGGAAAGTATAAAGAGAAGTTTGCTGCTTATATGACTAAGGGGCAAACACCGATGCGAATTCCGCAGGAACGGATAGATCAGGTATTTGCCGCACAGTGCATAAAAGATGATAAGATGGCGGAAAGTATTTTTTATTATTGGCAGGATAATCAGGATAAGGTAATTTTTCATATCAACGGCTGCTTTCATTCCGACGGACCTTTGGGAACTGTCGAAAAATTGGAAGCATTGAATCCGGCGTTAAAAGTAGGTGTAATTACGCCTAAAGACATGCCGGAATCTAAAAACTATATGGAAACCTATGCTGATGATAAAAAAGACGGCGAATATATTATTTATTTTCCAAGAGTAGAAAAAGAATAATGATCAGAGGAAGGATATTATGATGAAAATAAAAAACAAACAATTTTTCAACAGGAAAATATTGATGACATTAGTTGTTGGCACAAATGTCATTTTGGGGGGCACAGCGGTATATGCTGAAGAACCACAGAAATTTACTTTAGATGAATATGTGGTAACTGCTACCCGTACAGAATTGAGCAGAAAAGAAGTTCCTCAGAGTGTGGAAGTTATAACAAAAGAGGATATCCAGAATATTGGGGCAACCAATGTTATAGATGCCTTACGTACGGCGACTAACATAGAAATACCGGAAGCTGCGGGTGTAGGGCACACTTTGGGAATCAGAGGCAGCGGGAAAAATGATGTTTTGGTTTTGCTTAACGGGCGTCGTATTCCCGGCGAAGGGTATGGCCAGGTTTCTACTAATACCTATGTGCTGTCACGGCTGAATGTGAACAATATAGAACGAATCGAAGTGCTTCGCGGGCCATCAGGTGCATTATATGGATCAGAGGCCTCAGCTGGTGTTATTAATATTATTACGAAAAAATCTGAAAAAAAATCAATGACTGTAGGTGTAGCTACAAATAGCCGTGAAATGAGTAATTATTACCATTTTGACAGCGGCAAAGACGGTAAGTTAAGTGCTGCTTTTGATGCTAACTTTACTAAAGTCCGCTATTTTAAATGGGATGATGCCAATATGAGTAAATATTTTGGACCGTCTCAAAATTATAGCTTGGATGTAGATTATGAAATGGACCAAAACAACAGTTTAAATTTATATCTGAACTATGAGAATACCAATCAGCAGTTCAAAAAATTTACCAGTGCCAGCGGTCCTTTTTCTTATTTAGGTATATATAATGTAGATAGGAAAAGTGCCAGCCTTACTTATAACGGACAGAATGATAACAGTAATTATATGCTAAGCGCAACTTACGGTGAATTAAAAAAAGATGTTACCAGTGCTATGAGCGCAAATAGTGTGGGAAGCTCCAAATTTAATTTTTGGAATATTGAAGCACGTGATACGATCAAGCTAGACAATAATAATCGTTTGACTTTCGGCGGCGAGTTCAGAACTGACGGTCGCAAAGACAGCAGTATTGACGAAAGTTCTGATCAATATTCTTTATTTATACATGACGAATTGAAACTGGGTGAGAAACTATTGCTGATTCCGGCTGTTCGCTATGATCACCATGACAGCTTTGGCAGCGAGACTTCTCCGAATATTGGCGCGACATATTCCTTTACAGAGGGCTCAAGGCTTAAGGCTAATTATGGAGAAGGTTACAGAGCACCGTCTATTTCAGAATTATATGGTACTTATTCCAATCCGAATCTGCGTCCTGAAAAATCAAAGGGCTATGAGTTATCATATGAACAGGAATTTGGCGATGATACTGCAATTAAATTAACATATTTCAAAAACAAAAAGACTGATGCCATTGCTATGGATTACAGTTTAGCGCCTAATTATCAATATATGAATATAGAAAAGTCTTCTTCAGAGGGTGTTGAATTTGAAATCAAGCATGACTTGGGAAATGGTTTTACAGTAATCGGTAATTATGATTATCTGGATGCTATGAACGATAAGACTAATACACGTTTGAATTACAGCGCCCGTAATACTTATACAGCAAAATTGATGTGGACAGAGCCTGTAAAACAGGAATGGAATATTACTGCCTGGAATAAGTGGTATTCTGATTATAGGGCAGACAGTGAAGATCACAGTATCAATACGTTTAATTTTGTCGTTAATAAACGCTGGGGCGATAAATATCGTGCTTATGCCGGAATCGATAATCTTTTTGATAAAAAGATTACCAGTATGCGTTATTCGGGAAGGTTGTGGCGTGTTGGTGCGGAAATGACATTCTAAAAATTTTATGCAGGATTTGAAAAAGCTGCTGCCTTTGGGCAGCAGCTTTCTTTGCTATCAGCAGTGCATTTGTGCTACAATAATAAATTATAGATTAGTAATTGAGCATAAAAGGATAGAGAGGTGTTAGCATGGGACAGCCTAAAATCACAGAGATAGAGGCGCAGCTTGGCGAGTGGGAGTTTTTAAAAGAACTGCCGCAGGAAATAGATGGCTTTAAGTTAACAATGGGACAGGGAATAGACGGACAGATCTTAACGATTGCTTCATATAGTAATGAAGCAATGCACAGCAAGCTTGATTTGATTTATACTTCGGAAACCTTTGATTATGTACCTGTAAAAACGATTGGCATGCATACGTTCAGAGATATTCGCTATTTTTGCCGCGACAGGGATAAATTTGCTAAAATGATGCATGAAAAGCTGCCGGAGCTTTTAGCGGACGTGAACAGGGAAAAGAAGCATCAGATGGGAACCTTGATAGAGGAAGCCGGACTTCTGAACTGGGCGTATACCGGCAAGCTGCCGCAGAAAATAGGTGCTTTTGAATTGTATATAACTCCTGACAATCCCATCGATTATATCAATGGTTCAACGCTTTTTATTGATTACAGTGACTTTGAACATGGTAATCAGCTGGTGTTTTTCTATAATAGCTTCCGCGATGAGTTTTTTGCTGAAACGAAAAAACGGTTTATGACAGGAATAACACATGAATTTGATTGCCGAAATTTAAAAGATCTGGAAAATCTGCTGGATAATAATCTGGAACAGGCATTGCAAAAACTTGGCAAAGCGTAACGAATGTAATAAATTTATTGTCTGAAACTCTTGACATCTTGATGTAAATGCCATATAATATGCCTACATGGTTTGAATGGCCCGGTGGTTCAGTTGGTTAGAATGCCGCCCTGTCACGGCGGAGGTCGTGGGTTCGAGTCCCATCCGGGTCGCCATTATGCCTCGGTAGCTCAGTTGGTAGAGCAAAGGACTGAAAATCCTTGTGTCCACAGTTCGATTCTGTGCTGAGGCACCATAAATCAAAAAATCCTGCTTTTTAAGCAGGATTTTTTATTTTGCTTTCATGCTTTATACAAAAACCGGCAGGGATAACCTGCCGGTTTATTTTATGCTGCGGCTTTCTGCGCACGTTCAAGGCTTTTCATTTCTACCAAATCCATTTTAGTCAGCCCCAAATCAACATTATCTTTAAGTTCATAATCAATAATTGTACCGGGCGGGCAGTCAATTTCCCTGCCTTTAAAAAACATCCCGGAAAGCGGCACCACAAAGCCAATAGCCGTACCAATCGCCATATTGGCGTAATTTATGCCGCCTTTTATTTTAACGTCCTGTTTAAAGGCAACCGGTTTGCCGTTGGGCAAAATTACGTCATCCAGCCGGATGCGTATAACCGCACTTTGGTTAAAAATACGGCTGCCGTGGGCTTTGCGGATAACGCCGCTAAGTTTGCTGCCTTTGGGTAAGATAACTATGTTTTCCACTGCAAGGTCATCTTTCAGTTCAAAATTAACTGTATCGCCTTTTTTATTGACATTGCTGTCAAGTTTATCAAGCAGCACCAAATTTATAACCGTATCTTCCGGTATGTAGGCATTACCCGGCTCTACGCCTTCAATTTCTTCCGCCAATGCGGATTGTGTGCCAAAAAGCAGCAGGCAAACTGTAAAAATGCCAAGCAGATAAGTTTTTAATAATTTCATGATTAGGCTCCGTTATCTGTTCTGCATAAGTTTGGCAGCATAGCTGCGCATTTGTTCGTTAGCTTTGCGTGTAAAATCTGCCGGCGGCAGGGCAAAGGCCGTTTCAGCATCAACCGTATTGCTGAACTCCACTACATTAAAGCGCGGCAGTGTGTTTACTTCGTAACCTTTCCAATCGGCAGTGCCTTTGGCAAAATAAAAGTACATTACCCGCTCACCCTGCGTCATCATATCATAATCATCGCCGCTGAGGCTGTCATTGCCGCTTTGCGGACGTTCGTTAAACCAGCTTACCAGCGTTTCGGCAAAAGGCAGGCTCATGCCCGGCAAATCAGGCAGTTCGTCATAAGTTTTATTAACGTAATCAATAAAATACCAGCGGCCGCCTTTGGCAAAACTTGCGTAATCACGCACTACTTTGCCTTCACCGTCTGTTGTAATGCTGCGCTCGGCATTAACGCCGTTCATTTCATTATATTCCGTGCGGATGTAATGCACTTTCTGCGCCGCTGAGAGCTTGGCATAGGCATCTGGTTCCAGCACATCCTTCATATCTATGGTTTGCTGCACAACCAAATGCACAGGATGTTTATCGCTGTTCAAAGCTCCGCCCAAAAGCTCAATCGTGCGCTGGCCGGGCCCGAATTCTGCCGCCAGTGCGGATGCTGCGTTAAAAACAAGCAAAGTGCATAACACTGTAAGGCTTAATAAAAATTTTTTCATCGCCGTCACCTCATTTATAAGATAGTTTAATTATATCATATTTAACAGAAAAAACAGGTATTGATATTTTTATAAAATTTTATCGCTTTATTAATAATGAAATTTAGAATTTTCTGCCAAAATTATAGTATAATCGAATTAGTGTATACTTTTTCCTTGCTATTATGCTATTATATGGTATAATTAATCGTATAAGACAAAGCAACGGCATTGGCTAAACATTGCTTTGCAAAATTCTAAAAAGAAAAGAGGTATCTCACATGACTGACGAAAAAAAGAAAGTTAATGTGAAGGAAACAGCGGAAGCCGCAATACGCGAAAGCAGAGCCAAATCCAATAACGGCCAGTTTGTTCTGTGGTTTGCAGCTTTGATTGTCGGCGCTGTTTTAGGCTGGATGGGTATTCCGGCGCTCAATGAATTCTTCGGCTTTGTAGCAACCGTATTCACCCGCCTGTTCCAGTTCATTGCAGTTCCTACCATCGCACTGGCAGTTATTACAACGCTGGCTGCACTTGGCGGTAACAAAGAAACCGGTATTATTTTTGCTCATGCAGTTATTTACACTTTGCTTACCACCTTCCTCGCAGCATTTATCGGCCTTGGGCTGTACCTGTACATTGCCCCGGAAAACCTGCCGGCAGATATTGTTAATGCAGGTTCCGAAGTTGTTAAAGGCCAGAGCGTAGCAGCACTCAGCTACTATGACCATATTCTCGGCGTTATTCCGAACAACGTACTGGCTCCGTTCCTCAGCGGCAACGTACTTTCCGTTATGCTTATTGCTGCTGCTGTTGGTCTGGCACTGGCCTTCATGCCCAGAACCGAAAACCGCGAAGCGATCCTGAAAGTTATTCAGGGCGTTCAGGAAATTGCCTTCACCCTTATCCGTGCTATCCTCTACGTTCTGCCGATTGGCATCGTAGCCTTTGCAGCACAGCTTTCCGCACAGATTGAAGCAGGCGTTATCGTTGGCGCACTCGGCAAATACACCGCAGTTGTAATGCTCGGCAATGCTATCCAGTTCTTCATCGTTCTGCCTATTATCCTTGTTCTGCGCGGCCTTAACCCGATTTACGTTATGCGCCAGATGGCTCAGGCTATTGCAGTTGCGCTCTTCACCAAGAGTTCTGCCGGCACCCTGCCTGTAACCCTGGCCTGCTCCGAAGAAAACCTGAAAGTTAACCCGAAAGTTTCCCGCTTCGTACTGCCTATTTGCACCACCATCAACATGAACGGCTGTGCAGCTTTCATTCTGATAACTTCTCTGTTCATTATGCAGAATGCAGGTTTTGAACTGACCATGACCACCATGCTGACCTGGGTTTGCATCGCGGTTCTTGCCGCTGTAGGCAACGCAGGCGTACCGATGGGCTGCTACTTTCTGACCCTCTCCCTGATGGCAGGCATTGGCGCACCGATTGGTTTAATGGGTATCATCCTGCCGATTTATACCATTATCGACATGATTGAAACCGCTGAAAACGTATGGTCCGATGCATGCGTATGCGCAATGGTTGACCACGACCTTAAAGGCAAACTTTCCGAAGACGGCGACATTCCCGCTGCTCTGTAATAAAAGTTAAAACCTTATAAAAATTAACACCCGTGCTTTTAAAGCGCGGGTGTTTTTTTATGCTTGCAGCAAACAATCACAACTTTTATTTTAAATACTAAAAAGCAGGCAGTGTGCTAAACACTGCCTGCTTAATGCTGTAAACAGCAAATATTTTATTATACGTTAAAGCGGAACTCTACAACGTCGCCGTCCTGCATTACGTAATCCTTGCCTTCAAGACGCACAAGCCCTTTATCGCGCGCAGCCGCTTTGCTGCCGCAGGCTACAAGGTCATCATAAGATACAATTTCGGCACGGATAAAGCCGCGTTCAAAATCGCTGTGGATTTTACCTGCCGCCTGCGGTGCTTTGGTGCCGCATTTAATAGTCCAGGCGCGGCTCTCGGTTTCACCGGCAGTTAAATAGGTCATCAAACCCAAAAGTTTAAAGCCTGCTTTAATCAAACGGTCAAGGCCGGTTTCTTCCAAACCAGCCATTTCCAAAAATTCTTTGGCTTCATCGTCCGGCAGTTCGGCAATTTCCGATTCCATTTTGGCAGAAACGGTAATGGTTTCCGCATTTTCTTCAGCGGCGTATTTCATAACAGCCTGCACATGCGGGTTCTGTTCCGGTGTTGCCACTTCGTCTTCGGCAACGTTGGCCACATACAGCACCGGTTTCATGGTTAAAAGGTGCAGTTCGGTCAAAAACTCTTTTTCTTCATCGGTCAGGCCCAAACGGCGTGCCGGGATAGCATCGCCCAAACCTTCCATAACCTTATCCAGCACGGCTTTTTCTACCGGTACTTTTTTATCGCCGGTTTTTAAAAGCTTAACCAGACGTTCTTGGCGTTTTTCCACGGTTTCCATATCGGCTAGGCAAAGCTCGGTATTAATGATTTCAATATCGCGCAGCGGGTCGATGCTGCCTTCAACGTGGGTAATGTTGCCGTCCTCAAAGCAGCGCACAACCTGCGCAACAGCGTCTACCTCGCGGATATGCGCAAGGAATTTATTGCCGAGGCCTTCGCCTTTGGATGCGCCTTTTACAAGCCCTGCGATATCGACAAAACGCATTGCCGCAGGCACGATTTTTTTAGATTTAAACATTTCGCCCAGCACGTTTAAACGCGCGTCAGGAACATCAACAACGCCCACATTCGGCTCGATGGTGCAGAACGGATAGTTTGCCGCTTCCGCACCCGCTTTGGTAATAGCGTTGAACAAAGTGCTTTTGCCTACGTTAGGCAGGCCTACAATACCTACTTCTAAATTTGTACTCACATCTATCGCTCCTTAGGTTTTCAATCTTACTATCTTATTATTTTACAATAACTAACGGCAAAAAGCAAAAGAAAGAGACATAAAAAATACCCGCAACCATCAAGTTACGGGTAAAACCAAAACAACTCAACGCAATTTATTTTTTATGAAAATGAACGCCCTTTCAATGGTGTAGGCAAAAACAAACACCAATAATATGGCAACGCCTGCCGTGCCGTATTCATAGCCCTGTATGCTGCGAGATATAATATAGCCGATGCCGCCCGCGCCTATCATGCCCAAAATGGCACATTCCGAAAAGTTTATTTCAAAACGCATGGCAATCCATGCTACAAGCTGTGAAAGCGCTGCCGGAAGCACTGCGTTGAAGAACACGCCGATACGCCCCACGCCGGTTGCTTCCAATGCTTCAATGGTTTCAGCAGGTATGCTTTCAAAACTTTGGGCAAACGCTCTTGTAAAAAATGCCGTTGTATGCACGCACAAACCGGCAATGCCCGCCGCCGGCCCCATGCCGAGGCAAACCATCATCAAAAGCACCCATACCGGTGTCGGCACGGCACGCAAAAACGTAAACCACGATTGCACCAGTACAGCAAACCAGCGCATACGGAAAATATTTTCCGCCGCCAGCATACCAAAAAACAAACCCAGAACCACGCTGTACAGAGTAGAAAGCACGGTTATGCAAACAGTTTCCCACATCGCCTGCGCAATTAAATCCATAAATTTAAAATCAAACTGCGCCAGGCGGTAAAACACATTGCCTATATCCGGCACGCGGCCAAGAAGTTTAAGCCAGTCAATTTCAAGGTAAGCCAGGCTCAGCACACACAAGGCTGCCGTACCTGCCATAAACAGCGGTATTGCCTTGTTCTGATACGAGTAGCCTGTTTTTATTTTATTATTAAAACCATAGCGGATATTGACCGCCGCTGCTTCCTTCATCGCTCAAGCTCCTTTCTGATGGCGCCGGTAATTCTGTCTACAACAATTACCACCACTGCAATAATAAGGATGATGCTGAAAGCCATATGGTAATTAAAGGATTTGATATAAGAAAACAGCACCATGCCAACACCGCCGCCGCCAACCATGCCGACTATGGTAGACGCCCTTACGTTAACCTCAAGGCAGTACAAAAACCATGCTAAAAAGCCGCTTATGCAGCTTGGCACAATGCCGTGCGCTACACGCTGCCAAAAACCGGCGCCAACTGCCTGCAAGCTTTCAAGGCAATCAACAGATATATCCTCCATTGTTTCCGTAAATGCCCTTACCATAAAGGCAAAGCTTGTTATCAGCAAAGCGCAGAAACCAACGCCGGTACCAATGCCCAATGATGAAAACAGAATAAACGCCCATACCAGTGCCGGTATATTACGTAAAAAGGTAGCAAAACCGCGCACTGCTTTGGCCATTTTGGGGAAAGGCGACACCATTTCACTGGCAAACAGCGCTGTAAAGAACGCCAATACTGCGGCAATGGTGGTAGAGGAAACAGCCATGGCAATTGTTACCAGCACGCTGTCGGTAATAATGGCCAGTTTGCTGCCAACCGGCACTTCCGGAGGGAAGAAATCTTCCGCCAAAAATGTCCAAAACTGGTCTGAACTTGTTAAAACGCTCAGCGGAGAAAACTCAGTGAAATAACTGCACAAGGCAAATAGCACAGCCACTGCCGCAAAAAATACATCATAAACCCTTTTTTCAGCAGGCGACACAATCGAAATGCTGCGTTTCATGCTCTGCTCCTCCAATTAAATTGGTACTTTTAGTGCCGTAAATTTTCTCCACAACTTCTTCCGTAAGTTCATCAGGCGTACCGTCAAAAACAACCGTACCTTTAGAAAGACCAATAATGCGGGTAGAATATTTTTTGGCAACCTCAAGCTGATGTAAATTAACAATACAGGTAATTTTTTTGTTTTTAACAAGCCCTGCCAAAATATCCATAATATTTTTGGCGCTGGAAGGGTCAAGCGAAGCGATAGGCTCATCAGCCAGCAGAATTTTTGGCTTCTGCATAATTGCCCGGGCAATACCGACACGCTGTTTCTGCCCGCCGGATAAATCGGACGCGCGGTTATAACAGAATGCCCCCAGCCCCATTTCTTCAAGCAGTTTAATAGCACGCAGTTTTTCTTCTTCAGGATAAATGCCCAAAATGCCTTTCAAACCATCCAGATAACCAAGATATCCGTGCAGAACATTTTGCAGCACCGACAGCCGGTACACAAGGTTGTAATTCTGGAAAATCATACCAACCTTGCGGCGCACAGCACGCAGTTTTTTGCCGCCAATGCCGGTAATATCCTCACCATCAAGCACAATGCTGCCGTCCGATACATCAATGAGGCGGTTAATTGTGCGCAGCAGCGTGCTTTTGCCGCTGCCGCTGGGACCGATAACCGATACAAATTCTCCTGCGCCGATGCTTAAATTAATATCATGCAGGGCATGCACATTATTGCTGTAATATTTATTTACGTTTTTAAAATTCAAAACAGTTTCCATAAAAATTCTCCCGCCTTACGGCTTTATCATCAATGAGCGTTGATGTTTTTATTCAGCTCAACAATCGGCTGATAATCTGCCATGCTGCACTCTACAAAACGTGCATTGGGTACTTTTATTACTTTCGCAAAATAATCTTTGTTATTGTAATCTACCAAAAATTTAGTCAAAGTTTTCTTTAAATCTTCGTTGACCGTTTTGCCAACAATCATGGCTTCTGCCGGAATTGCTGCTGAAGAATGCACAACCCTTACGGCATTGCGATCGGCATTGCCATTTTTAAATTCCGATTCCATAATCTGGTCAGAGATAGGCACAATATCAACATCGCCCTTTATTACAGCCTGCAAACCTGCCTGATGCTTGCCGGAAAAGCTTACGGCTTCAAAGAATTCACCGTTGGTATGGATTTTTTCGTTAGTTAAATGCGCATCCGGAAAAGCCTTCATAATTTCCGAGGTCGGCACTAAATTGCCTGAGGTAGAATCCGGGTCTACAAAGGCTATGGTTTTGCCTTTAAAATCTTTAATGCCGTTAATTTCTTTATTATTGGCGTTAACGATAAATACGGAATGATATACTGCTTTAGCCTTGTCGCCATCCGGTGCTTTCATAACAATCGGTGTTGCTTCGGCACGGTCTGCCGCCATCGCTACGGAAAGCGCCCCCAAATATGCCATATCAGCCTTGCCGGTGCGCAGCGCTTCAATAATAGCAGTGTAATCGCTCGCCTGTATTTCCTTTACTTCCATGTTAATGGCTTTGCCAAGGTCTCTGGCCAGCGTGCTTCTGGCATCGGTACTCTGCTCGGTAGATTCGTTAGGCGCATAAGCAATGGTAAAAGTTTTCTTTTCGGCTTGTTCGTTATTGCCGCCGCAGCCGGCTGCAAAGCTGCCAAATGCCACCATGGCGGAAAGTAAAATGCAGGCTACACTTTTTTTCATCGTTTCTTCTCCTTTTTAAAACACTGTTTTTAAAATTTCGGTTACATTTGCTTTCGTCAGTTCTGCCGGGTTATTATCAGCACGCCCTTTAGTCATGCTGTGGGCAGCCAGATCTGCAAAATCTTCTTCTGCTGCGCCCCACTGGCTTAACTTAGCCGGGCTGCCGGATTTCTCCAAAATATCCGTTATTTTCTGCGCAACTTCTGCTGCGCTGTCCGCTCCAAAAGCAGCCAAAAGTTCCTTGCCGTTTTTAATATACGGCATATTAAGCTGCATAACAGGAGCAAGTAAAATACTAACTGCCACGCCGTGCGGAATGTGGTACTTCATTGTCAGCGGATAAGAAATAGAGTGACAGGCGGTAGTGCGCGTGTTGCTGAAAGCCATACCTGCCAGCAGACTGCCTTGGGCCATAGCTTCATGCGCTTCTTCTTTGCCGCATAACAGCCCATTTAAATTATCCATAATAGTTTTAATGGCTGCCAAAGCCGCCGCACGGGATACCGCATTGCTTGCCTTAGACCAGTAACTTTCCGCCGCGTGGCAAACAGCATCAAGAGCGGAAGATACGGCCAGTTTAACCGGCATTGTATTGGCAAGTTCCGGGTCAACAACAGCGGCGTAAGCATAATTAGCCTGTGTATCAACAGAATATTTTTTGTCGTGCGCGCTGTCCCAAACCGTTGCCCAACAGGTTACTTCACTGCCGGTGCCGGCGGTTGTAGGTACGCCAATCCACTTGCAGGCAGGTTCCTTGTAATTTTTAGTTTCAATCAGGGTGCGCAGTTCTTCAGGCAAAGCAATATCCTGTGCATACAGGCAGCATAACGATTTGCCAACGTCAAGTACGCTGCCGCCACCTACGGCAATAATCAGCTCAAAACCTGCGTTTTTTGTTTCGTTATACATTTCATACAGTTGGAGCAGCTCCGGATTGCTCCAGGCAAAGTTTTTTATGGTTAATTTATCCTTCCATTCCGCTGCGGCTGCTTTAATAAAACGGTTTTGCAGTACACTTTCATCCCAGATGAGCAGCAGAATCTTGCCGGGATCCAATTCCTTAACCAGCTTGGGCAGCACAGACAAACTGCCTGTACCCAAATAAGTTTTTACGGGGTTATAATAACAATCCAACTAAAGTTCCTCCCTGTCATAAGCCTGCGTTAATTTTTTCAATAACTTCCGGCAGCCCGGTAATATCATCAATAACAAAATCCGCACCGGCTTCAAGGTAAATCTGCCTTGCCCTGGCATTTAAGGCTGCCAGTGTTTCAGCATCGGCCGCGTTATATTCGGCTTCGCTTAAACCAACCACGCTGCTGCCCTTAATAATACCTACAGACCAGCAGCCTGCGTTTTTGCCTTCCAGAATGTCCATTACCGTATCGCCAACCTTAACTACCAGTTTAGGCGGGTATACGTTTAACTGACGCATACATTCAAACACCATAAATGGTGTCGGGCGGCTGTATTCAGTAACATCCGGCGTTACCACGCAATCAGGTTCATAGCCCTGCTTTTTGGCAGCCGGCAAAACGTACTGCATAATTTCAGATGTGTAACCGGTAGTAGAGCCTATTTTCAAACCCATCTCCCTCAGTTTGCCGACCGTTTCTTTAACACCGGGAATGAGTTTGGCATATTCCGTAACCACGGTGCGCAGGTTTGCTTCAAAGCATTGGTAAACATCTTCAATGTCCTCTTCATTCCAGCTGCGGCTGTAAACCTCATTCCACATCCTGCTGCCGCGTTCCGTTGCCAGCATGGTTTTAATATGCGCTTTTTTCTCCATGCCCATCGGCGCATTAATTTCATCCGGCGTAAATTCCAGGCCTTTTTGGCGGAAAGTTCTGTCAAACACATCTACCGGGGCTTTTGAGCCGAAATCCGTTGTTGTGCCTGCCCAGTCGAATACTACAAGTTTGATTTCTTCTTTTGCCATTTCATTACTCCTTTGCTGTTTTTTGCGTTATTATTTTTAATTATTTGCTGTTTTTTACAGTTTTATAATAACGCTGACAGCACAAACCTGCAAGCAAATATAAATAAAGTAATTTTAAAATCCTTGTAAAATAAAAACCGCAGCAAATGGAAAATCTCCATGCTGCGGTTTTCTTTTTTTTTTTCTATTCTATGCGGATTCCTGCAAGCAGGTACTGCTCTTTCTGTGCAGGGGTAACGCTGTCCATAATTAAAAGGTCTATCATGCTGTTAGGCATAATTACTTTTTTAGAGCGGCGGTTCAGTTTACTGCTGTCCATCACCGCCAGCACCTTATCGGAGTGCTGCGCCATAATTTGCATTACGCCAATTTCCGCAAACCTGAAATCGGTATAACCAGCCTCGGCATCTACACTATTAACGGAAAGCAGGCACATATCAGGATAATATTTTTGCATTTCCTGCTCACACACGCTGCCGTAAGTAGAATGCTCCAGGCTGTCTAAATCGCCGCCCAACAACACTGTACGCAGCGACTGATTCTGCATCAGCACCATGGCTGCCGAAATATTATTGGTAATAACCGTTAAATCCGTAAAGCGTTTAATCAGTTCCTGAGCAAGAATAACATTGGTCGTGCCTGAATTAAGCGCAATAACGCTGCCGGAACGGATATGTTCCACCGCTTTCAGCGCCGCGCGCCGTTTTTCTTCGATATGAATTATCTCACGCCCGCTGAAATTGCTGAACGCTAACATATAATCCGGCAGGCTTGCTCCGCCATGTACGCATTTAAGCTGCCCCTGTTCCTCCAAAGTTTTTAAATCACGGCGTACGGTATCCACCGATACGCCCAGCATTTTGGCAATTTCCGTTACTTTTATGCTGCTTTTTAATTGCAGCTGCTGCAAAATTAAGGCAGCTCTGTCATTGTAAAGCATGTTTTTTACTCCTACTGAAAAACTATATCTTTTATTATATATTAATTACATCGATGTTAAAATGCACAACACCCGTAAAATTTTTGTAAAACCGCAAAATGGGTAAAAAAAAAGCCCTTACGAGAAGGGCCAAATGAGGGGCTATTTGATGATTTAAGTATAACATTTTTGTATACAATACGCAAGGGGTAAATTATAAATTCTTTAAATTTTGTGTCTTATGAAACAGTTTTGGCTATTTATAGTCTTTGCCGACATATACAATGCCGTCATAATCGGCGCCGGGATTACGGCTGATGCTCATACCATGTACAAAAGGCGCTTCCGTAAGCCGCGTTACCACGCGCCCGCTGGTGGTTGTAGATACTACAAGCGTTTCTTCACGCAAATTGCCGCTGCCGCCGTCTGTTACGCTCATGCCCATATTGCTTAAACGTTCGCGGGCACTGGCTGCTTTAGCAGGGTCGCCGCTGCAGTTAATAACAACCACACGGATTACGCCGCCGTAATTCTGCTGCGGTGTTTCCTTAACTTCTGCGCCGCCGTTTACATCACCTGCAAATTCCTGCGCTGCCTGTTTGGCGCTGCGTTTGCTGCCGGAAGATTTTTTGTCTTCGTCAGCATTTTTGCTGTTTTTAACTGCGGCTTTTTTATCTTTGCGTTCTTCCCTGTCGCCGTCTTTTATTTTTTCAGTTTCTTCGTCTTTATCGCCATCTTTTACTTCTTCGCTGTTTTCTTCGTCAGTAACGCCGTTAAGTTCGTCCTCAATTTCTTTTTTGGCGCGTTCAAGGTTGCGGATATATTCAGCCTCCATACGTTCAGCACCAATGCGGTAACGCTCACTCATCTCTGCGCCCTGCATTTCTGCCATCTGGCTGCGCAAATCGGTAATATCCGGAATCCAGTAACTAATGCCGTCGATATATTCCGGCAGGCCGGGAACCATTGCCGCATGCAGGCCGCCTTGCTTATTCATCATACCGCTCAGCGCCTGCGCCAAATCCATCATATCGCCCAGTGATAAATCGGTATCAACCATTTTATTTGCCTGTTCTACCAAAGCCGGCAGTTTGGGAATAATTTCCACCGATGTTACTTTGTTATAGACGGCGCGCAAAAACTTCTGCTGGCGTTTAATACGCCCAATGTCGCCTTCTTCATCACGGTAGCGTACATACTGAATTGCCTTTTCGCCATCCATATGCTGCATGCCCGGAGCAAGGTCAATGGTAAAACCGTCCCACTCGTCATAATAGCTCATTGGTTTTTCAACTTCAATGTCTACGCCGCCAATAGCATCCACCAAGCCTTTAAAGCCTTTAAAATCAATCATTACATAATTGTTGATACGGATGCCCAAAAGTTCTTCCGTGGTTTCCTGTGTCAGTTTATGCCCGCCAAATGCAAAGGCATGGTTAATTTTATCCCAGCCGTAACCGGGAATTTTTACCCTTGTATCACGAGGCACAGAAAGCAGCGAAACATCCTTGTTATCAGTATCAAGCATTACCACAAACAGCGTATCGCTGCGCCCGCCATCATGTTCCGAAGGACGTTCATCAACGCCTAAAACAACAATGTTTTTCTTTAAATCAAGGCGTTCTTCCCTTTTTAAATTATCCAGCGGGCTGTCGCTGTTATCAATAAACGAATAGGACCAGTAACTGGCTGCAGCTATTAAAATAAGCGCCAGTACCAGTAATTTTTTGACATGCGATGTCAGCAAGTTATTTCCCCCTCTGCCGCCGCATTAAGTTCTGCGGCAAACCTGTTTAAAAATCCGTGCAGAATACGCGCGGTTACCCCCCAGATTACATGGCCGCCGTATTCGTAAAAATAAACTTTATAGCCTTTACGTTTATGCCAGTCGCGCGGCTGGCGCGGCAAAAGGCCGAACGGAAAATTATCTCCGGCTTTGTTGGCAAGCTGCATATCAGCTTCCTTAGGCGGATTAGCAAGCAAAAACGCCAGCGGCACTGTAAACACTTCGTCAACTTCATCCCTGTTAAATTTAATGCTTTTTATATCCGCAATATATCCTACATAAGGATGAATAATGGGCCCCATATGCGTTACAAGGTAATTAAGCCCGCCAATAACACGCACCTGCTCTTTGGCAAGCCCAAGTTCTTCGCAGGTTTCACGCAAAGCCGCAGCGGCAAAACTGTCGTCGCCGCATTCTGCCCTGCCGCCCGGAAAACATACGTCGCCTGGCTGCCAGCCAAGTTTTGCTGCCCGCACTTCAAATAAAATGCTGATGCCTTCCGGCGTACTAACCAAAGGCAGTAACACGGCAGCATCCCATAAATTATCGTCACGGTCAAGCTCCGGCTGATGTCCGGACAATCTATCTTCTATTGCGTTTGCAAGTTTTTCCACCGGCTTCATAAAATACCTCTTTTCCACACTTAGATATTTTTCTGCGCATGGCGGTATTTTCCTGCCTTACCTTGTAAATTATCTATGAACAATGAAAAGACGGTATGCTAACATACCGTCTTCATCGTCATTTCTCAGCCGTTACTATCGCTTTTACGGCTTTCTCAAATTTGGGGCGCGCCAGCATCACAAAATGCCCGCAGCCCCGGCATTTAATGCCGAAATCCATGCCTGTACGCAAAATTTCCCATTCATAGCTGCCGCAGGGATGCGGTTTTTTCATTCTTACCACATCGCCTACTTTAAAACTTTTCGGTTCCATTTCAGCCTCTGCTTTTTACGTTGGTAATATCGGTTACATAATAACCTGCTTCACGGAGCTGTTCGATAATTTCCAAACCTTTGCCGCCAAGTTCGGCGCGGATGGTAAGTTCGGTTTTAACATCGGTTTCCGGTTTGGCCACAATGCTGATGATATTAATGCCGTTATCACGGAACATTGCACCGATATCGGCAATAACGCCTACTTTATCGGTAACGTCAATGGTAATGCGGGTGCTTGTGCGCGCCAGACCCATAATATCAACGAAAGAACGGAAAATATCGCTGTCGGTAATAATGCCGCACAGTTTGTTTTCGTCATTTACAACCGGCAGAGCATTAATTTTGTTTTTATACAGCAGGTAAGCAGCGTCTTCAACGCCGGAATCTTCATGCACTGTAATTACGTTCTTCGTCATAACATCGCGTACTTTCAGTTTTCCTAAAAGATAGTTGGCTTCATAACGTGAAAGCGTTGTTGCGTCAGTCGGAGAAGTACGGCTTACATCGGCATCGGTAATAATGCCGCGCACACGGTTAATGTCATCAACAACCGGCAAACGGCGTTTATCAGAGCCGCGCATCAATTCCCTTACTTCCAGCATGTTTTTATCTTCGGTAATGGTAACAACGTCTTTAGACATAAACTCTTTAACTAACATTGTAAATCCTCCCTTTTGGCATCAGCCGCCCAGATATGCTTTGCGGACCGCTTCGCTGCTGGCAAGCTCCTGTGCCGTGCCTGCAAGCGCTATACGTCCGGTTTCAAGTACATACGCCTTATCGGCGATGGAAAGCGCCATGTTAGCGTTCTGTTCTACCAGAAGCACCGTGGTGCCGCTTTCATTTATTTCTTTTATTATATTAAAAATTTCCTTAACAAGCAACGGGGCAAGACCCATGGAAGGCTCATCCAGCAATAAAAGGCGCGGACGGCTCATCAGCGCGCGCCCCATGGCAAGCATTTGCTGCTCGCCGCCGGAAAGAGTGCCGGAAATCTGGTTCTTACGCTCCAAAAGGCGTGGGAATTTTTGGAAGATTTTTTCCAAATCCTCTGCAATGCCGGCTTTATCGCTGCGCAGGTAAGCGCCAAGTTCAAGGTTTTCCATAACGGTCATATTAGCAAAAACGTGGCGCCCTTCCGGTACCTGGCACAGGCCCATGCCTACAATTTTATGTGCAGGTATGCCTACAATATCCCTGTCTTCAAAAATAATGCTGCCGTTTTTCGGCTTAATTAACCCGGATATAGTATGCAGCGTAGTGCTTTTGCCTGCGCCGTTAGAACCGATAAGCGTTACAATCTCGCCGTCTGGAACTTCCAAGCTGACATCTTTAATGGCGTGAATGGCACCATAGTATACATCAATATTGTTGACTTTTAACATTACAGTACCTCCTCACCAAGATATGCTTCAATAACACGTTTGTTATGTTTAATTTCGTCCGGTGTGCCGTTAGCAATGCAAATGCCGTATTCCAAAACATAAATGCGTTCGCATACGCCCATAACAAGCCCCATATCATGTTCAATTAAAAGAATGGACAAATCAAACTTTTCCCTAATCCAGCGGATAAGTTCCATCAGTTCTTTAGTTTCCTGCGGATTCATGCCTGCCGCCGGTTCATCCAGTAAAAGAAGTTTCGGTTCGGTTGCCAGAGCGCGGGCAATTTCCAAACGGCGCTGTTCGCCGTAAGGAAGGTTTTTGGCAAGCTCATCAGCTTTATCTTCCAAATGGAAAATTTTTAAAAGTTCCATTGCCTTTTCGGTAATCTGTTCTTCTTCGGTAAAATAACGCCCGAAACGCCCGATAGCTTCCAGTAAACCGTATTTAACATGCATGTTATAGGCAACTTTTACGTTATCAATAACAGAAAGTTCGGAGAACAGGCGGATATTCTGGAAAGTACGCGCCATGCCAAGCTGCGTTACCTGATAGGATTTTTTGCCGCTGGTGCGCTGACCGTTAAAAATAATTTCGCCTTCGGTCGGCGTATAAACACCGGTAATCATGTTGAAGGCAGTGGTTTTACCGGCGCCGTTAGGGCCGATAAGGCCAATAAGTTCGCCCTTATTGATAACCATGTTGAAATTGGAGACGGCGCGCAAACCGCCGAAAACCATGGATATATCATTTACTTTCAGCAGTTCTTCCATCTTTGCCACCTCCTATGCCAAACATTTTAAGGCTTAATTCCTTATTGCCGAACAATCCCTGCGGACGGTGCAGCATCAGGACAATCATCGTTGCAGAGTAAATAATCATACGCCATTCCGGATATTCTGCTAGGTATGCAGAAATAAAGGTCAGCAATATAGCGCCGGTAATGGAACCGGTCATAGAGCCAAGGCCGCCCAAAACAACCATTGTCAGAATATCAAATGAACGCATAAAGGTGAAGGACGCAGGATGCGCAATATAAAAATAATGCGCAAACAGTACGCCTGCCGTACCGGCAAAGGCTGCACCCAAAGTAAAGGCCATTACTTTGTATTTAGTGGTATCAATGCCCATGGTATCAGCTGCAATTTCGTTTTCACGGATTGCAAGGCAGCAGCGCCCAAAGGACGAATTTTTAAAGTTTTTGATAAAGAAAATAATGAAAATCATAATCCAGAACACCCAGGCAAAGGTGGTTAAACGGGGAATGCCCATTAAACCGGAAGCACCGCCTACATAATCGATGTTGAGGATGCAGATGCGGATAATTTCGCCAAGGCCCAAAGTAGCAATGGCAAGATAGTCACCATTAAGCCTTAAAGTAGGCAGGCCGATTAAAAAGCCCAAAAAGCCTGCTGCTACCGTGCCGACTACAAGAGCAGCTTCAAACGGAAAACCAAGTTTTACAGTCATAATAGCGCCGGTGTAAGCACCAACAGCCAAAAATCCGGCATGGCCGATAGAGAACTGGCCCGTATAACCGTTAATAAGGTTTAAGCTTACCGCCAGAATAATGTTAATGCAAATAAGGACAATGTTCAGTTCCCAGAAAGGTCCGATTATTTCGGCAAACAGCATGCCCTGCACTGCGGCGAACAAAATGGCGCAGGCTACTATTCTTTTTAAATCAGATTTACGAAGAAAATTCATAGCTGCCACCTACACTTTCTCGCGTACATTTTTGCCGAAGATACCGGCAGGTTTGTACAAAAGGATAATAATTAAAATACCAAATGCGGCTGCATCACGGAAAGTAGAAGAAATAAAGCCGCTGACCATTGCTTCTACAACGCCGAGAATAATGCCGCCAACCATTGCGCCCGGAATAATGCCGATACCGCCGAGTACAGCGGCAACGAAAGCTTTAATGCCCGGCACCATGCCCATCAATGGGTCGATAGAGTTATAATAAATGCCTACCAGCACGCCGCCGGCTGCTGCCAAAGCAGAACCGAGGGCAAAAGTTGCGGAAATAACACGGTCAATATTAATGCCCATCAGCCTTGCGGCATCTGTATCAAAAGATACCGCACGCATTGCCTTGCCTATTTTTGTGTACTGCACGATATAAGTAAGAATAGCCATTAAAATAATTGCGCTTACGAGGATTACTATCTGCTGGCTGTTAATAACCAGAGGACCAATATTATAAACATCGGCAGCAAATACAGCCGGGAAAGTGCGCGGCTGCGGGGTGGCGATAAGCATCATGCCGTATTCCAGCAAAAACGATACGCCGATAGCGGTAATTAAAATTGCGATACGCGGCGCATTACGCATCGGGCGGTAGGCAATACGTTCAATAATAATGCCTGCAACCGCTGCACACGCCATTGAAAAGATAATTGCCGGAACAAACGACATACCCAGCATTGTGGTGGCAACAAACCCACAATAAGCGCCCAGCATGTAGATATCGCCGTGGGCAAAGTTTATGAGTTTAAGGATGCCGTAAATCATTGTATAACCGAGGGCAATCAGCGCATAAATGCTGCCCAGGGATATACCGTTGATGAGCTGCTGCAAAAACTGATGCAGAAACGAACCCATATCCATAAACATTTCCTCCAGTCTGTAAAATTTAAAAACATCGGCAAATTTTTAAGAATCATGCACAATGTTAAAAGGCAGAAAGGCTGTGGCCAAACCGCAGCCTTTCTGTTACAACAAATTAATTTACTGCCTATCAGGGATTAATTTTGGTTTTTAAAGACTGCGCACCGTCTTTATATTCCAAAATTACAGCACTCTTAACCGGGTTGTGCTGAGCATCAAAAGTTACACTGCCGGATACTCCGGTAAAGCCGTTAATTTTTGCCATGGCCTCATTAATTTTAGCAGATTCGGCGCTGCCGGCACTTTTAATTGCTTCTGCAACAAGCAGTGCCGAATCGTAAGCGAGTGCTGCAAAAACGTCCGGTTTTGAGCCATATGTTTTTTCATAAGCGGCTACAAAATTTTTATTGATATCGGAAGCGTCATCTGGAGAATACAGGCTGGAGAAGTATGTATTGTTCAGTGCCGCTGCACCTGCAATTTCAGGCAGCTTTGCACTGTCCCAGCCGTCACCGCCGGCAATCGGCATATTCATGCCAAGTTCACGCGCCTGTTTAACAATCAGGCCTACTTCCTGATAATATCCCGGCACATATAAAAATTCCGGAGCAGTTGCTTTAATTTTTGTTAAAGTTGCTTTAAAATCGGTATCCTTTTGCAGATAAGATTCTTCTGCCGTAATAACGCCGCCGTTTTTCTCAAAGTTTTCTTTGAAGAACTGCGATAGCCCTTTGGCATAATCAGAAGAATTATCAATCAAAATAGCTGCCTTGCCCACGCCAAGGTCATTTTTGGCGAAAGCTGCCATTACCGTGCCCTGGAACGGGTCAATAAAACAGGTGCGGTAGTTAAACTCTTTGGTTTTGCCGGTGGCAGGGTCAACCGTGATATTAGGGTTTGTCCCCATCGGCGTAATATCAAGCACCTTAGAGCCGTTGTTGATGGCCGATGCCGCAATTACCGATGAAGAAAGGTTCGGCCCTATAACCGCTACAACATTATCCTGCGAAATCAGCTTCTGCATGGCATTGGCAGCTTCCGCAGCCTCAGATTTATTATCCGCTGCTACCAGCTCTAATTTTTTGCCGTTAACGCCGCCTTTTTCATTTATTTCTTTAAAGGCTAACTCAATGGCATTTTTGGAAGAGATGCCGAAAGTTGCGCTGCCGCCAGTAAGTTCAAGGTTGCCGCCAACTTTAATGGTATCGGCGTTTTTTTCGCCGCCGCAGCCTGTAAGCCCGGCCGTTAACAGCGAAGCGCAAATCAGTGCTGATAATACCCTGGATACCTTTTTCATATTTAGTTCCCCCTCATTTGATACCTCATTTTATTTTTAAAATAGCCCGGAAACCTGAAACACAAGTTTCCGGGCTACAATAAACTGCATAACTACAAAATATTTAATTACAAATTATTAATTACAGGCTGATTTTTTCTTTAAAGCTCTGTACGCCGTCTTTCATTTCGATGATGATAGCAGCGATAATCGGGTTGTGGTCTTTATCATAGGTTAAAGTGCCGCTTGCAACCGGCAGGTCTTTGGTAGCTGCAATAGCCTGAGCAAGTTTAGTGCCGTCAGCACCGTCGCCAGCACGTTTCAAAGCATCTGCAAGAACAAGACCGGCGTTGTAACCCTGCATGCAGAAGATGTCCGGGTCTTTCTGATACATTGCTTTGTAATCAGAGATGAATTTCTGTACGGATTCGGTCTGATCCTGAACGGAGAATGCGCTGGAGAAGTAAGTATTGTTCAAAGCTTCTGCACCGGCAATTTCAACAAGTTTCGGGCTGTCCCAGCCGTCGCAGCCGATAAGCGGAACATTTAAACCAAGTTCACGGGTTTGTTTAATGATTTTAGCAACTTCTTCATAGTAACCCGGGATATAGATTGCTTCCGGGTTAGCAGCTTTAATTTTGGTCAAAGCAGCTTTAAAGTCGATATCTTTAGAAAGGAAAGCTTCTTTGGCAACAACTTTGCCGCCTTTTTCGTTCAAAGTTTTTTCAAATACTTCAGCAAGTCCTTTAGAATAATCGCTGGAAGCGTCATGCAGAATAGCTACATTTTTTACGCCCAGAGTTTTGTTTGCAAATTCAGCCATTACGCGGCCCTGGAACGGGTCGATGAAGCAGGCGCGGAAAATAAAATCTTTAACTTTGCCGTTTTCAACGGTAATAGCCGGTGCGGTAGCGCACGGAGCTATAAGAGGTACTTTGTTGCTGGTTACTACCGGAGTAGCCGCAAATACGCAGCCACTGGTAGCAGGTCCTACAACTGCCACAACTTTATCCTGAGTAATAAGTTTGGTTACGGAGTTGCCCGATTCGGCAGGCTCGGATTTGTTGTCGCTTTCCACAACAACAAGCTGTTTGCCGTTAACGCCGCCAGCCTTGTTAACCTGGTCAACAGCCAGTTTCAAACCGCTTAAGGTAGATTTGCCATAGTTGGCAACATTGCCGGTCAGCTCGAAGCTTGCGCCGATAACATAGCTGTTAGCATTGGCAGCAGCCTGTTCCTTCTTTTCTCCGCCGCAGCCAGCCAGAAGTGCTGTGCTTAAAGCAGCAACCAGACAGGCACTTGTAAACTTTTTCCATTTGTTCATTTTTCTTTCCCCTTTTCGTTTAAAATAATTATTATGCCGCTATGGGCAGCCAAGCCTCTCCCCTCATGCTTTAATAACTGCCCTGCAACTATCTTGTTCACAATTGTAATAATTTTTTACATTTTTGTCAATGATTTTTTTAATTTTACATACATATTTTCAATATTTTTTCAGCATTTTTGTTAAATTTTGTAAGTTTTTTATTTTTGTTTTTGTCAAATAGATTTTAGTTTATTACAAAAGTACACATTTTGCCCTGTATTTTGGGAAAACACATAATGCCACAAGCAAATTTGACAGCCTGTACATTGCACAGATAAAAAATAAATCCCCTGTTACGCTTTTATGCAACAGGGGGTTTTGATTATTTGCAAATTTATATTTTATTTTAAAGCATCCCAGACAATACGGCGGTAATTCGCTCTATCCGTATCACCTTCCGTTGAAATACATAAAATTCTAGATTCTTTATCAAGTTTCAAGGCATTTTTTATATCTGCAAATTCAGGGTTATTCAGTATCTCATACACAAAACCAAGCGTAACCGCACCGCTTTCTCCGGAAATAACTTTGCTGTCTTTTCCCTCAGGATTGCCAAGCACACGCATTCCCTTAGCCGCAATTTCATCCGGTACGGAAGCGTAATAACCGGCGTACGCCCTTATCTGCTTCCAGCCCAACGGACAAGGTTCACCGCATGCAAGCCCTGCCATCATTGTCGCAAGGCTGCCGCCTACTTTATGCAAACTGCCGTCGTCAGCCTCAGCCGTACGGAAAATGCAATCTGCCCTGTCGGGTTCTACAATAGCAATAACAGGGCATTTGCTTCCATAATAATCTGCCAAAAATCCGCACATGGCGCCTGCCATTGCACCTACACCGGCTTGAAGAAAAACATGCGTCGGCGCAGCTTCAAGCTGATGGGTTATTTCCCAGCCCATAGTTGTATAACCCTGCATAATCCACTTCGGTATTTCCTCATAACCTTCCCATGAAGTATCCTGTACCAGCGTCCAGCCGTTTTCTTCCGCCTGGCGGCAGGCAAACCTTACTGTATCGTCATAATTCCAATCTGTAACAAACGCTTCCGCTCCAAGTGCTTTTATGTTCTCAACACGTTCTGCCGCACTGCCTTTTGGCAAATATACCACGCAGCGGCAGTGCATTTTTTGTGCCGCCCAGGCTACGCCGCGCCCGTGGTTGCCATCCGTTGCCGTAACAAAAGTATGGCAGCTTCCCGCTTTTTGCATATAACGGCTGATAGAATAGCTGCCACCCAAAACTTTAAAGGCATTAAGCCCGAAGCGTTGGCTTTCGTCTTTAACGTAAATTGCCGAAACGCCAAGCAGTTTAGCAAGTTCTTTTAAATCTGCCAGAGGAGTTTCTTTATATTCAGATAAAGTTTTATGAAATTCATACGCCTCTTTTGCGGCTGCTGCCGTAAAAATTGCGCTGGCATTATTTGCAGGTTTGCGTGAAATAAATTTTATCTTGCCTTTCATTTATTTCCTCCGTTTGTTTCATAAACAAAAATCCCTTTTACTGTGGCATCACAATAAAAGGGATTAGTTGCTGATTCAGCAGCGGCTAAAAGCCGTGCATATTATTCGCAGGTAAACGGCAGCAAAGCTACGTTACGTGCGCGTTTAATTGCAGTGGTCATCTGACGCTGATGTTTTGCGCAGTTGCCGGAAATACGGCGCGGTAAAATTTTGCCGCGTTCGGTAATATAACGGCGCAGTTTAGCTACGTCCTTATAATCGATTTCTTCAACTTTATCAACACAGAAGCTGCAAACTTTTCTTCTCGGTCTTCTGCCTCTTTCGCGTTTCATTCGCTTAAACCCTCCTTGTTAAAATGGGATTTCCTCATCAAAAGGAACCTGCGAGCCGAAGGATTCCATATCGCTTCTGCCGCTTTCAGGTGCGCCGCCGTTGCCGGGTGTGTAACCCTTGCGTTCAATAAACTCAACAGAGTTGGCAATTACTTCGGTAACATAACGTTTAGCACCGTCTTTGCCGTCATAACTGCGGAGCTGCAAACGCCCTTCAACAAGCGCCCTTTGTCCTTTCATAAGGCTGTTCCCGCATAATTCTGCGATTTTACCCCATACAACGATGTTGATAAAATCGGCTTCACGTTGCCCATCCTGATTAGTAAAAGGCCTGTCAACCGCAAGCGTAAACTGGCATACAACCTTGCCGGTAGTGGTATAACGCACTTCCGGGTCACGCGTTAAGCGGCCCATTAAGATAATCTTGTTCATAACTTAATGTTACCTCCGGATTACTCGCCTTTTTTAATAACCATGTGGCGCATAACTTCGTCGGTAATTTTCATTACACGGTCAAGTTCTTTAACAGCTTTGGGTTCTGCGCTGAAAGTTACGAGTACATACTGACCTTCGGTGAAATCTTGGATTTCATAAGCGAGGCGTTTTTTGCCCCAGCGGTCGGTTTTTTCTACAGTACCACCGTTAGCAGTAATGAGGTTTTCAAATTTAGCTACAACAGCTTCAAATGCTTCTTCCTCTACAACCGGTTTAACGATGTACATGACTTCGTAATTGTTCACGAAATCACCTCCTCCTTTGGACTTTGGCCCCCGTTTGGGAGCAGGGGAATGTATCTATCAATACACGCTTAAGTATTATATCATCAGCTTTGGCGTTTTGCAAGCCGTATTTAAAATTTTTACAGTTCTTTTAAAACTGTGCCAACGGCTTTTTCAACCGCTTCTTTATAGGCTGCTGCGTTATCGGCAAGTACCTTTTTAATTTTGGCGGCAAAACCTGCTTCCGGTGTCAGCAATTTTTTATACGCTATCGCCCATGCACAAGCTGCTTCGTCAGCCGGCAAAAGTTTGGCGCCGGTAAATTCCGGCAATGCTGCAAAATCCTGCATTTGCTGCATCAGCGCAGTATCATGTTCTTTTACTATATCTAATGCACACAGCCATAATAAGTTGCCCATTTTAAGGCAAACCTGCCCTTTCATGGCTTTTGCCAGTGTGCCCGGTGCCGATGCATACAAATCGGCATTAAACAGGCTCAGCCTGTAACCGAAGGTAGCAGCAATTTCGCCGTATACTTTCATGCCTTCCGGGTCTGCTGCCGCTTTACCTGCATCAAGTTCCATAGATGCCATTTTAATTCCGTTGCGCTGCAATTCATTGCTGATAAGGTAAAGTTCCTGCGGAGTCATTAATTTGTCGGGTTTGGCAAGTTTAAGTTCAAAATCAATATCCCAGGGAGTATTGTTTAAATAAGTATTGTAAATATACTGAGTGTGCATAATAGCTTCGCCAAATTCCAAAACTATGCGCTGCAAAACTTCCGGTTCAAAATGTACAACCGTATCGCCAGCTTTAAAATCTGCTTCCAGATAAGAAGCTTTCATGGCATTGCGGAATTCTTCCGGCAGTTCATTGTATTTTGCAGCAACTTCATCAGCGCTCATAGCTTCAATTTTAGTGTCAATTTTAGCACTGCAGTCAAAACCAATCATGCTGTAACCGTAAAGAAGGGCTTTTACAATTTCTTCTTCTGTTGTCAGCCCTGCTGCATTGGCACCATAACCTTCTTTATAGCCAAGTTCCAAAACACCCCAGGTTGCAGTATCAACAGCTTCCAAAAAGTTGCGTTTTAAAATATCTGCATTAGCGGCTGCATAATCTACCAATACAGGGCGTGCCTGACGCAGTTTAAACTGCGGCGCTGCATAGGCAGCAGCTGCGCCCAGCCAATCGCTGAAAGCAAGGCTTATGCCCTTGCCGTTTTGTGCCTGCGGCGCGCTCCATTTTAAATAACGGCGCACAACGGCTGCATTATTAGGGTTAAGTTCCATTACGTCAACTGTTAAATCATTAACTTTGCCGCTGCTTTTTTTTACAAATAATGCGGCTGCCTGGCATTCATTTTTATAAGCGCATACCAATACCCTGCCTTCTGCAGTATCAGCAAGAGCAAGCCATGAACCCTGCATTTCATTTAATGATGCCGGTAAAATTTTACCGCAAGAAAATTCTTCCATTGCCTGTACGGCAGTTACCTGTTTTATAGCCATTAAAATGCCTCCATGATAAATATTCTTTTTCATCCTTATATATTATCGCCAAAAAACACAGTTTCTGCAAGCAAAAAAACAAATGCCTACAAAACGCGCCTTATAATATTAATGTGTAAAACTTATGCTTGACACAAGATGATGTGGTAAAAAAGCAGTAAACAAGTTAAGAACTTATCGACATTTTACACATAGTTTTCCACAGTTTTAAGTACTAAAAAATTTATACCATCTTTTTTCTACACATTTTCAAGTGTTTATACAGATTAAAATAAAACTTTTCCACAGTTATCAACACATTATCCACATTTTGTTGATAACTTTTTATTTCTTGAGGATAACTTACCACACCACTAAATATACTAATGTTTTACTTTTACAAGAGTTTTACAAAATTATAACAAACTGTTTAATTACTCCGCAGCTGCGAAACAATAAATAAAAACAACGCTCCCCAAATCCAACCAAAAGCTAATAAATGCTGGGCGGTAAACGGTTCACCATAAACGAACACGCCAAGCAGCAAGGTTAAAGTAGGAGATATGTACTGCAAAAAACCGATAATTTTCAGCGGAAGCAGCTTTGCCCCTGCCGTAAACAGCAACAGCGGTATTGCCGTTACCACACCTGCTCCTGCCAGTAGCATCAGCACCTGTACATTGCCGCTTGCATAAAAAGATAAACCCTGCTGCCACAGCATATATTCATACGCCAATGCTATGGGCGTAATAATTAATGTTTCCAGCATAATACTTGTTAAACTGGAAACAGGCAGAACTTTTTTAATTAAACCATACAACGCAAAACTGATTGCCAGAGTAAGTGATACCCACGGCAGTTTGCCAAAACTCCATACCATGCTGCCAACGCCAACACATGCGCAAAGAACTGCCAGCAACTGCATTTTGTTTAAACGTTCACGCAAAAACACAACCCCAAACAATACGCTTACCAGCGGATTAATATAATAACCCATACTGGTTTCCACAATATGCCCATTATTAACGGCCCAAATAAATGACCCCCAGTTGATGCTGATAACAACGCCTGCAGATATCATTGCCGCACCGGTTTTAAAACTGCTGAACACTGTTTTAACTTCGGAAATAAATAACGGCAGTTTCTTTTGTATAACAATTAAAAATGCTACAAACACGCACGACCATACAAATCGGCTGGATAATATTTCAAACGGCAGCACCTGCCCCAGCAGCTTCCAGTAAACCGGCAGGATGCCCCACAAAATATATGCGCTCAGTCCGCATGCAAGCCCTTTTTTATAACCACTCATAAAAAATCTCCTTATTTACGCATCTCTTCCGGAATGGGAATTTTAAACGCTACAGCAGCAGCAAGTACAGGCAGCATTGTAATCAATCCCATTACAAACGGCAGCCCGTAATAATCTGCCAGAAAACCTAAAATAGTTACGCCAAATCCACCCATGCCAACGCTAAAACCAATTGTCAGCCCGGCAGCCATGCCAACATTGTTTGGCAGCAGCGTTTGCGCCAATATGGTTGTAGTAGCAAACGAACCAATTATGGAAAAACCTGCTAAAGCTACAGCGGCAAGTACAGCAGCATGCATTGTAACATTGGCAATAAGCCAGATAGCAGGTATGCTGCACAGCACAGAACCTAATATAATGCGGCGTGCGCCAAGTTTATCACTGAGCACAGCGCCAATATAGGTGCCGGCCACTCCACCTAAGAGGAAAAACGATACCAGCATGCCGGCAAAAGCAGAATCCGCCTGGCGGAAATTAATAAAAAATAACGGCAGATATGTGGAAAGGCCTGTATGAATTGTTGAACGCAAAAAAATAAATAACAATACAAAAGCCAGTCCTGCATAGGGAATTTTTTGCACAACGCCGCTTTTTTTAGCTGCCTGTACACGTAAATTATGTTCAAAATTTACACGTTTATATTCAGGCATATATTTCATCATCAAACCAAATACAAGCAGCCCAGGCAGCACAAAATACATAGTATTATGCAGACCGCCCGGCAAAGTTAATAAAAACGCCATCAATAGCGAACCTGCTGCCATACCGGCATTACCGCCGAGTGAAAAAATACCCATATTAGCTGCTTTATTTTTATCAGTGCTAAAAAAATTGGTAGTTTTAGATGCCTGAGGATGATAAGTTGCACTTGCCACGCCAATAATTACAACCGTGCACATTAACAATGCATACGCCGGCACCCAACCGATTAATGCAAAGCCTGCACCAGCCATTGCCGCGCAAAACGGCAGCATCGACGGCAGTGATTTTTTATCCGTAATATAACCAAATAACGGCTGAATAACAGACGAAGTAATATTTTGCGTTAAAACAATAAACGCAAGCTGCGAATAACTTAAAGCAAAAAGTTCTTTTAAATGCGGCAGCACTATCGGCAAAGCCCCT
>CAJLLL010000023.1 GCA_905207485.1 uncultured Phascolarctobacterium sp.
TTGTATTGTGCATCGTAGCTGCCTTCAATACCGCCCAAATCCATACCGTCGATATCTTCTTTGTTATGGATGTAATGTGCCCAGATGTCTTTATCCTGTTCGCCGTGGGTTGCAAGGCTTAAATGATGTGCAACAGCATCGGTCATAGCATTGCTCATGCTGTAAGTGCCGTGATTTACACCGGCAAGTTCGCCCATGTTAGCTGCGCTGTTGAATGCTGCAATTTGGGCAGCTTTAGTTGCATTGTTGTTGCTGTCGGCTGCTGCGTTGAAGAAGTCAAATGCTGCGCCTTCGTTTTCATCTTCCAACGTTTTATCAACAATATTAGCAATTTCTACTGCGCCTGCACCATAAACATTGGCAACTTTATCATAGTTTGCAGTTACGTCAAATTTGTTGTCGCTTTCTTTATCGCCAGCAAATACAAGCAATGCGTTATTGCTGATAATATTTGCATCATTCCAACCAGTATCTGTATTATCAATTACATGATAGGTTTCACCTTTTTTAGCGCCATCAATATAGAGTTTGCTGGTATTATCAACCTTTATAGTAGTTGCACCTATAATTGCAGCATTTTCTTTAACGCTCTGCCCATTAACCATTACAACAGAATTTTCAGCTGCGTTAAAAGTACCATTAGTAGGAGCAGCAGGAGCTTCTTCAAGATTTCCATCAACTACAATAGCACCGCCAGTTAAATCTACACTGCCATCAATATACAAGCCTGCTGTAACAGCATCTTCACCCCAGGTTAAACCGGTTTTAGCAAAGGTTTCCTGCGCTTTTTCGTTGTTATCAACGCCAAAGCTCATTACAGAGTTTTGCCCTACAACATATTTGCCATCAAGAGTTACTTTGCCATCTTCACCGGCTTCCACAGCCATTTTGCTGGCGTCGGTAATTTCAGCGCCGTCTTTCCATGTCGGGTCAAGGAATACGGTTGCACCCTTAAGGTCGGTTCCTTTTACAGTTACATTGCCTGCTTTTTCAAAGTTGCCGATATTGATAACTGTATCTGCATCAACAGCAGTCAAATTTTCAACCCGTGCAGCACCGGTAATAGAAGTATTACCGTTAGCAGTAATATCACTTACCAGAGTGCCATTGCCTACATTAACAACACCATTGTTAAGCGTTACACCTTCTTTTACAGTAGTTTTGCCGTTTACATTAAAGGCACTGCCTTCGTTAACAGTTACACTGCCATTTAAGTTGTATTCTGTATCACTTGTTGCTAAACTGTTACCAACAGTGAAGGAACCGTTTGTAGCTTCTGCACCATCAACTTTATCAGTTGTGCCAACAACAACTTTTACAGCACCAGTTCCACCAACAACGGTAATCAATTCACCGCCAGCGCTGCCGCCAAGAGTTACATTTTTGCCATTGGTAATAACCATACCGGTAGAACCTTTTGCCATTTTTAATTTACCGGCACTAAAACCATTAGCCACCGTATCTCCAACAACTACGTCATCAATTTCTTTATCTGTTAAACTTGTAGATTCAGAACCAATAAGTAAGTTTTTATCTGCATTAATAGTTGCTTTGTCAAGTATAATATCATCACCAATAGAAGAAGCATCATCAACGCCAATTTCATTAATGCCTTCTTCTGTAATAAGATTACCGGTCATAACAATACTTGTTGTGCTATCATATTCCAAACCATCAAGAGCATCTTTAGCAGACCTTACATAACCTAAGCTATATTTTTCATCAGTAAGTTTCAAAGTACCGCCAGCATAACTGATAGCATCATTGGTTACAGCACCGGAGGTAGAATTAAGTACAGCTTCATCACTGCTTATATCAACGCCACGTTCAAAAATCTGGTCGCCTTTGGTTTCGATAACGCCGTTGCCTTTAAGAACTATGCCGCCTTTAGTGATTTCATAATCATCTTTTTTAAATTCAGCAAGCCAAGGATTACTATCATCTTTGCCAACTAAATATCTTAAGTTTTCTGCTTTTAAAGTACCGCCGTTTATTTCAATTAAACCATCGCCACTTTCACCATCTTCACTGCCAGTTAAAGCCATAAAAACATCGTCGCCACCAAGGGAATAAACAGTATTTGCATCGCCATTTAAATAAATTTTACCGCCAGCTGCTGCAAAAATGCTGCCTTTAGTGCTAATGCTGCTGTTATTAACTGTTACTACGCTGTCATTGCCAAAAGCAGATACACCAGTGTTAAGCACAGCATTATTAACTGTTACTTTACCGCCTTTTTCAGCATGAACTTCGGTGTAGCCATCTGTAATAAAGTTACCTTCATCGTCTACTGCTATATGACGATCCTCAGTTTTATCTCCTTCAACTTCATAATATTCAACTTCAGTAACAGTACCGCCAGTAATTTCAACAAAAGAATCAAGATCTTCAGCCATAACATCGCCGGTAATATCTACATTTTTGGCTACAAGCCCGCTTTGATCGGTAACTCTAATATCTGCCTGCAAATATTTGCCTTCTTCTTTTTCATAAGTACCACCGGAAACAATTTTTCCGCCGGTAAGTTCTGCACAGCCACCTGTAATATTAACATAACCTTCGATATTAGCATTATTAGCAGTTAAAGACAGCTCTTTGCCCGAATGCATATAAATACCGTTAGTAATATTACCGGCACCATTAAGATTAACTGTCGATTCACCGGAAATATCCAACTTTCCAATGCTATACGATCCTGTAACAGTCAGGTCATAACCAGACGTTTGAAATTCGCCTGGCACAATAACATTTTGACCGGTTAATTCTTCACCAGTTATTGTTTTATCAGAACTAACAACATAATCATTTCCATCTGCGAACGCATTGCCGCAAACACCAAACACACTTGCTGCCAAAACAGTACATAAAACTTTTTTTGTTAAATCCCGCTTTTTCACCAAATCATCCTCTTTTCTAAAAATTTTAAATTAGTTTTATTTGCAAATAATATACTTGTTATCGCATATTATTTATCAACTATATATTATTAAAGTTCATATTTCAGCAAAACAAATTACTGTCTGAAATATATTAACAAAATACATTAACCTATATTCCAACTATTAGATCATTAACATTTACTTCCAATGCTGCTGCAATTTTAAACAGTGTTTCCATAGAATAACTTTGGCCTTTATTGCCACGCTCAATTAAGCTGAGGTAGTTACTGCTTATCCCTACCATTTCCGAAAGCTGTGCCTGGGTATAGCCCTTTTTCTTTCTGTAATAAGCAATTTTTAAACCTATTTCTTTATATTTTAGAGCAAACAAACTCCCCTTCACCTCTATATAAAATTATCCCATAAATAAACACTTAGACAACAAAGCTATACTTTGAATTTTCATACTTATACATTGAGGAAAATTTTTATATTAAGTTTGCTGCTTTTTAATTACACTCAACTATTTATCGAAAACAACTAAAATCAGATATTCCAATCAAAAGCATGAAAACAGTAATTAAAATATCAAATTTATTAATAATTTTCTGTACATAATTATAAAGGACGATATAGCCATTCATTGGCTATATCGTCCTTTGTTCAACAAATATTAAATTTTTTATTATCAATCCGGCTTTTACTTTTAATCTGTAAATTCTATATTATCACCCTGGCTTTTAAGCCACATTTCAATTCCTTCGCCATAGGCTTCGGCAGTTATCAAATAACCTCTTTCTGCATGTTCCAGTACTTTGGCTGTTGGAATACGGTCAAGTATAGCTTCCAATGATGGCCCTTTAAACCAGAATTTTACCTTATGCAGTTTGCCGCTGTACATAAACTGCACCCTTTTTCTGAAAACACCCTCCTCAAATCTGTTCTCATACGGTACTTTAAAGCGTTTATCTGTTACTTTGCAGTTTTTTATCCGGTCAATTCTGTACATGGTTGGTAATTGTTTGCCGCCTTCTTGGTAATTTATTTTTTCCTTACTTTCAGTATCATCAATAATGGCAACCAGATAAAAGTAAAATTCCGAAAACATTATGCTTAACGGTTTAACAAGCCTGTTTACTTTAGAACCGTTCTGCCTGTAATAAACTATTTGCAGTTCTTTATGTTCTTTTATTGCCTGTGAAATCTGCCATAACCTTTCTAACAGCAATGTTTGGTGGTGCAGTTCCGTATAATGAAATTTTTCGTTAGCAATCATTTCATTAATATGCCGCTGATTTTCATAAGGAACACAGCAGGAAACCATTTTATCCAATAGGGGAAACATCTCAGATTTCATCAAAGCCCTGCTTTCCAGTAATATTTTAGCCGCAGCAAAAGATTCTTCGTTACTTAATAAGCTGCGTACAGGCGGCACCAACTTGTAGCCGTTTACTTTTCTATCATACAAAAGCTGCTGTACAACGCCATTTTGTTCATTCTGGTTAGCAATAAAGGCGCGCAAATCATCAAAATCACGCTGTATTGACCTTAACGAACAATTAAACCTTACCGCTTCTTCCTGTTTATAAAGCGTATGCCCGTCGGCAAGCCTGGCATACATACTCAGCAATCTGTTCTTAACAAACTGCAAATTTTCTTTACGTTTTACCATATCATTACAACTCCGTTCTTATATATAAACATCATATTTTAATTTACCATTATATAAATTATACAACAGAATATAGCTGCAATGTTGGCTATATGAGCAGCTTGCAACAAAAAAGCCACTACTTCCGGCAAGAGAAGCAATGGCTTTTCAAGTTTAATTAATAGTTTTTGTTAAATCACCAATGGTATTTTTCCCCACGGCTGATTTTAAATGCTCTATAAATTTGTTCTACCAGTATCAGACGTATCATTTGGTGCGTAAATGTCAGCTTGGAAAAGCTCCAGCGCATATCCGCACGTTTGCGCAGCTCATCGGTATAGCCAAAGGCACCGCCGATAACGAACGCTATATGGCTTTTGCCTGACAGCGCCAAACTGTCAAACATTTCCGCAAGCTGCGGGGATGTAATTTCTTTGCCCTGCAAATCCAAAAGCACTACATGGGCGCTTGCCGGTATGGCGTTTATTAAGCGTTCCGTTTCTTTGGCAAGCACCTGCTCTTTTTCGGCAGGAGAAGGGTTATCCGGCATTTTTTCTTCGCCGATGGCAATGGTTTCCAGTTTGCAGTACGGCGTAAGGCGTTTGGTAAATTCGGCAATGCCTTCGGTAAGGTATTTTTCTTTAATTTTGCCTACACAGACAATGCTGATTTTCATATCAGCCTTCCTCCGGCATTTCCTGCAAAGTTACCTGCAAAGTGCGTTTAATATCAGCGCGCAGCACTTCAATGGCAACTACGTCGCCAACTTTCTTTTCGGCAAGTTTGCTGCGCAGTTCCGGCACGGTTTCCACTTTCTGTCCGTCAAAAGTCAAAATAATATCGCCGGGGCGCATACCTGCGTTATAAACCGGACCGCCGGTAACAATTTTCATTACAAAAATGCCGCCGTGCAAATCAAGGTCAAACCCATAACGCGCGCTTATATCCTTATCAATCAGGCTGGCGCCGATATACGGACGGGCAATACGTCCGTGGTTGGCAAGTTCATCCAAAATAGGTTTGGCAGAATTTACCGGAATAGCAAAACCGATGCCTTCAACGCCGCTGACCGCTACTTTGGCGGAGTTAATGCCAACAACTTCGCCATCGGCGTTAACAAGCGCACCGCCAGAGTTGCCGGGGTTAATGGCTGCATCTGTCTGAATAAGGTTAAATTTGCGGTCGCCAAGTTCAATGGAACGGTTTAAGGCGCTGATAACGCCAACAGTTACGCTGCCGCGGAATTCCAGCCCCAGCGGGTTGCCAATGGCAATGGCGGGCTCGCCTACCTGCAATGTGGAAGAATCGCCGAATTTTGCTACCGGCAAATCTTCGTCAACATCAATTTTTACAACGGCAAGGTCTGTTGCCGCATCTGCGCCAAGCACTTTGCCTTTAACGCTGCGGCCGTCCGTAAGGCTTACGATAATTTCCTGTGCGCCTTCAACAACGTGGTTGTTGGTGGCAATCAGGCCGCTTTTATCGTAAATAACGCCGCTGCCGGTGCCGCGTTCGGTAAGCTGCACGCGGTTAAAAAAGTCGCGCACATAGGCTTTGTTGGTAATGCCTACAACGGCAGGGCCAACTTTTTGCGCTGCTATAACTACCGGCGTATTGCGCGCTCCGGAAAGTTTTACTTCCTGTTTAGCGGCGGCAGGCGTTTCAGCCTGTTTGGCGGTTTCGGCCGTGTTGCCGATACCGCAGCCGCCCAACAGAACAGCTGTACTTAAAATGCCGCACATAAACAAATTAAGTGATTTTTTTAATATCGTCTTCTGCATTTTTTACACCCCTCAATAATTTTTTATTATATTATCCTGCGAAGCTACGTAAATTTTAACGGCTTCGCCTGTTTCTTTAGCTTCCAAAATACTGCGCACAGTGTTAAGAGCAAGCTGCGGCGTGTTGTTTTCCTGGCTTAAATGCGCCAGAAAAACCTCGTCCGGCAGGTGTTCCATCTGCGAAAGCAGCCACCCGGCAGCGGCGTTGGATAAATGCCCGCGCGTGCCCAAAATGCGCTGTTTTAAAGGATACGGGTATGAACCTTTTTTCAGCATATCTTCATCGTGGTTAGCTTCCAGCACCAGGGCATCGGCTCCTGCCACGCTTGTTTTTATTTCTTCCGTAATAAACCCTACGTCTGTAAGGTAAACGCAGCGCGCACCTGCATAACTAAACGCATAACCTACGGCGTTTGCGGCATCATGCGGCACGTTAAAACTGGTTATTTTAAGCCCTTCCGTTTCCAGGCACTTCGGCAGCAAACGGCAGCAGGCGCGTTCCATTTCACCGCGCTGCGGCAGATAACGCCATGTAGCTTCGTTGGCAAACACCGGCAAATGGTATTTGCGGCTTAACACCGGCAGCCCGCTGATATGGTCGCGGTGTTCGTGGGTTAAAAGCACAGCGTCCAAATCCTCCGGCGTCAGCCCGGCTTCTTTTAAACGCTGCACAATCTGGCGGCAGCTGATGCCGGCATCAATTAAAAAATTTTTGCCGCCTGCGCTGATAACAGTGGCATTGCCCTTACTGCCGCTGGCAAGTACGGAAATTTTAAATTCGCCCGTCATGCTTCACCTGTGGCAACAGCAGCGCCAGCACTGGTGCCGATGCGGTCTGCGCCTGCCTCAACCATAGCGCGTGCCGTAGCGGCATCGCGTATTCCGCCGGCAGCCTTTACCATTAAGCCGTATTTATCTGCTTCTTCGCGCAGCAGCGCAACATCTTCAACGGTTGCACCGCCTTTGCCAAAACCGGTAGAAGTTTTAACAAATTTTGCGCCGCCGTCGGCAATAATGCGGCACGCCGTGCGTTTTTCGCGTGCAGTAAGCGAAGCAGCCTCAATAATAACCTTTACCGGGCAGGGTGCTGCCGCTTCCACCACGCGGCGGATATCTTCCGTTACGGCAGCGTAATCGCCGGTTTTAAAAGCCGAAATATTCATTACCATATCAATTTCATCGGCATGTTCTTCCATAGCGGTTTTGGCTTCCAAAGCCTTAACGCAGCTGAAGGTAGCGCCAAGCGGAAAACCAACCACCGTAATAACCTTAACGCTGCTGCCCTGCAAAAGATGCTTGGCAAGCGGCACATAGCACGGGTTAACGCATACGCCGTACAGCTTATTCTGCAATGCTTCATCACACAAACGCATAATATCCTTTACGGTTGCATCCGGTTTTAATAATGTATGTTCAATTTTTTGGGCAAGTTCCATTGCAATTCCTCCCCATTTTTTACTTTTATACCATATAATTATAGCAAAACTTTGGCGTTTAGGATTGATAAAAAAGTAAATTTTTATAAAACTTTATAAGGCTGCCGCCATAAAAAACAAACGGGACCCCAAAGGGTCCCAAATTAATCAGTTTAGTGCTTTTCGCGGCAGTTTTCGCACACACCATAAAAATAAAACTGGTGCCCGCTTAATTTATAACCGCTTTCCTTTTCGGCATCCGCCATAATGGCGCCTGCATTAACATTAAACAAATCCTCCACCTTGCCGCAGCAGGTGCACTGCACATGGTGATGGTCGCTGATGTCGGCATCGTAACGGAAGCTGTCCTCACCTGTATTGATAATCTGGATAACATGCAGCCTGTTCAAAATCTCCACAGTTTTATAAACGGTTGCAAAACTCATGGAAGGATATTTGGGGCGCAGTGTTTTATACAGCATCTCTGCGCTGGGATGCTCGTGCGTCGCAGCCAGGGTTTCATACACAGCAAGGCGCTGCGGCGTAACTTTATAGCCGTTTTCACGCAAAATTGCGGTAAGTTCGCTGTTGGTTAACATGGGCTCCTCCTTTCTGTAAGCCTCACGGCGATACAGATTTAAACGCTGATTTTTCAAACTAATTATATTAAATAAGATTTTCTTTGTCAATATTTATTATCAATTAACAAAGATATTTCACTAAAACGACACAAGGATTTTACACTCCTGCGGCGAATTTAATAATATCATTTTGTAAAAACGAGGTATAATATGACACTTGAACAAATTATAGCCGCCGAACTGAAAGTTAAACCGCAGCAGATACATGCCGCGCTGGAACTTTTGGACAGCGGCAACACCATACCCTTTATTGCGCGTTACCGCAAGGAAGCCACCGGAACGCTGGACGAAGAAGCACTGCGCACCATTGACGAGCGCGCCCGCTATCTGCGCCAGCTTGAAGAACGGCGCGCCGAAATACTTGCTGCCATCGCCGCGCAGGAAAAATTAACGCCGGAACTGGAAGCACAGATTAACGGCGCCGTAAAAATGCAGGAACTGGAAGATTTATACCTGCCCTACCGTCCCAAAAAACGCACACGCGCGCAAATCGCCCGCGAGCGCGGCCTAGAACCTTTGGCGGAACTCATCATGCAGCAGGCACAGCCGCCCATGCCGCTTGAAAAACTGGCAGCGCTGCACATTGATGAAGAAAAAGGCATAACAAACGCCGAAGAAGCATGGCAGGGCGCAATGGATATCGTTGCCGAAAACATCTCCGACGATGCGGCAGTACGCGATTTCATCCGCCGCGAACTTTGGAAAAACGCCGAACTTGCATCGGCGCTTGCCGCAGATGAAACAGAAGCCAAAGATTTTTTAATGTATAAAGATTATGCCGAACCAGTATACCGCCTGCCGCCGCACCGCATTTTGGCGTTAAACCGCGGCGAAGCCAAAGGCTGCTTAAAAGTAAGCCTTAAATATCCGCCGGAAACCATGTTTGAAAAACTGGCGCGCAAATTAAAAGTGCAGCAGCACACCGTTTGGGCGCAAATGTATAACGCTGCACTGGCAGACAGCTACAAACGCCTTATTTTCCCTTCATTAGAACGTGAAATAAGAAACGAACTTACCGAAAAAGCCGAAAAGCAGGCTATAAGCATTTTTGCCGCCAACCTGCGCCAGCTTTTATTACAGCAGCCTGTCGCCGGGCATACCGTGCTTGGGCTGGACCCCGGCTACCGCACCGGCTGCAAAGCGGCGGTTATAAGCCCACAGGGCAAAACACTGGCAACGGATACCTTGTACCTTACCGGCAGCAACCGGCAAAAAACGCAGGCAGAAGCCGGCTTTTTAAATTTAGTAAACACTTACGGCGTAACGCTTGTTGCCATAGGCAACGGCACAGCCTCTTACGAAACGGAAGAATTCACCTCGCAGCTTATTGAAAAACACAAACTGAATATTGCCTATACTATCGTCAGCGAAGCCGGGGCATCAGTGTACTCCGCCTCCAAGCTCGCGCGCGAAGAACTGCCCGAGCTTGACGTATCGCTGCGCGGCGCTGTTTCCATTGCCCGCCGCGTGCAAGACCCTTTGGCGGAACTTGTTAAAATTGAGCCTAAAGCCATCGGCGTTGGGCAATATCAGCACGACGTTAACCAGAAAGAACTTGCCGGTACGCTCACCGGCGTGGTTGAAAGCTGCGTAAACCATGTAGGCGTGGAACTTAACACCGCCTCGCCCGCGCTTTTAAGCTACGTTGCAGGCGTAACGCCCACCGTTGCCAAAAACATTATAGCTTACCGCGACGAACACGGCAGCTTTACCGCCCGCAAGGAACTGTTAAAAGTAAGCCGGCTCGGCCCTGCCGCCTTTACCCAGTGCGCAGGCTTTTTGCGTATTGCAGGCAGCGCCAATCCGCTGGATAACACAAGCGTGCACCCGGAAAGCTACAAACTTACGGAAAACATCATTAAACTTTTAGGTTTCACCTTAAAGGACTGCGCCGCAGCAGAATTACAGCAGGCAGCCGCCCATGCAGATGCCGCCGCCATTGCCGCGCAGCTTGATGCAGGCCTGCCCACAGTTACGGATATTCTGGCGGCACTGGCACGCCCCGGGCGCGACCCGCGCGAAGATACCCCGCCGCCGTTAACCCGCAAACACGTCGCCAAATTAAGCGACCTTACCATCGGCAGCATTGTTAAAGGGCGCGTGCAGAACGTGGTAGATTTTGGCGCCTTTATTGATATCGGTCTCAAAACAAGCGGGCTTGTGCATAAAAGCGAGCTGAGCACCAAACCCTTCCGCCATCCGCTTGATATTGTCGCCGTCGGTGATATTGTCGAAGCGGAAATCATCAGCATCGACGAACAGCGAAACCGTATCGGCTTAAGCCTGAAACGCGCCGCTGCACGCCATACTAATTAAACACCTTTTTAAAGAGGAATAAAGATTATGGATTTTGCAAAATTTACGGAAATTGTCGGAAATGTCAAAACAAAACATCCTCATTTTTTCGAATTGGAGCATGACAAAATTCCTACAATGGAAGATATAATTTCATTCCAAGAGCACTATCAAATTATCTTACCGGAGAAATACATACAATTTCTCTTAAATTTTGGCGGCGGCTATTTTGGACTTGCAATAATTTATTCCTTAGATAAAAACAGCTATTTTTCCATCTATAATCACAACCCGTCTCAAGTAAAAAATTTGCTTTTTATAGCTGATAATGAGTGCGGAGATTACTACGCTTTCCGGATAGAAAATGGCAAGTGCAGTGAAGAAATCGTTTTCTATGACCATGATAACAATACAATAGAACAGGGAACGGAGTTTCCTGACATTTTTGAATATCTTGTAAAAACAGGATTATGTGGTGTCATATAATTAATACTGATTGAACACTTCCCGTGTATCAGCCAATATGCAAAAAATCAAAACTTTGCATATATAAAGCGGCAATACAAATTTTAACGCTGCACAATGAGTTACAAATAAAAAACAACCTGCCCGCGTTTTACGCACGGCAGGTTATTTTTTTACGGCAGCCTTATAATACGCCGGTAAGCATAATAATCTTTTGATAATTTGTATGTTGTATTTGCAGGGTTACGGTAAAAGGCGGTGTAGCACGGCAAAACGTAAACCGTTCCGTCGCCGCCGCAAAGAGACCCGCCTCCATCGCCGCCTTTGGTATAATTTACATTATCTATAATTTCATTTTTATAAGAATCATAAGCAATAAACAGCCCAAGCATATTAGGGTGTTCCAGCACCGGCTTTTCTTCTGCTGCGCCAACCGTACCCATGCCGTAAATTTCTTCCAGTACGCCTTCCAGATTATCACCCCAGCGGAACAAGGTTCGTGCGCCGCCGTTGCAAAGATACTCCCACTCGTCTTCCGTCGCCAGTGTAAACGGAGCCTCTTTTAATGTATGCACCGCCTCCTCCAGGGTTGCCGCATCTTTATCTAAATAATTACTGTCAGCTTCAACAATCATATCGCCAATATCGGCAGTGCGCAGCGACGATAAGCATTGCGAAAGATTCTCATTCCACTTTCTTAAAAAACTCTCCCAATTTTCATAGCCTGCTTCCCGGCAGCGTTCTTCGCAGTCTTTCAATTCCTGCTGCAATTCAAGGCGCAGTTTTTCAACTTCCTCTGCATTACCGGCAGCACGGGTTTTGGCAATCTCTTTCTCATAATACTCGTGCAATTCGTCAATTTCGTTCCGGTAATAGGCCTGCCAGTCTGCAAAATCCTGTTTAAGCCCTTTTAGCACACCTTCACCAACAGGGCATGTATTAACATCCCAGCCCAAAACAACATTTTTCTGCCCTGCCACATAAACAAATTGTGAGCCACGGTATTCCAGCAGCCATGTTTCGCGCTCTATGCCGTTCATACTTGTTTTTATGGGTTTTACAAACTTAAAACCAAGCCCCAGCGCTTCAATGCGCCTGCGTATTTCATCCAACGTCTGCATAAAACAAACCTCCCTTGCCAAAAACTTCCGATTAATTCGTTAATTATATTTTATCATAAACAAACGCAGAACCGCTTTTATAATCCTGCTTTATTTGTGCTAAAATATAATTAGAGTAATAAATCGGGATTAAGAAGGGAAATTGCTTTTATGATAGAGTTAAATAAATTCCAAAAAATATTGGAAGAAAACGAAGAACGCCTGCCCTTATTGACGCTTAATGAATTTTTTAACGGAAATACAGAAGAGGACTCTATCGCTCCTAACCAATGGGAATTCGGGCGTCCAACGCTTGCAGAAATATGGTATATGCTGCAAAAAATTGAACTAAGGCCTGATATAGCCTGGGTGCGCGTAACGCTGCACTATGATACGGAAATTATAGAAAATAACGGCAAAGAAGAATTAATTCTTGCCGGAGATACCATCATTATTTGTACAGCCATTCCGCCCGCACAATTAGAAAAATTAGTAAACTGCGAGTGGTTATGCGCCGATGGAATAATTACAATAAAAGCATCTGAATTAAATGCTTATTCGTGTGTACCACTAGTTCCGAATAATTTTAATTGCCTGGCAATCGTATGGGATTAATCTGTAAATCACTTTTATTGCAAGTTAAACAAAAAGGAGGAGCTTACCATGCTATCAGAAGAAAGAAAAAAAGAGCTTGATGCTCTGATGGAGCGCGCATCCTGCGCAGGAGATGACTATTACTTTGATATGGAGCAAGATGAGTTTGATGATGAAATGGAAGGTTGTGAGGAAGAAGAATTTTACAAAGGATTCTGCCGCCAACGCGAAATAGGCTTTGACGCTTACCAAAAAGAGATTGCAGAACAAATTTCGCATATCACATCCGCTGAAGAACTCCACTACATGATTGCAGATTATAATTATGACGATGGAATGTTTACGGTTGAACAAATTGTAATGAATCCCGCTTGTGATATAGTTACTGCCAAAATGGTTTACTGGCTTTGCGGGCCAACTTATTATTATGACAAATATGGCAGCCCGTCAAAATGCAGTGAAGATGACATAAACCTGGATGCGGCGTTGCTATTAACAAAAATGGAAACAAAGGCTCTTGCAAATGAATTCAAAACCGGACTTGAGTGGAATGGCGAATTGGTTGATGAACAGCCGGATAATCTGGATTTCACAAGGGAACCATATTGCCATATCCCCGCAGCATTCAGATAGCAGCTTTCCATTTACCAAGAGTTAAGCGGAACTATAAACCGTACTTAAAAGAAGATTAGTAATAAACGCCAATGAAGGATATGCAGAATACATTAAAGCCTAATTCAAGGATGTGATGTAAGAAATGCTGAAAAAGATTTCGCTTTTCATTGACGGCATGGGCATGGTTCTTTACTCACCCTTTGCCGTTAAAAAAATCCCTGCCGGCAGCGATTTTTTAACCAAAGGTTTATGGAACCCGGAAGATGTAAAACGGCAGGTTGAATCGTGCCAGATAGTTCCTTTTTGCACCGGTTCTTCTGGACACTATATTATTAATTGCTATGAAGGTTTGCCGGATGCAGATTACCTCAGTAAATTTAAATATATTTTGCAGTTAGGCATTATTGTACGCAATGATACTGTTTGCATAAGGGATTTGTTTGACTTCATACAATGGGAGCCAGACTGCCCGGAAGAACAAAAAATTACAATTCCTTCCGGCTGCTATGTTATGACTATCTGTTCATCAACACCGGCAAGCGGAATTACCGGCGATGACCAATTGATTGAAATTCATTTTTTGAAAATTGATTTTTTCCCGGCAGCCAAAGTTAACGGCGTTCCGCTTTTGTGCGAGGCATAAAAATTTATCAATCAGTTCAACAGAAAATTTGAAAGAACTTCGCTAATAAAAATATTCCGTTTAAAAAAGTAATTCCCGGCATCGGCGAAGAATAAACTGCTGTTTTTGAAAACTGCTTTTATTTTAAGCTGCCGCAGAATTTTACCGCAGAAAATTAAAAATCAGCAATAAAAAACCTGCCAGGCATTTTACGCAAGGCAGGTTTTGTTTTATTTTAAACTTAAAAGCCACGAAAGCAGTACCGGCACCATCAGTGTCAGCACCAAACCGTTGATGAAAGAGTACATGCCAACATGCAGATTGGTATATTTTATTACCACCGGCAGGCCGCTGTCCATAGTAGCCGCACCGCTTGGTGCAAGCGCCAAAAGTTTATGCAGGCGCACTAAAACAGGTATTAAAAAGAAGGCGGAAAGTTCACGCAGCATATTTGCCAGAAACGATACCGTACCAATTTCCGTACTGTACACGGCACTGATGAGGACGGACGAAAAACTGTACCACCCCAAACCGCTGCCGACAAGCACGGCATCGTAAAAATCAAGCCCCGCCGCCATGCCCAAAAGCGCAGCGCCGCCGATACTGCCAACAGCCACCGCCACAGGTATGCTTATTGCCAGCACTGCGCTGTGCCAGTTGCAGACGCGCTTTAAAATATCACGGTTACTGCCAATTTCAATACCGGCAATAAACACCATTATATCAAGCGCCGTCATTAAAATAAAATCAAGCGTATCCTTATCGCCAATATTTAAAAACAAGTATCCGGCTGCCATGCCGGAAAGCAAAGAAACGGCAATGCCACCAATCACTGAGCTTCACCTTCCTCTGCTTCAATATCTGCAGGGCGGGCGATAAATTTTGTTACCAAAAAAAGGCAGGCAATGCTGCCAGCCACTGCGCCGCAGGCTACTGCGCCTGCCTGCACGCCCAAAGTGCCGAGCTTGGCAAGCAGTGCATCATCGCAGCCTATTTTTGCGCCCAGGCAAAACAGCATTACGCACAGGCAGGCGTTAGAAACTTTACTTAAAACAAATTTAATTTTATAACTCAATAAGTTCAGCAGCCCAATGGCGATACCGCAAACTATCGCCAGCATAATTTCCTGCATAAGTCCCCTCCAAAACAAAAGGCATGCGGCGTGCATGCCTTAATTTTTTATTTTATTCCAGTGTAATAATCAGCGGATACAGCGGCTGAGCCCCGCTTAAAACCTGCGCTTCCGCACCGGGGCACATTGCTTCAAGTTCCGAAGCAACGTTTTGCGCTTCCTCTTCCGTAATATCACTGCCGTAATACAGTGTTAAAAGTTCCCAGTCCGTTCCGGCTTTTTGTACTGCAAGGGCTGCGGCTTCGTTTAAGCTGCTGCCTGTGCAGACTATTTTATTTTCCAAAAGGCCTATATAACTGCCTTTTTTTATCTGCATGCCGTTGACAACACTATCACGCACGGCAGTGCTTACCGCTGCGCAATGCGCCGCCTGCGCCGCTTCGGACATAACGGCGACATTGGCTTCCATATCGCTTGCGGCATCAAATGCCAAAATTGCCGCAATGCCCTGCGCCAGATTTACGGTAGGCACATAATTCACCCTGTCTTCGCCAAGCAGTTTTTGCGTTTGCTGCGCTGCCAGCACAATGTTTTTATTGTTGGGTAAAATAATGTACTTGCTGTAACTGCCGTTTTCAATGGCTTTTACAAAATCTTCCACGGGCGGGTTCATGCTTTGCCCGCCGTTAATAATATCAGTTACGCCCTGCGCCAGCATAATTTCGGCAATGCCGCTGCCAGCAGCCACGCTTACAATGCCAACGCCTTCTTTTTTGGGCATTTGCTGCGGCACCGCACTGAACACACGGTGCTCGTGCTGTTCCGCCATGTTGTCAATTTTAATGTCATGCAGGCTGCCCCAGCCAAGCCCCTGCTGTAAAACCGTGCCCGGGTTTGCCGTATGGATATGTACTTTTACAATATCCTCCATTGCCGCTACAATCAGTGAATTGCCGAGCGGTTCAAGCGCTGCGCGCACCGTTTTTTCATCAACGGACGCATTTTTTACAATAAATTCCGTACAGTACGGATTGGTTAAATCCACTTCTTCCGCAGGCAATTCTGTTTTTGCCGCAGGCGCTGCGCTTACTGCCTCTATGTATTCTGTTTTGCCCAAAAATCCGTTCAGGCAGCCCTGCAAAAAGACAATTAAACCCTGCCCGCCAGCATCAACAACTCCGGCTGCTTTAAGTGCGGGCAAAAGTTCGGGCGTACGGGCAAGTTCAACTTTACCTCCGGCAATTGCTTCGGTTAAAATTTCGGCAAAATCTTCGCCGCGGCGCACTGCGTTATAGGCAGCTTTGGCAATGCCGCGCGCTACTGTCAGAATAGTTCCTTCCACCGGTTTTGCCACAGAACGGTAAGCATACAAAATGCCAAACTGAAACGCTTTGCCAAGTTCGTTGCCGGTAATGCGCTCTTTGCCTGCCAAACCGCGCCCTATGCCGCGTAAAAGCTGCGAAAGAATTACGCCGCTGTTGCCGCGCGCACCCATAATAGCGCTTTTGGCGGCAGCCGCGCCAACTTCTGCCGCAGACGGTGCCGTAAGCGATGCAAGCGCACGCTGAACCGCTTCCATTGTACGCATCATATTAGTACCGGTGTCGCCATCCGGTACCGGAAATACATTCAAATCATCAATCTGCCTGTAACCGGCCGCAAATGCGGCATAGGCGCCAAGCAGCATATTTTTTATATCATGGCCGTCAATAACGGCGGTCTGTTTCGTCATATAAGTCCTCCAGTCATGCGCATTAAAGCGCAAAACATTTATCTTATGCCTGTACAGGCTTTGCTTTCAAATTTAATCCGGCAGGGTTTCCCCTGTCAATATTTCGTGTTCAATTTCGTATTTAACCCATTTTCTAAAGGTTTTCAAATCAACCAGCTCCAATCTCTGGCAGCCGGCCTCCTTTGCCAACTCTTCAATACGCCTTTTGCCGACCGAATTTATTACATCCGGTTCAAACAGCTTCCATGCTTCCGCAATGTCATCCGGCATCTGCGTGCCGGTTACAGCCAGTGCGTTTTTAATGCGCTGCGCCGTTGTCGGATGCGTGTCATACTCGCTGCTCACTTCATGCTCAAGCACATAATCAACGCTTTCCTGTTCCGTTAAAAGCGTTTGCAGCCCTAACTGCTGCCCATCAATGAGTTCCATATAATCTTCAATTTTATCATAGCCTGCCCAGTAATTTTCCGGGCATCTGCCATCTTCGGCTATGTAATTTATCAACAGGCGCTCATAAAGATCATGGCGCTCTGCAATCCAGTCCAGCTTAATCTGGGATGATATAAATGACGCCGTATTTACAGCCCGGCAGGCAATACGGTCAGCATCATATTCCTTCTGGCGCTGCAATACAGGATAGGCGCGTTCCACAAAACCGTACATTACAACAGTTATGCTTTTAATGCGCCCGATAAGCCACCGCAAAATTTTACCAAACCAGCTCCACAGCTTATATTCCGCTTCGCACCATTCATCAAGCATTTTATCAAAACTATCTTTGGTATATGCCAAATCGTGCAAAGTACCCATAATAACATTGATGGCAGGTGTAAGTTTCATGGTCTGCTGCGAAAAATACCCTAATTCATGTGCTAAAACTGCCTTTATTTCATCAATATTAGCTGAATGGCACAATCCCAGGCCAATTTCCATATTTTTGCCAACCGGCAAAAATAAACGCCAAAAACCTTTTTTGTAAAAAACACAGGCATTAACATCTGTGTTAACATATACATGCTTCGGCATCGGCACGCCAATTTTATCCGCAAGGCTGCGTATGCACCCAAATAAATGCGGGCAGTCCTGTTCGGTAATTTCTATGCCTCCGGCATGTGCGCCGCCGCCAAAATTAAAAAGCGGTTTAATAAGATAAAACGCCAATGTTCCCGCAAACGCCCATAAGCCTATAAAAGCAAAGCCGCCTATAAAAATCAGCTTCATATGCCGCTTAACTGCCTGCAGCAGGGCATAATACATCTCGCAGGATATTTGAAATGCCGCATAAAAAACAGCAATACCAATGGCAATAAGCAATACATAGTACACTATGAACAAAGCAATTCTAAACAAAATGTTTATTGTTGCCGTACGTAAATTATTACTGCCTTCGCCATGATATTCTTTTGCCATTTTTATGCCCCCAAACGCTACGCTTTTATGCGTACAAAAAGACCGATGCAGCCAGGTCCCAAATGCGAGGCCAAAACCGTGCCAATACCCGTCATCAATACCGGCACGCCGGGATAACGCTTTGTCATCTCTTCATAAAGATATTTAGCATCTGCTTCCGCTTCTTCGTTGGCGATGTAAATGCGCTCTACACTGCCGTGGGAGCAGGCAAAATCAAGCATGCTTCCAAGCACCTTGCTGCGGGTGCGGCATTTGGCAGCCACAAGCAGCTTGCCCTCAGCATCAAGCGCCACCACAGGGCGGATGCCTAACAAATTGCCTACAAGCGCACCTACTGCGCCGATACGCCCGCCTTTTTGAAGATATTCAAGCGTGCTTACGGAAAAGCAGGTTCTTGTGCGTGCAGTCGCATCATTAATAAAATGTTCAAGCTCATCCATAGATGCGCCTTCATCAACTTTTTTCAAAACATCCAGCGCCAGCCCGCTGATAGGCGTCGCTGCCGTCAGGCTGTCAAAAATGCGGATATCGGCATCAGGGAATTCCTTCATTACCTGGCGTGCAGCCATACGAGCTGTCTGGCAGGTGCCGCTTAATACGCCGTCTACAAAAATACCGATAACTTTTTTGCCCTGCTGAACAAGGCCGGTAAATAAATCAAGCAAATCTCCCACCGGCGGTTGTGAAGTTTTCGGCAGTTCGCCGCTTTCCTTCACCATCTTAAACATATCTGCCGTTGTTTTTTCTCCGTCACGCCATTCCACGCTGCCGTGGCGCACAACAAGCGGCAAAACATGACAGCGTGCATCATGCGCCAAAGGAGTTTCCACAGCCGAAGCTGTGCTGTCCAAAATTATATGGATGCCATCGTTCAAAGTGCCATCCTCCTGTCTATATAATAGCTGATTACGCAATGTAAAGCCGATTTTATTCTTTAATTTTACCATATAGCCAAAATTTTTTCCAGTTTGCAAAATAAAAAGACCCCTGCATAAAGCAGAGGTCTTAATTTAAAGCCGTTAATTAAAAGTCGTTTTCCATGAATGCTTTGTCAACACGTTTCATTTCACGGGTTACGCAGCGGCCAAATTCTTCGCTTACCCAATCCCAACGGCTGGTCAGGGTTTCGTCGATTTCTTTGTCTTCATAAATGCGGTGTTCATAGAATTTGCCGTTAACAGCGCTGTAAGCATAGGTTTTGCCGGTGATGTCGAGTTTGAGGATGCGTTCTGCACTCGGGAATACCGGGTTATCTTCGCAAGTATCAAGAACCATGCCTACAACAAGGTCAGCGCCGGATGCTTTGGCAATGTTTACCATAGCTTCTTTGGAAGCGCCGTCTTTGCCGATGTTGGCAGCAGCAATGGCATCGTTGGTTACATCGTTTTCAAGCAGTTCGTATTCAGGATAATCGAAAAGCTGAATAGCGCCGCTGATGTAAATCTGGCCTGCGGTTTCGGAACCGGAGTTGTTAACCAGAGGAAGTACTACAACTTTAGCAGCTTCGGCTTTGCCCATAGCAGGAACAGCAAAGCAAACAGCCATCAATGCTACCATTAACAGATTAAAAATTTTTTTCATTCTCTTACCTCCCAAGATAAAATGGCTATAGGATAATTTTATCACAAACCAAAGCAAAAATACAGCCTGCAAAAAAAATAATCATAAAAAAATACAGCTCCGCTGTATAAAAGCGGAGCTGCGATAAACTTTTATCATGCTTCGGCAGATTCTGCACGGGAACCTGCTTCGCTGCTGGTCAAAGTTTTAAGGCCGTTGGAGGCAATCAAAAATGCCAGCGTGATAAGGGCAATGGCAACAACAAGCTGCAAACCATCGGTAAGCATGCCAAAAGGCGCGCCGGTAGCAAGTTTGTTAACAATGCCGTAAATGCTCATTGCCAGTGCGCTCATGGTTGCAAGGAACATAAACGCCATCGGCACATACAGCATCCAGCCCTGGCGGCCGGTAACTTTAAGGAATACCGACAGGGAAATGAATACCAGTGCTGCGCAAAGCTGGTTGGCTGCGCCAAACAGCGGCCAAACGTTCATGTAACCGCCGAGGCAGAGCAGATAGCCAAAGAACAGCGTGATAACTGTTGCAAAATATTTGTTGGTCATCAGTTTCTGGAAGCTGCTCATTTCTTCCGGTTTGCCGGAAGTAAACAGTTCCTGGAAGCACATACGTCCGATACGGCCTACGGAATCGAGAGTGGTAAGAGCAAGCGCAGATACGCACATGGTAATAACGCAGGTTGCCACATGGGTGGAAAGACCGAACATGCCCATAAAGCCGCCTACCGCACCGGCAAAAATCTGGAACGGAGTGCCTTTAGGCATTACGCCGCCGGTTGCGGCAGCGCCAACAACGATAAGAGAAACAACTGCAAGAATGGATTCAATCAGCATGGAACCGTAACCGATAAAGAGCATATCCTTTTCGTTGGAAACGGTTTTGGAAGAAGTGCCGGAAGACACCAGGCTGTGGAAACCGGATACCGCGCCGCAGGCGATAGTGATGAACAATATCGGGAACAGCGGCTGGCCGTTTACCACAAAGCCGTTAAAGGCAGGCAGTTCGATGGACGGGTTGGTGAAAATAACTCCCAAAACGCCGCTGGCAATCATGCCTAACAGCAAAAATACGCTTAAATAATCGCGCGGCTCCATCAAAAGCCACATCGGCATTACTGCCGCCATAAACATATAAGCAAATACTACATAAAGCCAGGTAGTTTTATCATAATACAGCGGATATTCAATGCCGGCCCACAGCATTGCCACCATTAAAACAATGGCAACAGCCAGTTTCGGACCTTCTGCCAGCGGGCATTTCTTTAAAAAATAACCAAAAGCGATGGCTACAACAATATACAGCATCGAAATGGAAGCTGCTGCCGCATTAGGCGTAATAACGCTTCCATCCGGTTTAAAGCCGTTAAACGTGCTGGCAACAATATCCGCAAAAGCGGCGGTTACCAAAAGCGTAAACAGCCATGAGAACAAAAGGAACATTTTTTTGCCGGTTTTGCCGATGTATTGTTCAATCAGCATACCCATGGATTTGCCTTCGTTTTTAACGGAAGCATACAATGCTGTAAAATCCTGCACGGCGCCAAAGAAGATGCCGCCAATCATCAGCCACAGCATTACCGGCGCCCAGCCGAACATAGCGGCAATAATCGGGCCGGTTACAGGGCCTGCGCCCGTAATGGACGAAAACTGATGCGCAAAAACCGTAAATTTTGAGGACGGAACATAATCGTTGCCGTCTTCATGCACATAAGCCGGAGTGCTGGCGTTGGGGTCTACTCCCCAGATTCTGACAAGCCAGCGGCCATAGATAAAATAACCGCATGCACACACGACTAATGCGATGCCTAACAACATTAATCCTGTCATTTTTCTTTACCTCTTTCCCTTAAAATAAAATAATATATAGTCTGAAATTTATCACTAAAATACTTTTCTGTCAATAAAATTTGTAATTTTTTGTGAACTTTTGAAAATTTTGTAAATAAGTGTAAAGAATATAATATATTTTTAAAACATCGAACAAAAATATACTTAAAAAATGTACCCGCAAAATAATCAAAATAAAAAGCCTGCCTTCCGTTTTAGAAAGCAGGCTTTTAAAATTTATGCGGTTACATCAAAATGCCGGTACAACAGCGCCTTTGTAGGTTTCTTCAATGAATTTTTTAGTTTCCGGGCTGGTGAGGGCTTTAGCAAGTTTTTGCAGTTCAGGACGGTTTTCATCGCCTTTGCGGATTGCTACAACATTGGAATACGGAGATTCTTTAGGTTCGGTAAAGAGAGAATCTTTAACCGGGTTCAGTTTTGCTTCCATTGCAAAGTTGGAGTTGATTACGGAATAATCAACATCGTTCATGGAACGCGGCAAAAGTGCTGCTTCGATTTCCACGATTTCAACATTTTTCGGGTTGTCAACAATATCGGCCGGGGTAGCGGTAATGGTTACGCCGTCTTTCAGTTTCAAAATGCCTGCGCTCTGCAAAAGCATAAGTGCGCGTCCGCCGTTGGTCGGGTCGTTAGGAATGGCAACTTTTGCGCCCTGCGGCATTTCGCCAAGAGATTTGAATTTAGCGGAATAAATGCCCATCGGCTCGATATGCACTTTGGTTAAGGTAACAAGCGGCATATTGCGTTCTTTTGCAAATTCTTCAAGATAAGGAATGTGCTGGAAGAAGTTAGCATCAATTTCCTTATCGTTCAAAGAAAGGTTCGGTTTAACATAATCGCTGAACTCAATAATTTGCAGGTCAATGCCTTCTTTGGCAAGCTGGGGTTTAACAAAGTTTAACAGTTCAGCATGCGGCACCGGCGTTGCACCAACTTTCAAAACGGTTTTGCCGTCTTCGGATTTTGTTTCGCTGCCGCCGCAGCCAGCAACGAGGAGTGCCAGCGTTAATACTGCGCACAGCACGAGCAGAATTTTTTTCATCGTAACATCTCTCCTTTAAAATTTTTACACACTGCACAATAACGAAAGCAATAAAAAAGCTCTTTCCGAGGAAAGAGCGTATAGTTTACTTTCCTCTCATCTATCAAGAATTTTCTTGCAGGATTTAGCACCATGGCACAGCCTGGTTGCCGGGTTTCATTGGGCCTGTCCCTCAACCGCTCTCGATAAGAGTGTGTTTATTAAGATGAAATTATAATACAGCAATACCGTAATCTTGTCAACAAAATTTTACATTTTTTATTATTTTCTGTAACAAGACTTAAATTTATCACAGCTTTATAAACATCCGTACTTTTAAAAACTTATTTTATTCTTTGCTGTATCTGGCAATGCCAACCTTGTAAAAATCATTGCCCTCGGCATCAATGCAGACGATAGCCGGGAAATCCTCCACTTCATAGCGGCGGCTGGCTTCCGGTCCCAAATCTTCATAGGCAATCATTTCTTCGCCCTTAATGGATTGGGAAATTACTGCCGCTGCGCCGCCCACAGCCACAAAATAAACTGCGCCGTATTTAACGCAGGCTTCAATAACTTCCCTGCTGCGGGAACCTTTGCCAATCATGCCGCGCATTCCCTGCTCTATTAAGGTCGGCGTGTATTTATCCATGCGCCCGCTGGTTGTGGGGCCTGCACTGCCTACAATTTCTCCCGGTTTGGTCGGCGAAGGGCCTACATAATATACAACCTGCCCTTTAATGTCAAACGGCAGCTCCCTGCCTGCTGCCAGGGCTTCCGTCATACGTTTGTGCGCAGCATCGCGGGCTGTATAAACCGGCCCCGTAATGCGCACAACATCACCGGCGCGCAGTTTTTTTATGGTTTCTTCCGTAAGCGGGGTTGTAATATGTTTAATTTGTGCTTCTGACATTTTTACCCCTCCTTACAGTATGGTAAACGCACGGCGTGCAGCGTGGCAGTTCAGGTTTACGGCTACCGGCAGCGCGCCGATATGCGTAGGTGCGTATTCGATATTTACGGCAGCGGCAGTGGTTGTGCCGCCAAGCCCGGCAGGGCCGATGCCGGTTTTATTGATGCGTTCCAGAAGTTCTGCTTCCAGTTTTGCATAACGCTCATCTTTGTTATGTTCGCCAATGGGGCGCATTAAGGAATATTTGGCAAGTTCCGCACAGCGTTCCATATTGCCGCCGATGCCTACGCCGACAGTTACCGGCGGGCAGGGGTTGGGGCCTGCTTTGCGCACGGTATCAAGCACAAATTCAATTACGCCCTCTACTCCATCGGCAGGTTTCAGCATTTTCATAGCGCCCATGTTTTCGCTGCCACAGCCTTTGGGAGCTACTGTAATTTTTACTTTATCGCCCGGCACAATGCGGGTATGAATAATGGCAGGAGTATTGTCCTGCGTATTTTTGCGGTCAAACAGCGGGTCATCAACGGAAGATTTACGCAGATAGCCTTTGGTATAACCTTCCGCAACACCGGCATGCACTGCTTCTTCCAGTGCGCCGCCCGTAAAATGCACTTCCTGCCCTATTTCCAAAAATACCACGGCAAGTCCGGTATCCTGGCACAGTGGCACATCTTTGGCTTTGGCAAGTTCCGCATTTTCTATAATTGTGCCCAAAATTTCCTGCCCCAGCGGAGATTCTTCCGTTTTTACGCAGTTTTTAAAATGCTCCAGCAAATCCTGCGGCAGGTAATAACAGGCATCGCAGCACAGTTTGGCAACGGCTGTGGTAATTTCAGCAACATTTAATTCGCGCATGGCCGCCCCTTATCTGCCTACGCGTTTCAGCGTATTGGCATAAACAACTTCAGGGTCTACCTGTACGCGCGCCACACCGGTTTCCATAGCAGCTTTGGCAACAGCTGCGGCAACAGCGGGTGCAACACGCGGGTCAAAGGCATCCGGCACAACATAATCGGCACGCAGGTCCTTCTCGTCAATGAGGTTGGCAATGGCGTAAACAGCCGCAACCTTCATTTCTTCGTTAATTGCACGCGCACGCACATCAATAGCGCCGCGGAACACGCCCGGGAATACGGTTACATTGTTAACCTGGTTCGGGCTGTCGCTGCGCCCGGTGCCTGCAACGGCAGCACCTGCGGCAATGGCATCGGCATAAGTGGTTTCCGGAACTGGGTTTGCCATACCAAAAACAATGGCCTCATCAGCCATGCTGGCAATAATTTCTTTGGTAAACAGGTTCGGTCCGGATACGCCGAGCAGCACATCCGCACCTTTGGCAACATCTGCCAGAGTGCCTTTTTCCATATTAGGATTGGTAACTTCGGAAAGGTGGCGCTGAATTTTATCAAGTTTGGCATCAATGCCTTTATACAAAGCGCCTACACGTTCTACCATAATAACGTTTTTAGCGCCCATGCTTACCAGCAGCCTGCCAATGGCAGAACCGGCAGCACCGCAGCCGTTAACGACAACTTTTACGTTTTTAATATCTTTTTTTACATAGCGCAGTGCGCCGATAACGGCAGACAGGCAGGCAATGGCAGTGCCGTGCTGGTCATCGTGGAATACCGGTATATCGCAGATTTCGCGCAGACGGTCTTCAATTTCATAGCATTTCGGAGAAGAAAAATCTTCAAGGTTAATGCCTGCAAAAGTAGGCTGCAAACGGCGCACGGTTTCAATAATTTCTTCGGTGTCTTTGGTGTCAATGCAGATAGGAATGGCATCAACATCGCCGAAAGTTTTAAACAGCACAGCCTTGCCTTCCATAACAGGCATAGCGGCTTCAGGTCCAATATCGCCCAAGCCAAGTACGCGTGTGCCATCGCTGACGATGGCTACCGTGTTGCCGCGGCAGGTATATTCAAACGAAAGTTCCTTATTTTCTTTTATAGCCTTGCAGGGTTCTGCAACGCCCGGCGTATAAGCCAGTGATAAATCATCGCGGTTATTGAGCGGCACTTTGCAGGCAACTGCCAGCATACCGTTTTTCTCCGCATGGAATTTAATGGCTTCTTCAACAAATGACATATCAAATACCCCCTCGTTATTTATTTGGTGTATACTATATATTTTATAACGTACACTTTAATTTGGCAAGTTTTAATCATTAACCGTCAAACGGATAATTTCCGCAGAAGGTTTCTCGCCTTCTTTAAGGTTCAGCACGCCAAAAGTTGCACCTTCCGTACTGCGCGGTTTGGCAGGGCTGCCCGGATTTACCAGCAGCACATCGCCGTACCATTTTACAAGCGGCACATGCGTATGCCCAAAAATAACAATATCTGCTTCCAGACGGTGCGCCCACCATACAAGCTCCTGCGGATTGCCGCCGTGCAGATAGCGGTGCCCGTGCGTAAGCCAGATATTAAACCCTTCCAGATATAAAAATTCGTCCGGGTTGAGCGTTTCATCGCCCACATCACAGTTGCCGCCCACAGCCGTAACATCAAGCCCCGTCTGTGCCTGTAAATACAAGGCATCGCGCCCGTAATCGCCGGTATGCAGCCAGCGTTCCACAGGAGGCGTGGCAGTAATTATGCGGCGCATTGCCTGCGTGCTGCCGTGGGTGTCTCCAGTTAAACCTATTTTCATTTTACTTTCTTCCAGTTAGCAATTAATTTTTTTACGGCTTTGCCGCGGTGGCTGATTTTATTTTTTTCTTCCGGCGTTGCCTCGCCAAGCCCCATATGCAGTTCGGTCGACCAGAACAGCGGGTCGTACCCAAAACCGTTTTCGCCTAAAGGTTCGTGCAAAAGCATGCCTTCGCAGATACCGTCAGTTTCCACCTGTACTTTGCCGTCAGCACCGGCAACGCATAAAGCGCAGCGGAAGCGGCAAGTGCGTTTAACCTGCAATTTCATATTTGCCAAAAGCAGTTCATTATTTTCCTTATCCGTTGCCTTTTCACCGGCATAACGCGCGCTGCGCACGCCCGGCGCACCGTCCAGCGCCTGCACTTCCAGGCCGCTGTCATCGGCAATGCAGGTCATGCCGGTAGCTTTTGCGTAATACGTTGCCTTTAAGCGCGCATTGGCAGCAAAAGTACGCCCGTTTTCTTCCGGTGCTTCAATGTCCGGTCATTCAGCCAGGTAATGCAGTTCTACCTCCATATCTTTCAGCATTTCCTTAAATTCTTCCAGTTTACCCGGATTGCTTGTCGCAATTACAATTTCTTTCACTTTCGGTTGCTCCAATCTTTAAATGGTTTCCACAACGCCCGTATCCGGGTGCTGCACTAAAATATATTTATATTCGCAGCTTTGTTTGGCGCGCAGTGCGTCATCATAGGCTGCTTTTTGGCAATCGGCGCAGGTATCGCGGTGCAGGCATACCACATAAGCGCTCTGGTCGCCGTAACGCGTACCGCGCGCATTGGTGGCAATGCTCATCCAGCCGCTGCATTTATGGCAGTAATGTGCTGTTTCAAGCTGCTCCTCGCGGATGCCTTCTTCATCATAGTAAATGCCTTTGCGCCGCTGCCATGTTTTGCCGCATTTATCAAGCAGCATCCTGCCAACTTCCCCGCGGGTGCGCCAAATGTTGCCCACCTGCTCTATAAGCTGTTCCACGCGAGTCATGCAGCGCTGGTCAGGCGTGCGCAGGGCGCGGATGTCGGGTTCAATGACGTTGCTGTAATCCATCTCTGCCATGGCAAGAATTATGCCGGTGTTGACATAGGGAAGCGCCGCTTCAATGGAATAACCGCCTTCCAGCACGGCAATATCCGCTTTTAATTTATCTGCAAGCGCAGCATAGCCATGCGCCGTTACGCTCATGGAAGCGAGCGGGTCGCTGAAATGATTATCCTGTCCGGCAGAATTTATGATGAGTTCCGGTTCAAAATCATCAAGCACCGGTTTAATAAGGCCGTCAAACAAACGGTGTATTTCTTTATCGCCGCTGCCAGGCAAAAGCGGCAGGTTTAAATTATAGCCCCACGCCGCAGGGCTGCCCGCTTCATCCGGAAAACCGGTGCCCGGGTACAAAGTGCGCCCGTCCTGATGGAAGGAAATATACAGCACGTTGGGGTCATGGTAAAAAACATCCTGGCTGCCGTCGCCGTGGTGTACGTCCGTATCGACAACGGCAATTTTTTTAATGCCGTAGCGGCTGCGCAGATATTCTACCATTACAGCTTCTATATTTATTGTGCAGAACCCACGTATGCCGTGGACAATGCGCATGGCATGGTGTCCCGGCGGACGTACCAGCGCAAAGGCGCGTTTAACTTCTCCGCTCATTACGGCATCTGCCGCCGTTAAGCAGCCGCCTGCCGAAGCAAGGTGCGCAGGAGTGATGAGTTTTGCTATTGATGGCACGCCGACATGGGCGCGCTGCAAATCGTTAATTTCCGCCATACGCAGGCGGTATTCGCGAATTTCCGGACGGTCGAACAAGCCTTCTTCCGTAAGCTGGTCGCGCGTGTATAACAGTCTTTCCTGCCGTTCGGGGTGTCCCGGGCTAATCATCCAGTCAAAAGCGGGAAAGAATACCAAACCTAAATTTGCCTGTTTCAAAACGCCACCTCCCTGCCGGTAATAGCATATAAAATGCCTGGTTTAAGCTGCATGCGCAGGTATATAATTTCGCCGGTATCATAATAACCATGCACCGTGCGGAAATATTCACGGCTGATAACTTCCGTTTCATTGCCTTCCATCTGCCAGCCGCCTGCTTTTTCGTGCAACCATGCGCTTAAAATTTCTTCTGCCGCCTGCATGTTGAAGCGTTTGGGCAGGCGTTCGCGTTTGCCGCTTTCCGGAATCAAATAATAGCCTTCCGTTGTATCGGCGCGCAAACTTGCCGCCACGGTAGGACGCGCCAGTGCCGCGCCAATGGCATTGGCAACCATGCCGCCCTGCGGAATGACAACCGGCAGCCCCATACGTTTGCCAAGTGCGTGAATAAGCCCGGGCGCACCGCCGCCAACGCCTACAAGCTGCTGCGGTTCAAAACCGCTGCCTGTTAAAACATCGCTTACCGTATATACAGGCTGAATGCTCCATTCATGCAGCATTTCCTTAATTGCGTTTTCTATTACATCAAGCGCCGCATCCAAAACAGACTGCGCCGCCTGCTGCGTGCTTTCTCCTTCGTGGCACAAAGCGGCAACGGCATTATGTGCAGCTTCAGCATCGCCAAAATTAACCAAACCAAGCACTATCAGCGCATCGGCAAGCGTTGCCTTTTGTCCGCCCAAAGCCGCAGCCCTGCCCGCACGTTCCGGTCCTACTTTAAAGCCCTGCGGCAATTTTGTTATAGCACTGTCGCCGCCAATACCCACGCTGCGCATGTGGAATGACCGCACAGCCGTTGGGTATTTGCCAATCATGGCGCCTTTTTTAGCCAAAAGCGGCTCGCCGTTATCCCAAAAAGCAATATCCGTTGTTGTGCCGCCAACATCAAGCGAAATGCTTTTGCCCTCAGGCGCGCCCAATGCTTCTATGCCTAAAACGCTTGCCGCTGGGCCTGTAAATATGGCTTCTACCGGCTGTTTTAATGCCGCTTCCAGTGGAAGGGTGCCGCCGTCTGCCTTTAAAATCTGCACCGGAGCGGTAATATTGCGTTCTTTCAGCGCCCATTCCACCTGCTTACCAAAGGCTTCAAATGTTTTATCTACCGCCGCCGCAAAATATGCGCTGTTGGTGCGGCGGATAAAATTTAATTCTCCGGAAAGTTCCGAACCTAAAAATACTTTTTTATATCCGCTCTTTTTCAGCTCATGAGCCAAAACATATTCGTTTTCGGGGTTGCGCACCGCAAATTTGCCGCTGACTGCTGCCACGGTTACGCCGCTCTGCCTGTCCAGTAAACCGTAATGCTTGTTGAACTCCGTGCGTGCCGTAATTTTGCCGCGGTGGTCAACGTAACCGCTTACAAGGTACGGCTCAACCGGAAAGCACCCTTTGACGTTCATACCGGGACCGGTCATAACAGCAAGAAACACAGGCTGCGTTTTGCCCTCCGTCAGCGCATTGGTAACAATGGTACTGCTTATTACAACACGCTCAACCTGCGCTGCATCAACGCCGTCCATTACGGCATCCAGCGCCGCCAGTATGCCGCGCAGCACCTCTCCGTGCGTTGTCGGGCGCTTGGCCTGTGCATAAACAGCGCCGTTATCTATCAAAACGGCATCCGTAAAAGTACCGCCAACATCTATACCTAAAAGCATAACTTCACCCCTTCCGTTAAACTTTAACAATTAAATCATAACATTTTTATATTCCATATCCGTACAAAAAATACCTGCTTAAAGCAAAATAAAAAACAGCATTCCAAATTGCCGTAAATAAAAAGTAAACACATCCAAAAATTCATATAAAAAGCCCAGATGAAAAATTAAACTATCATCTTCACGGGCACTTTATGTTAAAATTATAATAAATAAACTGTCCCCATACAGAAAGGAGACTGCCATGGAAGCCCTGTTACAGCTTGATGCCCGGCTTTTGCTTTTTATACATGACGCCTTCCACCACGAACCGCTGCACACATTTTGGCGCGGCATCAGCCTGTTAGGTGAATTAGGCTGGTTTTGGATTTTTACCGCCCTGCTGCTTTCGCTTAACCGCAAAACACGTGCCGTGGGTCTTACCGCACTGGCAGCGCTTGCATTAAGCACTTTTATCAGCAATGTAATTCTCAAAAACGCCGTTATGCGCCCACGCCCGTTTGAAGCTCTGCCTCAACTGCTGCCGCTTGTAACACACGCCTCCGGTTATTCGTTTCCATCCGGCCATACCACAGCAGCTTTTGCCTGCGCTTTTACTTACTGGCGGCTATTGCCGAAACTGTTCGGCGCATTTGCCGTTGCGCTTGCAGCGTTAATTGCCTTTTCACGGCTATATCTCGGCGTTCACTACCCGCTTGACGTTATCGGCGGCATTGCCACGGCATACCTAGGCAGCACGCTTGCCATAAAAGCCGCGGCAAGATTACGCGCTAAGCCTTAAATTCAACAAACAGCCTCCGCATGTTATAATAACAAAAACATTACGGAGGTTTTTTTATGTTTCGTAAAAGCACTGCGGCCGACTGCCGCGCTGTTTATGATTTAATCTGCGATATGGAAAACACGGCATTTGATTATGATAAATTTGCCGCTGTTTATACGAAACAGCCCAAAAGTATGCGGCATACTAAACTTGCGCTTTGAACGGCAGCTTCACCATTCCGGGATCATTGCCGAAATTATGGAATTTGCGGTAACGCCTTCAATGCGCAATCTCGGTATTGGCAAAGCAATGTTTGCTGAAGCGCTGCAAACAGCCAAAACCGCCGGCTGCATGCAGATAGAAGTTGCCTGCAACTGCCTCAGGCACGATACACACCGTTTTTATTCAAGCCGCGGCATGAACAAATTCCATTATAAATTTTCATTGCCGCTTACCGGAGAAGTTATAACCGAAAACAAACCTGGTCTCTAAAATTTTTAAACCTGTGCACAAAAGTACACAGGTTTGTTTTTTGTTTTTACAAAAATATTGTATACAATTTTGTATTTTGTGATTTTTTTGATATAATACAAAATTGTTATTATATATTTTTTCATAATTTGAGGAGGCTTTATAATGAAACTGTCTACAAGAATCATGGCAGCACTGGTAATTGGCGTCATTGCCGGCCTGCTGCTTGGTGAAGATGGTGCCGAATTTGCCAAAACATGGATTGGCCCGTTTGGCTCCATTTTTATGAACATGATTAAGATGACCATTGTACCGATGGTTTTTGCTTCACTTGTTATCGGCATGTGCAGCCTCGGCGATATTAAAAAAATCCGCCGCATCGGCATGAAAACCGTCATCTACTATCTCGTAACAACAGCGTTTGCTATTGTGCTGGGCCTTATTTTGGGCAGCGTTATCCAACCGGGCGCAGGCATGAACCTGCCTGCTGACGGAGTTGCAGCCGCAGCCAAAGAAGCTCCGCCCATTATGAGCGTTATTGTAAACATCTTCCCCACCAATCCGATTGAATCCATGCTGAAAGCAGATATGCTGCAAATTATCGTTTTCGCACTGTTCCTCGGCGTTGGCATTACTATGGTTGGCGAACCTGCCGACCCGTTTAAAAATACCATTAACGGTCTTGCAGAAGTATCTTATAAAATTGTCGGCATCATTATGGAGTTTGCCCCGATTGGCGTGTTCGGCCTTATTACACCGGTTGTTGCCGCCAACGGCCCTGCCGT
>CAJLLL010000024.1 GCA_905207485.1 uncultured Phascolarctobacterium sp.
GCTACATAGGTGCCGTATACGGTAAAGCCGGTGGACTGGTTTTCACCGCTGCCGGTTGCAAAACTGCTCTTGCCTTCGGTACGGCTGATGGCACCACCCAAATACCAGTTGCTGTCGCCTACTTTTTCGTCATAGCCTAACTGGTAGGTGCTGTACTGGTTTTTAATGTTCATGTCGCCGCTTTCACTTTCGCCGCGTTTCATGCGTGCCCAGATGCCTGCTTCGCCTTTGCTGCTGCGCAGTTCGCCCATGCGCTGGTGCATTTCATCATTTTCTGCGCGCCATGCCATTAAGGCTACGTTGGCAAGTTCGGTAATGCCTTCATTGGCGATATGCCCTTTTTCTCTAACAGTATTGGCAATAATATTACCATTTTCGTCTACTAACGCAGTGGTTTCACCTATTACACCACTTTCCTGCGCAAGTACGCTATCCAACTGTTCACCATTTTCAATTTCAACAGTGTCAGCCAAGTCCTGCAAGCTGCCTGCAAGGTCGTTTTTATTGAACTGACTTGTTGCTTCACTGGTACCAACAACTTTAATATTTTCATTATTATTATTTGTTATATTTATTAATCCATCACCAACAGTATTAGTTTCAACTACAAATTCACTACCATTCAAATTAGAAATATCTAATTTTTGATTTTCATTGGATATTTTTATAGTAGCACCATCAGACTGCAAATTATCAATGCTATAATTTCCGCTTTCTTCATGTTCAGGTACTTTATTATCATCATGCAATCCCTTTACAATACCGCCTAAATCAATAACAGCATTTTGTGTTAATTTCGTAGTACCTGTAAGTTTAGCACCATCACGCATATAAATAGTACCATCAGATGTTACATCTTCAGCATTACCATTTTGATTTACAACTAATTCTGCTCCGGCATTTACTGTAACATTGCTGCTTTTGGCATTTTCATAAATTGTCTGGCGGCCACCATTTTCAATAGTTGTATTACTTACAATTGCCCCTGCTTTTACACCTTGCCAACCAGCTTCTTTAATAGTTGTATTGGATACCTCACCATCATTAACAGTTACAGTACCAAAACTATCAATAGTTAATCCGTTTACTGTACCTCCGGCAACAGACATGCTTGCCATATTATTACTATCATTACCTTTTAAAGTAACATTAGACAAACTTCCGCTTTTCATTTCAATACCACTTTTTCCGCCAGTAATATTAACAATATCTACCGTTGCATTATCAACAGTAATATAAACATTATCATACGCAGTTATATTATTAGCAGTACCACCATTAAGGTTCAAACCTACTCTTTTATTATTTTCTATATCACCCTTTAAATTTATACCACTTACTGTACCCGAAACAACATTAACTATACCGCCTGTAACTTTAGTAGAAGTTAATGTTCCTCCTTGTAAAGATACATTACCACCTGCAATAACAGAATTTTTTGCTTCGCCTTTTACTATCACACTACCGTTATTTAAAGTAAGTTTATCGGTTGTCCCATTTTCCTTTACAGTAACAGAGCCGCCATTTACCTCAGAATCTTTTAAAATGCCTTTAGTTATATCAACAATACCGGAAGACATTTCCATATCGGTTACTGTACCACCATAATCATTTTCACCAACAGTACCACCTATAATAATGGTGCCACCATTATTTTGTAATCCTGATACTTCGCCGTCACGCACAAAAACTTGTGCATTTTGATTTGCTATTGTACCAACAGCAGTACCATAAACGTCCTGACGTCCACCAGTTCCAGCTGGATTACCTGTTAAAACTGTATTATTTGCAGTAGCCCCCTTATTAACTATTTGACATGCTTGAGATGTACCACTATTAGTTACTGTTATATTCTTTGAAGTGTCGCCACTATTAAGAGTACCGCCGTTAGCGCCACCCCAACCTGTTATAGTTGAATCACTATATTCCGCCGCATTTACCATTCCATACGGCATTGCTAAAATTAAACCAAGCGTAATACTTTTTGCCAACAGTTTGCTGTTCTTCATAAACTAACATCCCTTTCAGTATTTTAGCAGTTTTTAATATTTATTTATAATTAACTGCACTACCGAAATTATACCATACCTTTACCCCCCCGCAAGACATTTCAGTTGGCGTAATCCGTACTTTTTCTGGTCTTGTGGTAACTTTATCCCTGCCGATAGGTTTGTGCGGCGGCGCTGTATGCGGCAATCCACAGTTTGCGCTGTGCGTGTTAAGCACTTTACGTCTTTTTTGCAAAAATGTAAATTTTTTCGTATCAAGGGCTTGACAAAGTCCGCCCTCTTTCGTATAATCATTTTCACGTCGCTTTTGCGTGGCCACGGTTAAGCGTACAAAATTTTTTATCACAGGAGGCTTTTAATGATGAAAGCAAGTAAAAATTTTATTAACAACCCCCTGCCCAACGTGGCAACCAAAACCGATTACGAAGCGCAGGCTGCCTTAACGCAGCAATTAGTTACCGCCGCTCAAAACGGCGATAAGGCTGCTTTGGAACAGCTTTGCATTTTTTACGAGCCGCTTTTCCGCCGTGAGATGAAACGCGAGATTTTTTATAAGGGCTTAGGCTTTGAAGAAGGTTTAAGTTTAGCACGCTTAAAATTTATAGAGCTTGTTTTAAATTACAACGGTGCGGATTTTACGCACTTTGCAGGTTATGTACGCTGCCGCATACATTACGCCCTGTACGATGCCATGCGTAAAGTTTGGAAAGAAGAAGAACATGCCGCTCCCCTGCCCACAGGTGATGAAGACGTGCCTGCATTGGCAGATAACATAATTGAACGTGAGGAACTGGCTATATTATTGAAACTTGCGTTAAAGAAACTTACCGAAAAACAAAGAAACACCATCAAAGCATTGTACTTTGATGGTTACAGCGGCAAGGAAATTGCCGCCAAATTAAAAATAACGCCTGCAATGGTTTCCAAGCACCATAAGCAGGCGTTAAAAAATTTACGCACAAATATTGCATAACAGTTTTAATAAAACATAAAAAATGCTCCCTTACTTTAAAAGTAAAGGAGCATTTTTTGTTTATAGGTTTAGTTTTTATTTTACAGCTTCGGCGCAGCGTGCGCAAAGGGTCGGATGTTCTGCATCCTGTCCTACGGTGTCGCTGTAAATCCAGCAGCGTTCGCACTTATGTCCTTCTGCTGCTTTAACGGCTACTTTCAAATCTTCACGGGTAGTAGCTTCCCCTGCTTCGCCAACGCCTTCATGCAGTTCAGCCTGAGATACGATTAAGAGGGTCGGCAAATCTTTTTCTACAGATTTCAGCACTGCCAATGCTTCGCCTTCTGCATAAAGTTCAACTTTGGCATCCAAAGAATGGCCAATGGTTTTTGCTTTGCGTGCAACTTCCAGAACTCTGGTAATTTCACTGCGGATACCAATGAAATCTTCCCATTTTTTCTCGAGCGCAGCATCAATATATTCTTCTTTGGCTTCGGGCCACGGCATCATCTGTACGGATTCCGGCATGTTAGAAGTTTTCTTCATGAACTGCCATACTTCTTCCATGGTAAAGCTCAGCACCGGAGCCAGCATTACAACAAGGTCTACCATAATTTCATACATGGCAGTCTGTGCGCTGCGGCGTTCAAGGCTGTCTGCTTTATAAGCGTACAGTCTGTCTTTCAGAATATCCAGATAGTAGCTGCTCATTTCAACCGTGCAGAAGTTATGGATTGCATGATAAAGCACATGGAAATCATAATCTTCATAAGCCTGTTTAACTTCTTTTTTAAGAAGCTGCATGTGCATTAATGCCCAACGGTCAAGTTCGAGCATCTGGTCAAACGGTACTTTGTCCTTTTCGTAGTCAAAGTCGTTGGTGTTGCCAAGGATGTAACGGATAGTGTTGCGGATTTTGCGGTATACTTCGGAAAGCTGTTTTAAAATTTCTTTGGAAATGCGGATATCAGCTTTATAATCGCTGGAAGCAGCCCACAGGCGGATAATATCTGCGCCGTATTGTTTAATTACATCCTGCGGAGCAACGGTGTTGCCTACGGATTTGGACATTTTGCGGCCTTCGCCGTCAACAACATAGCCGTGGGTTAAAACAGATTTATACGGTGCATGGCCGGTGGTGGCAACGCTGGTAAGCAGCGAAGACTGGAACCAGCCGCGGTGCTGGTCGCTGCCTTCAAGATACATATCAACAGGCCATTGCAGTTCCGGACGTACTTTGGCAACAGCCGCATGAGAGGAACCGCTGTCGAACCAAACGTCCATAATATCTGTTTCTTTGGTAAAATGTTTGCCGCCGCAATGCGGGCATACAGTGCCTTCCGGCAGAATTTCATCGGCTTCGTATTTCCACCATGCGTCGGAGCCTTCTTTTTTGAACAAATCGGCAACGGCGTTAATGGTTTCATCGTTAATTAAATGTTCGCCGCAATCTTTGCAGTAGAACACCGGAATAGGCACGCCCCATACACGCTGACGGGAAATGCACCAGTCGTGACGGTCTGCAACCATGTTGTGAATACGGCTTTCGCCCCAGGACGGAATCCATTTAACTTCGTTGGCAATAGCAGCCAGTGCATCGTCACGGAAGCCGTCAACGGAAGCAAACCACTGTTCGGTAGCGCGGTAAATAATCGGGTTTTTGCAGCGCCAGCAATGTGCGTACTGGTGGCGGATATTTTCTTTGCCGAACAACATGCCAAGTTCAGCCAGGTATTTTAAAATAGGAATGTTGGCATCAAATACAAACATGCCTTCAAACTGCATTGCTTCTTTGGTAAATTTGCCGGATTTGTCAACCGGGCAGATAATCGGCAAATGATATTTAATGCCGGTTTCAAAGTCGACATCGCCGTGACCGGGAGCGGTATGTACGCAGCCGGTACCTGCATCAAGCGTTACATAATCTGCCAGTACCAGCGGAGATTTGCGGTCGATGGTGGCAAACGGATGGCGGCATTCAGCAAATTCCATGTCTTTGCCTTTGCAGGTGCCAAGAACGTGGCTTAAATCTTTTTTGCAGATATTGCCAACGGTTTCCAACAGTTCTTTGGCAAGGAACAATACTTCGCCTTCGCATTCAACCCATGCGTATTCAATATCCGGATGGAGGGCAATGGCTACGTTGGCAGGCATGGTCCACGGAGTGGTTGTCCAAATTACAACATAAGCCGGTTTGCCTTTTGCCGCTTCCGGCAGCATGCCGTTATCTTTAACAAGCGGCATTTTTACATAAATAGCAGGAGTTTTCTGTTCTGCATATTCAATTTCTGCTTCTGCAAGGGCAGTTTCGCAATGCGGGCACCAGTAAACGGATTTTTGCCCTTTATAAATGTAGCCTTTTTTAGCCATTTCGCCAAAAACATGAATCTGCACAGCTTCATAATCCGGCACGAGGGTTACATAAGGATGTTCCCAATCGCCTAAAACGCCAAGGCGTTTAAAATCGTTGCGCTGAACATCAATCCACTGCAGTGCGTAGTTTTTGCATTCGTTGCGCAGTACAAGCGGGTCAAGTTCGTTGCGGTTTAAACCAAGGTTTTTAATGGCAGCGTGTTCGATAGGCATGCCGTGAGTATCCCAGCCGGGAACGTACGGGGTATCATAACCCTGAGAATATTTGTATTTAATAATGATGTCTTTTAAAATTTTATTGAGCGCAGTGCCCATGTGAATTTGTCCGTTAGCATACGGAGGACCGTCATGCAGAACGAATTTTTTATGGCCTGCGTGCAGTTTCTGTTTCTTTTCGTAAATGTTGTTGTCATACCAGTATTTTAAAATTTCCGGTTCGCGTTCCGGCAGTCCGGCACGCATCGGGAACTCAGTTTCCGGTAAGTTAAGCGTCTTGCTGTAATCCAATTTTTTACACCTCCAAAAAAAATAAAGCCTCATCCCAAAGGGACGAGACTTGTATTACCCGTGGTACCACCCTAATGACGACATGCGCCACTCTCGGCGTTATTAACGTGCGCCGCTCCGTCCGCGCTTACTTAAGTTCTGCACGGAAGCTCCAAAGTGATTTTCACCGGCGTTCAAACCCAACCCGGCTTGCACTGTCCCGGGCTCGCTGCGCTGTATCCAGCCGGCTACTGTCTTTATCATAGCCTGTAAAGATATTTAAAAACAAAAATATTATACAACACGGCTGTTAAACCGTCAATATTTTTTGTAATACTTGTATGTAAAAATTCCATAACCTTCGCTTTTGTGTAAATGCGAGGTATCATTCAGCAAAAATATGCTGTGTTCAAGCCATTTGTTTATGCCAAGCACAGTTACGCTGCCTGGCAGTATATCAACCGAAAAGTTATATTTATTTACTTCTTCAATATCAAAACCAAGCCAGTAAAAAATAAGGTTTTGAATTGTACCCTTGTGCGCAACGATAATAAGGTTTTCGTTTTCCATATCGGCGCATTGGCGTATGCCTTCTACACAGCGGTCAAAAAACTCTTTGCGGGTTTCTCCGCCGGGATAATTACGGTGGTGCAGTTCTTTAAGAGTTGCCGCCGGGCGGTAAATTGCCTTGGCTTCGCTTTCTTTCATGCCTGCGGCCTGTCCGTTGTTTTTTTCGCGCAAAAACTCATGCTGCTCTATGCAGTTTTCCATGCCGAGTTTTTTGGCAATAATAGAAGCGCTTTCGGCAGCACGTTTTAAATCGCTGGTTAAAATGCGAAATTTTTCGGTTCTGCCTTTAAAATCAAGCGCAAGTTTCCCGGCAAGTGCGTTTAACTGCCCGCGGCCTGCTTCTGTAAGGTCAGAATCAGTCCAGCCGCCGGTTAAATGCTGCGTATGGTGCGTTGCTTCTCCGTGCCTCACAAGGATAATCATAATAATTCCGCCTATTCTTCCGTATTTTTGTCAAAACTTTTCAGCAGTTCAAGCTGGGATTCCAGCAAATTTATCATATGCTGGCGATGTACATTTGCTTTTTTTACCTGGTCTTCAAACATGTTTTTGGCAAGGCCTGCTTTATTTTCGGCTTCAAAAATCATTTTGCGTGCGCGGTCATCAGCATCGCCAATAGTTTTCTGTGCCTGATTGCGTGCTTTGGACAAGGTTTCCACCGCTTCTTCACGGGCTCTGTCCAAAATATTTTTGCATGCCTGTTCGGAATCAACTTTAAGTTTGGCAACTTCTACTTCGGCAGCTATGCGCATTTTGTTAACAAACTGCTGCGTATCGCTTTTAAGTTTGTTCATTTCCGCTTCGGTGTCATTACGCAGTTTATCTGTTTCGGCAGCAGCATCATTACGCATTTTTTCGGCGTAAGCATCAGCATCTGCCTTAGCCTGGGCAGCAGCGGCATTTGCTTCATTAAGCAGGCGTGCGGCTTCGTTTTTGGCATCGGCTTTCATGCCTTCGCATTTTGCGGCAGTTTCATCAAGCAAAACCTGTGCTTTCTTTTCACTGGTCTTTTTAACTTCGTCAGCGGTTTCCTGTGCTACTACCAAAGTGTTCTGCATGGTAGCTTCCATCTGCTGGTAATATTCCAGTTTGGCGCTTACGCGTTCAACGGTTTCCTTTAATTCAATGTTGTCCTGATACAAACGTTCAAAATCTTTTACAACCTGCGCAAAAAACTTGTCAACTTCTTCGGTTTCATAACCGCGGAAGCCCTTGGTAAAAGTTTTATTTTTTAAATCAAGAGGTGCAAACATCTCTTTCCTCCAAAATTAAATATAGCGTTTTAAAGTAATGCTCATACGTCCTTTTTTGGTTGTGCCGCGTATTTCCGCAACTTCAACGCGCCCGCGGCTGCGGAAGCTGATTATATCGCCTTCGCTTACGCTTTGGGAAGGCTTTTTGGCTTCTTTCCAGTTTACGCGCACGTTAAGGCTTTTTATTTCATCTGCCATGCGTGAACGGGAAACGCCGTAACCTGCTGCGGCAACGGCATCCAAACGTAAATCTGCTACTGTGGCATTAATGATTTTTACTTTTTCTTCACGCTGAGCCAAATTTTCCCGCGGTATTTCTGTAATAGTTACCGGTGCGCTGCCAATTTGCGTTAAGTTGCTTTCGATGTAATTGGCAAAACTTTTATCGGCGGCAAAATGCGCTCCTTCCGGCGTTATAACAATATCGCCTAAAATATCGCGTTTGCAGCCCATACCCATAAATGCGCCCAATACATCACGGTGGCCGATAGTATAAAAACGTTTATCCCACTTTACTTCAAAGCAGCTTATTTCATAATCGGGCGTGCCCATAAAGTTATCGTCTATAAAGGCTGCGCGGACACGCTCAGCGTTATTAAATCCGCCGTCTGCTTCAATTTTCATATTATCGTAGTTGGCGGCAATAATTTCCGCAACATTATAGCTGTGCGGGTCTAAAAAATCAGTTATGCGGTATTTGCGGCTTTTGCGTGCTGCTTCGGCAATATCCAAAAGTTTTGCCGCAAGTTCTTCGTCTCCGCCTGCTTTAAAATACCGCAGTATTTTTTCTCTGTCTGCCATATTATTTACCCTGTAATTCTGCGCTGCGCGCTAAAACATTCATTACAGCTTCATACAAAGCTGCGCGCACGCCGCGGCTTTCAAGTGCATAAATGCCTGCTATGGTTGTGCCCCCTGGCGATGTTACCTGGTCACGAAGCACTGCGGGATGCAAGCCGGTTTCCAGTACCATTCTGCCGCTGCCCGCAAAAGTCTGGGCAGCCAGTTTAATAGCCATAGCGCGAGGCAAACCTGCTTTTACGCCGGCATCAGCCAAAGCATCAATCATCATAAATACATATCCGGGACCGCATCCGCTGATTGCCGTAATAGCTTCAATAGCGCTTTCGGCAACAATTTCAATTTCGCCGCAGCTTCCAAAAATTGCTTTGGCTGCTTCAAGCATATCCGCACTTACATTTTCATCCGGAGCTATCGCCGTCATACCGCAGCCAACTGCCAGCGGAGTGTTCGGCATAACGCGGATAACCGCGTGTCCGGGTACCAGGCTGTGCAGCTTATCAATGTTAACGCTGCCCATAATGGAAAGCACTGTTGCGTTTTGAGGAATTGCCTGAGCAACTTCCCCGGTAATGGCAGCATCGGCAATCTGCGGTTTTACAGCCAAAATTACAAGGCCTGCCGTTTTAACAGCTTCTTCATTACAGGATGCGGCGGTTACTTTATAAGTGTTTTCCAAATATGCACGCCTTTCGGCTGAAGGTTCGCTGACAGTAATTAAAGCCGGGTCGGCAATTTCCTTATGCAGCATGCCTTTTAAAATGGCTTCAGCCATCATGCCGCCGCCGATGAACACTATGCGCCCGGTTTTAGCGGTTATTTTTTCCAAGGCTGCCCACCTCTCTCATCGTAAATGTTATCGTCTGCATTAATATCTACATTTTTAGGAGCACATACTAAAATATTGTGGCCGATTTTTTTCATGCTGCCGCCCAAAGCATAAACAACACCACTGATAAAGTCAGTCATGCGTTTCATAATAACTTTATCCGTAGCTTCAAAGTTAACAACTACCGGCTGGCTGCTGTTAAGATAATCGGCAATTTTTTGGGAATCATCAAAAGAAACTGGTTCCAAAACAACAACTTTAACTTGTTTTTGTGCCATCGGAATAGAAATTGTTTTAGATTCCGGCATTTCCACAACTTTAGTTTTTGGTTTGAAGAAAGATTTGCGTTCCGGTTCAGGCTCTGTTGCAGGAACAGGTTTTACCGGCGCAGCCTGCTTGCGGGCAAAAAGATTTTTTTTAGGCTTTTCTTCCGGTTCCGGCGTTTCTTCAATTATTTCTTCCTCTTCTTCGTATAAGCCGAGCGCTTCGGAAATTTTGTCTAAAAATTTCATAAAATTTATCACCTCAAGTTAAAATTTCAAACTATAATCACGCTGCCCAAAAAGCGCAGTGCCAATGCGCACCACATTTGCGCCTTCTTCAACGGCAGCTTCATAATCATGTGTCATTCCCATGGAAAGCATATCTATATCCGGACGCTGTTCTTTCAGCTTGCAAAACAGTTCATAACCTTTGGCAAACACCCAGCGAATATCGTCGGAGTTATCAGCCGCAGGCGCAATAACCATTAATCCGCGTACATGCAAATTTTTAAAATCGTCAAGCTGCGGAATGGCTGCTTCGTAATCTTCCGGGCTAAAACCGCTTTTTTGTTCTTCGCGTGCAATATTTACCTGCAAAAGTATTTCCTGCACTTTGCCTGCCTTTGCAGCTTCTTCATTTAATTTTTGCATTAAATGCAGGCTGTCTGCCGATTCAATAATATCAAAAATGGCAACGGCCTGTTTTGCCTTGTTGGTTTGCAAATGCCCTATTAAATGCCATCTGCCTTTAGCACCGATAATTTCCCGTTTTGCTTTGGCTTCCTGCACACGGTTTTCGCCTATTGCGGTTATGCCAAGGTTTAAAGAATCGGTAATAACATCTGCCGGATGATTTTTTGTTACCGCAACCAGAGTTACCGTATCACCGGTAATTTTCTTTTCAGTACGCTTTTTAAGCGCAGCATCTATTTTGGCTTGTACATTTTTTAAATTTTCCTGTAACAATATAAAGACCCCCTAAAGGTTTTATATTCGCCGTTTATATAATTTATCCTTTTTGCTTTTTCCAAATAGTTACGCCCATACGGCCGGTTTTGCCGCTTTCAGCGCGGTATGAAAAAAACAACTCTTTATTACATTCTGTACAAATTTCAGAACTGTAAATATTTTGCGGCAGCAATCCTGCCTCCAATAAAGATTGCCTGTTCCACTCCTGCAAATCTGCCATATATTTGCCGTTTTCTTTTTGTTTAAAACACTGAGCGAATTTTTTACCGGCGTTATAAACCGTGCTGTCAACTTCATAGCAACATTGCTTAATGCTTGGGCCAATACCGGCGATAATATTTTGCGGCTGCGCACCATATGTTTTTTGCATTGCCTGTACCGTTTTTCCGGAAATTCCGGCGACAGTACCGCGCCAGCCGGCATGTGCAATGCCAATACACCCTGTGACAGGGTCTGCCAAAATAACAGGTACGCAATCTGCAAAAAACAGCAAAAGAGGAACTTCAGTTAAATCCGTTATTAGTGCATCCGTGCCTTTTATAGCATCTGCATAAGCAAGCGCGCCTCTGCCGACCAAATTTTCATCAATAACCGTTATTTTGCTGCCATGAACCTGCTCACACGCAGTAAACTTATTAAAATCAACGCCTAAGGCAGCAGCATATTTTTGGCGGTTGCGTAAAACATTTCCGGCATCGTCGCCAACGTGCAGCGCTAAATTAAAAGTTCCAGGCACAATGCCGCTTTCGCCATGCAGGCGGCAGCTAAAAGCGTTGCCGAAGCCAAGCTGGGTAAAGGCATCAAAACTGCCGTACCAGATATTATTTTTACTTTGCAGTGTAAATTCATTCATTTTAATTACCACATACTCCGCAGCGTTTGCAGCCTTCAAAACACATTGGCGTAAACTGCTGCTTCGTTGCGTTTTCCCATTCTTTTATTAAATAAGTTTCTTTAAAGCCCATATCAAGGTGCTTCCACGGAAGCAGTGCGCCCGGCTCATATTCTGCGGCTGCAAGGCTTTCAATATCAATGCGGTCATTTTTTAACGCTTGTTTTAAAGTAATGCCTTCCGTAAATGCCTGCAATAAATAATGTCCTGTTTTTCTGTCGCCACGCGCTAAAGCTGCCTGTAAAACAGTTTCTTTCAAAGATTCAGTTATAAGTTTTATATGCTTGCTCTTTTTAAAAGCATCTTCAAGCATTTTAAAGCGTTTTTTCAGCACTTTGGTATTGCACAGCGGTGACCATTGGAACGGAGTAAATGGTTTAGGCACAAAAGCGTTGACGGAAATAATCAGTTCGCCCTTGTTTCCCGCTTCGTCCATTTTCTGGCGGATGCGGCGCACCATCTCAATCATTTCTTCTATATCAGCATCTTCTTCCTGCGGCAAACCTATCATATAATACAGCTTCACGTTTTTCATGCCGCTTGCTGCCGCCAAAGTCACTGCTTTATAAATATCTTCTTCGGTAATTCCTTTGTTAATTATATTGCGCATTTTAACGCTGCCTGCTTCCGGAGCTACCGTCATAGTCTGCTGACCACTTTTGGCAAGAGCCTGAGCCAGCAGTTCATCCAGTGTATCTGCACGCAAAGACGCACATGTAAACGGCACTTTATTTTCAATCAGCGCCGCTGTAAGTTCATGTATCTGCGGATAATCGGATACCGCCGCACCCATTAAACCAACTTTAGCAGAAATAGAAGGACGGTTTAAAATTTTTTGCAGCAGCAAATCAAAACTGTGCGCACGCGGTTTGCGGAAACAATACCCTGCCATGCAGAAACGGCAATGTCTGCCGCAGCCACGGGCAACTTCGGCAATAAACATATTCTGAAACTCTGTTTCTTCAGTAAGGATTGCAGAAGTATTAGGATATTCATCCAAATTGCGTACCCAACGTCGTTTTATTGCTGCCGGTACGCGGCTGTCGTGCTCCATTTTGCAAAATTTGCCTTCCGCATCATATTGCGGCGTGTAAAAACGCGGCACATATAAGCCTTCTATCTGTGCCAAACGCAGAAGCATTTCTTCTTTGACAACGCCTTCTGCCTTTGCCTTATAAACGGTATTAAGCAAATCATTAATAACTTCTTCGCCCTCGCCGATAACAAACACGTCGGCAACTTCTGCCAACGGTTCCGGGTTAAACGTTGCGCACGGACCACCTATAACAACAAGCGGTTCCTTATCATTACGTTCTGCTGCACGCAGTTTAATATTGCTCATTTGCAGCATTGTTAAAAGATTGGCGTAATCCATTTCAAAAGACATCATAACGCCGATAATTTCAAATTCATTTAACTGCCGCTGCGTTTCCATGCTCATCAGCGGAGTGCGGGTACGTTTATATTCTGCCAGAGTTTTTCCATCCGGTAAAAAAAAGCGTTCGCAGGCAGTATCGCCGCGCCCGTTGATAATCTGATACAAAATATGCATGCCAAGGTTAGACATGCCTACTTTATAGCTGTTAGGGTATAAAAAAGCAAAGGCGCGCCTTGCCCCCGGTGCAAAGCACTGCGCGCCTGTTTCTTTTGCCAATGTTTCTAAAATTTTATTTTTTAATTCCCAAGTCAAATGTACAACCTCTTATTTTATAGCTTTTTCAATTGCGTTAATAACTGTTTTTAAAACTTTTATTCTTGCATAATATTTGGAATTTGCTTCTACCACAGTCCACGGAGCATAATCGGTACTGGTACGGATAAGCATTTCATTTACCGCCGCTTCATAGGCATCCCATTTATCACGGTTGCGCCAGTCTTCATCGGTAATTTTCCATTCCTTATCAGGATCGTTTTCACGCTCTTTAAAACGTTTGTACTGTTCGTCTTTATCAATTTGCAGCCAGAACTTACACAAAATAGTGCCATGTTCCGTCCACTGTGCTTCGGTTTCGTTAATTTCACCATAAGCACGCTGCCATTCTGCATCGGTTGCAAAACGTTCAATGCGTTCTACCATTACACGCCCGTACCACGTTCTGTCGAAAATGGCTATTTCTCCGGCACGGGGCATTTTTACCCAAAAACGCCACATGTAATGGAACTGCTTTTCAACAGGGTTAGGTGCTGCATAAGGGTTAACCGCATAGCCAAGCGGGTCAAAAGACCTTGCCAAACGCTTAATTGCGCCACCTTTGCCGCCGGCGTCCCAGCCTTCAAAAGCCACTATCAGCGAGCGCTGCGCTTCGTACAAATCAAGCTGCAACGATTTTAATTTTTCACGGCATTTGGAAAGTTCAGCCTTATATTCTTCTTTGGTAAGCGATTTTGATAAATCGGCTTTTGCCAATACATTATTAATTGTTACATGACGCGCCGGAAAATCAATTCTGCTGCCGCTTGTTTTGATTTTGGCGGCTTCCAGTGCGCTTTGCAAAGTTTTAACAATGCTTTCAAGTATTTTTATGGTGGCAAAACGTTCATCATCACCGGCAATTAAATGCCAAGGTGCATTTTCGGTGTCGGTTTCAACAAACATTTCTTCGTAAGCATTGATAAAATTATCGTAATCGTTTTCGTTGTGTTCTTCAACATCCAGTTTTTTCCAGTTTTTACCGTAAATTTTGTTAAGTTTTTCCATGTTTTCTTTCTGCTGTTTTTTAGAAACATGCACAAAGAATTTAAGCAATACATAACCGTCATCGGTAAGCTGTTTTTCAAACGCGCGGATATGGGAATACGATGTGTTAAGCAAATTGCCTATTTTACTTTTATCGCTTACATTATGCTCATTTTTTAAAAAATACCAGCTGCGGTGATAAACTACAATATTGCCGTACGAAGGAAGTTGTTTCCAAAAACTGGTAAAAAACGGCTGCTTGCGTTGTTCGTCCGTCATCTTGGATGCAGAAAATACCCTGAAACCACGCGAATCCATATACTGCATCATTTCATTGATGATGTCTGTACGCATAGCGCCACGCCAGCCTTCAACCAAAATAATTACCGGTATTTTCGCGCTGCGGCATGCACGCTGTAATTTTCCGAGCAAATCTCCATAATATTCCAGTTGTTTGTCATATTCATCTTTTTTTAATTTTTGTTTCAAATCCAGCTTTTCAAGCATATTCTCGCCTCTTATTCAGTTTTTATTTTAATACGGGTCTGTATAAGGCTTTAATGCACGCGGTTTATCGAGTATCTGTGCCATTACAAAACCATCGCGCACTCTTTGGCGGTTAAATTTGCCATTAAATACAGGTTTTTTAGGCTTTGCGGCAGACATGGCAGCTGTCGGCCTTTTTGCAGTCTGCATGGAAGGAACCGTAAATACCGGCTTGGGTTGAGCAATAAAAACTTTTTGCGGTTCTTTTTTAGGCTCTTGGTAAATACGTCCCTGCTGCTTTTCTTTTTTATCTTCCGGAAATTCCACATACCATGGAACAGATTTTTCTTTTTTTACAGCAGTTTGCTCTTCATAAACTCTGTCATTTTTTGTGTTTTCTGTGGGACTTACTTCCGGAATTGAATCTTCTTTATCTCGCCGCGGCATTTCTATATCCGGCAGCGGCGGAAAATGGCCACGTTGTTTTTTACGTTTGCCACGTGATGATTTATCGAGCACTATCATCAAAATAAACACCAGCATTGGTAAAAAACTAAATAAATCTTCCATGTTCATAACAATCCCTCATTTATTTGTGAACGGGATTTTTATCTACTTCCGTGTCCTGTTCACTGCCTGCAATCATTTTACGCATGTCAGTATCAGCATTAATATTGTTCATACGGTAATAATCCATAACGCCAAGACGGCCTTTTTCAAGCGCATCAGCAAGTGCGGCAGGAACTTTAGCTTCAGCTTCAACAACTTTAGCCTGCATTTCCTGAGTATAGGCTTTCATTTCCTGCTCTTTGGCAACTGCCATAGCACGGCGTTCTTCGGCACGCGCCTGGGCAATGCGTTTGTCTGCTTCCGCCTGGTCAGTCTGCAATGCAGCGCCAATATTGCGGCCTACATCCACATCGGCAATATCAATGGAAAGAATTTCGAACGCAGTACCGGCATCCAAACCTTTAGCAAGCACAGTACGCGAAATATAATCCGGATTTTCCAAAACATCGGTATGGTTTGCGGCAGAACCAACATTGGTTACAATGCCTTCGCCAACACGGGCAATAATTGTCGCTTCACCGGCGCCGCCAACAAGCCTGTCGATATTGGCACGTACAGTAACGCGGGCTTTTACTTTCAGTTCAATGCCGTTTTTGGCAACTGCGGAAACTATCGGTGTTTCAATAACTTCCGGATTAACGCTCATCTGCACTGCTTCAAGCACATTACGGCCTGCCAAATCAATAGCGCAGGAACGCTCGAAAGTTAAAGGAATCTGCGCACGGTGCGCTGCAATTAAAGCATCAATAACACGGTCAACATTACCGCCGGCCAAATAATGGGCTTCAAGCTGGTTTACATTAACATCCATGCCGGCTTTATTGGCTTTAATGAGCGGCAGCACTATCTGAGAAGCAGGTACGCGGCGCAGGCGCATGCCTATTAAGTTCATAATGCCTACATTTACGCCTGCAGCAATAGCAGAAATCCATAATCCAATAGGAACAAAGTTAAAAAATAATGCAATAACAGCAATGATAATAATAAGCGAAAGCAAACCTCCGCTAAATAAAAAGTTCAGCAAAAAATCCATTTACAACACATCCTTTCAATTATTTAACTGTTTTACAAACAATTTACTGCCTTCAATTTTAACAATTTCAATTTCAGCGTCTTTATCTATGTAATCGCCAAAACTTACAACATCCACGCGTTCACCGTCAATAACAGCGGTTCCAGCCGGATGCAGCGGCGCAATTACTTTGCCTTTTTTGCCGAGATAAGCGGAATAATCGCCCGCGCCGGTGTAACCTTCGCTGTTTTTCTGCTTATCACGCAGCACAAATGGGTTCCAGCTTACGGATGACGGTATAAACCAGAACAGCAGCGCGCTAATTGCCGCCAATACTGCAACTGTGCCGCCAACGATACAAAAAGCATCCCAACCGCCGCCAAGGAAGAAGAAAAATCCAAGAATCAGCGATACTGCACCTATTGCGCCTAAAATTCCGCCCGGAACAATAATTTCCAGACCTATCAAAACAGCACCTGCTAAAAGCAGCATTGTATCAAGCGACATTCAACCACCTCCGAAATCTTATAATTATTATACCATACAACAAAAGCTGACAGCAAAATTAAACTTTATAAAACAAAAAATAATCTCTTAAAATCACCTTATAACTCAGGAAAAGCATTATCTAAAATTGCCGTACAAATCAATTCTTCCCACCTGTACATGCCGCTGTATGTTCCTGCGTTTTCAATTTCAGAACTGCCCATACCATTCATAATATAAATAAAGCCGTTTTTATTTTTCCTGTCAACAAACATACCGCTTAATAAGCCATACGCTTCGCCAAAATGACCGGACATCTCTATATTCCTGTCAGCCACAAAACGGTCCTTATCAATATTTTTCATATTTTGTATGCCAAGCCCGAAACAGCACATTACACCTCCGTAAGTATCGCCGTTTGTTTTGCCGGAATTTAATGTCCAATATGTTTCAAACATTTTATCAATGCTTTTTTTGCTTAAAATACGCCGTCCGTTATATTCCCCGCTGTTAATAAACATATACATCCATTTTTCCAAATCTTTCAGGCTTATTCTTAATCCGCCCTGCGGGAAAAAGACTGTTGCGTTTACGCCGATTTTATAATCGGCAGTAGGCCGGTAAAACCATAAATCTTTATAATCATCAACCTGTGCAATCCATGGTCCATCACTGTCCCAATACCCATTATTTATTTTTTTGTAAACTGCTCCCAAATTATATAAATCTTCGCTGCTGAAATCACCTAGATTAAAACTTGCATCCATTTCCATAGGGTCAAGTATTGCCGATTTTATATATACATCAAATCTTGTTTGCGTAACTTTTTCTATAATAGTTGCCAGCAAACCATAATTTAAATTTGCATAATAAAAAAATTCTCCGGGAGCTTCTCCTTCAGGAGCAAAATGCGCACCGTTTTCATAAAATGCTCCATCCTTATCAAAAAATTCTTGAACGCTGAATTGCTGCGGCGCAGAATAAACTTCACCATCTCTCAGCGAAGATGTATGGCTCAAAAGCATTTTTGATGTTATAGAAATATCTGGAAAATTAGGATTGCGCAAAGTAAAGCCAAGATATTTGCTTATATCTTCATCCAAATCAATCTTGCCTTGTTCTGCAAGCTGCATATATGCCACTGCAACAAAAGTTTTGGATAGTGAGGCTATGCGTATTTTTGTATCGCGCATAAAAGGCAAATCGTTCTGACGGTTCCGATTATCAATATATCTGCTGCCCATAGTTTTTTCATATACAAGCCTTCCGTCTTTTACAACGGCTACGGCAAGACCGGGCACGCCATAACGGGGGCTTTCAATTAAAAACGCCAAATCATTATTGAGCTTTTTATAATTTACGTCTGCTGCATACGATTTTTCTATTGTATTCGTTAAGTTCTCTGCTCCATAAGCAGGAAAACAAATACTGCTGCATGCCAACATAACAGTTATTAAAATTTTTATACTTTTTATATAAACCATTTAAACCTCTCTGCAAAAATATTTAGAATTAATTATAACATTAATTTAAGGCTCAATGATGTCAATAATTAAAAATTTTTTAACAAAATATTTTTAAAAAAGTAATAATGATTTATAACAATAAAAAAAGCTCCACACCAAAAGTGTGAAGCTGTATTTTTTGGCTCCCCGAGTAGGACTCGAACCTACGACGCCCTGATTAACAGTCAGGTGTTCTACCGGCTGAACTATCGGGGAATTTCTCTGTGGTGCTGACCACATATGCTATTATACGGTTTTAATGCGTTCTTGTCAACACTTTTTTTAAAAAATTTTTAAAAATTTTTTAAAGCAATTTTTACAACGATTTTCTGCACCTCGCTATGTCCATTTTCGGTATCGCATCCGGGGCGGTGCAGTTCCCACGGAAACAGCACTGCAAAGTCTCCCGCGTTTAAAACAACGGCATCTTTTTCAGTTATATTTTCAAAAAAAAGTAAATCGCGTTCAGCAGCATAATCTTCAACAATTTTTACATCATCCGTACGCGGCGCAAAATAAATTTGTTCCGTACCTTTGCCGAGATACTGCACATCTATATATTTATTATGCGCTTCCGGTTTTTTAGTGCTGCGGTCTGCGGTAGTATAAGTTTCCACATTGGCATACATTTTATCGCCGTCAAGTTCATATCTGCCGTCAGGCACTTTGCTGAAATCCGTTGACGCCAAATATTCAAGTGCCTTTTGCAATTCTTCACTTACATAAGGCAGCAGTTTTTCAATATCGCTTTTATGTCCGAAAATCATGTTATCAGCCCTCTCTCGTTAAATATTTGTTATATTCTGCACTGCCGTTAAAAATCCTTTGCAAAAAGCTGCCGTTTACGATAAAATTGTGCATATCGCTATTTTTAAAGAGAGGATTTAACCGTGAGCTATTTAAATGTTACCAATGTATCTCATTCATTTGGCGGACGCCAGATTTTAGAAAACGTTTCTTTTAAACTGATGCGAGGCGAGCACGTTGGCCTGGTTGGCGCTAACGGCGAAGGCAAATCGACTTTTTTAAATATTGCAACCGGCCATACCCTGCCGGATGAAGGCAAGGTTGAATGGCCCGGCAAAGTTACTGTCGGCTATCTTGACCAGCAAAGCACTTTGCAAAAAGGCATGACTATCCGCGAAGTTTTGCGCACCGCCTTTGACGATATGTACAAAATGGAAGCAGAAATGCTGGAACTGTATGAAAAAATGGGCGATGCCACCCCGGAAGAAATGGATAAAATGATGGAAACCGTCGGTGAAATACAGACCGAACTGGAACACGGCGGCTTTTATTCGCTGGACAGCAAAATTGAAGAAACCGCTAACGGACTGGGCCTTGGCAGCATTGGGCTTGACCGCGATGTATCAGAACTCAGCGGCGGCCAGCGCAGCAAAGTTCTTTTAACCAAACTGCTTTTGCAAAATTCTTCCATTCTTCTTTTGGACGAACCAACAAACTATCTTGATGTTGAACACATTGAGTGGCTGACCAAATTTTTGCAAAACTACGAAAACGCTTTTATTTTAATCAGCCATGACATTAGCTTTTTAAATAAAGTGGTTAATGTAATTTATCATTTGGAAAACTGCGAACTGACACGCTACACCGGCAACTATGATAAATTCCAGGAAATGTATGCTATTTATAAAGCGCAGAAAGAAGCGGCTTATGAACGCCAACAGCAGGAAGTTGCCAAGCTGGAGGACTTTATTGCCCGCAATAAAGCACGCGTTGCTACAACCAATATGGCAAAAAGCCGTCAGAAAAAACTTGATAAAATGGATATGATTGAAAAACCGCGCGAAAAACCAAAAGCGCACTTCCAGTTTAAAGAAGCACGCACGCCGAGCCGTTACCTTGCCGTTGCCGAAGATTTGGTGCTTGGCTATGATACGCCGCTTACATGCCCTGTCAGCTTTAAAATTGAATGCGGACAAAAAATTGCCATCCGCGGCGTAAACGGTTTGGGCAAAACCACGCTTTTAAAAACCATTTTGGGCATCATTCCGCCCATCAGCGGAAAAATTGAACTGGGGCAGTTTTTAGAGCCCGGTTATTTTGAGCAGGAAGAACGCGACAAAAACGAAAACACAGCACTTGAAGATGTGTGGAACGCCTACCCCGGCATGACCAACTATGAAGTACGCGCTGCGCTTGCGGCCTGCGGACTGACCAACGAACACATTACCAGCAAGGTATTTGTTTTAAGCGGCGGCGAAGCTGCCAAAGTACGCCTGTGCAAGCTGATGCTGAAAAACGTAAACTGGCTGGTGCTGGACGAACCTACCAATCATCTTGATGTTGACGCCAAAGCAGAACTTAAACGCGCCCTGATTGATTTTAAAGGCAGCGTGCTTTTGGTATCGCACGAACCGGAATTTTATGAAGACTGGGTAACAGCAGTTTGGAATATTGAAGACTGGACAACCAAAGTAATTTAAAACATGCATAAAAAAAGCAATGCACGCCATTACTGGCTGCATTGCTTTTTTATTTATCAGCGCATATTTTCAATAAAATCTTCGAAGGCGTTAATTAAAATGGGATGGCCGGTAACTTTCAAATCGCGCAGGTAAGTGCCGTAAGATTCGTACCATGTTTCAGCCATTTCCATAGTCAGGCCTTCTTTTTTATATTCCTCAATCATTTTTAAAATAAAACGGTTGGTTTCGCCGGTTTCTTTATTTACGTTCAGCGGAATAATGCGGGTCTCTGCATCATAAGTTTCCACGGTAACATCCCAGCCGCCGGGAATAGGCGGACGGCGGAGCGCTTTAATCATATAACCGGGAGCAAACCCGACATAAGCGCCGCCAAGGGAATTATAAAGTTTTGCCTTTGTAAGAGGATAGCCGTTGGCATTACCCCACTTTACAATTTCATCGCAAACTTCGTTATTATGAATGACGCTGGAAAATTCAGCAGTAGCTAAAACTTCAGACATAGTGTTTACCTCCACAATAAAATCTATACTTTATTGTACTTTATCGCCGCCGCAAATTCAATATGCCAAAAGGCATAAAAGCATATTTTGCAGAAATTTTTACTGTTGCTTTGTAAAGTAATTTGCACTTTAGGCACATACTATGCTAAAATAAATTAGTACCTAATCATAAAAACCATATCCGCACCCGGGCGGATTAAAAACTAAAGAATATAACACGAGGTGAAGAATAATGAGCAGGCGCATGACTACTTCCGAAGCTATTAACGAAGCAAGGCGCTGTTTGAACTGTGCCCGTCCGCTGTGCAGGACAGGCTGCCCGATAGAAAACAACATTCCGCAATTTATCCGCGCATTAAGCGAAGGCAACATCGGGCTTGCATACGAAATTATTTCCGAGCGCAGCAACCTGCCAGCTATTTGCGGCAGGGTTTGCCCGCATGAACGCCAGTGCGAGGCACACTGCGTGCTTGCCAAAAACAAACACGGCATTGAAATCGGCAGCCTGGAAATGTTTATTGCCGATTTTGCGCATGACAACAACCTGAAACCGCTGCCGCCTTCCACCGGCAAACGCGGCAAGGTAGCAGTTATAGGCAGCGGTCCTGCCGGCTTAACCGTAGCTGGCGACCTTGCCAAAATGAACTTTGCCGTTACCATTTTTGAAGGACAAAGCGAACCGGGCGGCATTTTATTGTTCGGCATTCCGGAATTCCGCCTTAACAAAGATGTTGTACGCCGTGAAATTAAAGAACTGCTTCACCTTGGCGTAGAAATTAAAACCAATGTGCTTATCGGCCCTGATTATACCGTTGACGATTTGTTCAACATGGGTTATGATGCTATCTTTATGGGTACCGGCACCTCGCTGCCGCGCACACTCAACATTCCCGGCAACGAACTGACCGGCATTTTAACCGCAACTTATTTCCTGCGCATGGTTGTTCTTTCTGACAGCGGCAAACTTGACGAAAGCGAAACCCTGCTGCATGTAGGCGATAATGTTATTGTTATCGGCGCAGGCAATGTGGCAATGGACGCAGCACGCACCGCCATCCGCCGCGGAGCGAAAAACGTTACCATTGTTTACCATAAAACGGAAGCCGAAGTTTCGTGCTTCCCCTCCGAATATGAAGCAGCAGTTAAAGAAGGCGTGCAATTTAACTTTTTGCAGCAGCCCATTGCTTACCTTAACAAAAAACAAATGCGCGCGCTTAACGCTATGCGCCAGAAAGCCTCTGAAAATGACGAAACCGAACTTGCAGGGCTTTTGGTACAGAATATTGTTAAAACCGAGGACGGCCAGTTTATTGAAGAAGGCGGACAGGAAGCCCTGCCGTGCGACTGCGTAATTCTCGCTATCGGGCAGCGCCCGGCCGCAAGGATTGTTTCCACGACCAAAGGCATTCAGGTTGATGACCGCGGTTTTGTAATTACGCGTGAACGCCCTTACGGCATGACAACACGTGCAGGCGTATTCAGCAGCGGTGATGTTGTTCACGGTCCTGCCACCGTTGTATTGGCAATGAAAGAATCCAAAAAAGTGGCAGCAGGCATTGCGCAGTATATTGATGCAAAAAAGCTGCTTGCCGAATGTGAAGAAGTTCCCGAAACCTTAAAATAATAAAAAATAACCACACTGAACTGCCATGCAGCCAGTGTGGTATTTTTTATGCCCATAAACCGGTTAAAGTAAATTTGTCAACATCAGCAAGGCCTTTATCCGTTAAGCGCAGGTGCGGTATAACCGGCAATGCCAAAAATGAAAGTACCATAAAAATATTCAGCCCTTCGGGCACACCAAGTTCTCCCGTCCAGTAACGCAGCTGTTTCAGCCTGCGGTTTACATTTTCAATTTTTTCGCCGCTCATCAGCCCGGCAAAAGGCAGCGGCAAAACAGCCTTAACTTCGCCATCAAGCACAACGGCAATACCGCCGCCCTCTTTACGCAGTGCGGCCGCCGCTGTAAGCATATCGGCATCATTGGTGCCTGCCACAATTAAATTATGCGAATCGTGCGCTACCGTTGATGCTACTGCCCCGCGTTTCAGTTTTAAGCCCTGAACGAAGCCAAGCCCCACATTGCCGGTAGCATGATGCCTCTCGAATACTGCCAGTTTTAAAATATCGCGCGAGGTATCGCTCACCGCTTCGCCGTTAATGCAGAGAGGTTTTTCCAGTACCGTTTCCGTCAGAATCTGTTCCGGCACAACGCGGATTACTTTCAGGTTTTTATCTGCTTCCGCAGTAATTTTCAGCCTGCTGCTGTCCAAATCCTTAATATCCGTACCGGTGGCAGCAGGTTTAAGATAAGTTTCACTTTCCCACAAAAGTTTGCCGTTTTGCACAACTTTTTTGCCATTTTTAAAAACGTACTGCGGCGTAAAATCCTGCAAATTGGTAAAGACGTTAATATCGGCAATATAGCCGGGCGCCAGCGCACCGCGGTTATACATACGGAAACGTTCTGCAGTGTTCAGCGTTGCCATCTGCAAAAGCATTTCCGGCGCATAGCCGTGCGTAACGCCGATTTCCACCATGTAGTTAATGCTGCCTTCCGTTACCAGTTCATCCAAATGACGGTCATCCGTTGCCAGGCAGCAGCGGCGGCTGTTAAGCTTCGTAACGCATTGCAAAAGTTCAAGCAGGTTATGCGCCCCGCTCGCCTCACGCAGCATTAAATAACAACCGCGGCGCAATTTTTCAAGCCCTTCCTGCCATGCCGTTGCTTCATGGTCGGAAGTAACGCCTGCGGCAAGATAAGCGTTTAAATCGTTGCCGGTTACGCCAGGGCCATGCCCATCACATAATCCGCCGCGGACAAGTGCCAGTTTGTCAAACACACCTTTATCGCCAAAAAGCACGCCCGGATAATTCATCATTTCTCCAAGGCCAAGCACACGCGGATGTTTTAAGAACGGCTTCAAATCTTCCGCTTCCAGTACAGCGCCGCTTGTTTCCATATCCGTCGCCGGAACGCAGGACGGCAGCATAAAGAATACATCAAGCGGCATATCTTCCGTTTCGTCAAGCATCCATTGCAGGCCTTCTGCACCCAAAACATTGGCAATTTCGTGCGGGTCGGCAAAAATGCCTGTAACGCCGTTTAATAAAAGCAGGCGTGCCAGCTCACGCGGAGCCAGCATCGTGCTTTCAATATGCATGTGCGCATCCAAAAAGCCCGGAGTTAAATATTTGCCTGCCATATTATATTCTTCTGCACCTTTGTAACTGCCAATACCGGCAATAACGCCGCCGCAAACGGCAATATCGGCAGTTTCCCATTCGCCCGTAAAACTGTTAAACACATTGCCGCCTTTTAATACAAGGTCAGCACGTTCCAATCCGCGGGCAACTTTAAGCAGCTTTTGTGTAAATTCTGCCTGCTCCATAATTTTTTACCTCATGTTAATAAACTGCAAATCTACGCCGAAATCTCCTGCTTTTAAGGTTTGAATTACAGCCTGCAAATCATCTTTTTTAGCGCCGCTGATTCTAACCTGGTCATCCTGCATCTGAGCAGTTACTTTCAGCTTGGTTGCCTTAACGGCAGCAATAATGGCTTTAGCCTTTTCTTTGGGAATACCCTGCAAAATGTTAAGCTGCTGGCGTACAGTGCCTTTGCTTGCAGCTTCAACCTTGCCCAGTTCAAGGCAGCGCAGGGGAATGCCGCGTTTAGCCATGCGTGCACGCAGAATGTCGATGATTGCATTCAGTTTGTATTCGTCTTCTGCTGCCAGTTTAATGCATTTTTCTTCAAGTTCAATGCTGGCGTTGCTGCCGCGGAAATCGTAACGCTGTGCAATTTCCTTTTTGGTCTGGTTAACGGCGTTGTCCATCTCCTGCATATCCACCTGAGAAACAACGTCAAAAGAACTATCTTTAGCCATTTATATAATCACTCCATTCTTATATTGTGCTTCTATTTTATCATAACAAAGATAATTTGGCACCTTTTTGGATATTAAAACACAAACCCCGGCACTTTTTTGTACCGGGGTTTTTAAACAGCCTTCCCTCATTTGGCCATTCAGTCGATAATGTTGTGTTGATATTCGTTATACTGTACTTTAAGTTTCTGCATCAGCTCTGCCATTTCAAGCTGCAAATCGGAAGCGGCATCAAAATCGCCTCTTGCAAATGCCTGACGTGTCATGGTAAACAGGCTCGGCTGGTCGGTAAAATCTTTAGCCATGGTGTTGCGCATTGCAGCAATCTTTTCCCACATTGCCGCATCATGGGTTGTGTGGTTGTCATCGTCATGCAGTTTTTTCATCTGGCAGATTTCTTTATGGTATTCCGGAATGATTCTGTTGAGCAGTTCTGTCTGCCAGCGGATTAATGCGCCCGCCGCAAAGGAATCAATAAATTCTTTTTTGAAGATATTGCCGGTAGTAAGCACGGCAACTTTTTCGGGGTATTGTTTAATTGCGCAGATGTTTTCCCAAACGGTTGCAGGCGGTTTGCCAAACAGATGCGCACGTTCTTCCTCGTTGTAATCTTCAAACACATCGTGTTCGCTGCGGTATTCTCTTTCAGTTTCCAGATAGAAGCCTTCTTCACCGCTTTTCTTGGAAAGTTCACTTTCCAGTTCTTTCAAAGTCTTGCCGGATTCTACGCAGGCTTTAATGCCATCCAGCATTGCAATATAGAATGCGGCAATGGCCAGGTAAGTATTGGTGTATGGGTTCGGGGAACGCATTTCAATACGGGTTGCCAGCGGATTATCAATATCGCGGATTAAGCCGGCAAGAATGGTACGGTTGCGGGAAGGTACTTCCGGGCTGAGGCCGAGTGAAGTAACAATGCAGACCGGAGCTTCAAAACCGGGTTTCAAACGGTTAAGGGAATCAATAGTTGAAGAAATAATCGGATTAATTACTTCATAGTTTTTCAAAAGGCCCATCATGGAACCGTAACCAACTGCGGAAAGGAATTCCTTGTGCATATCCTGCGGAGCAAAGAGGTTAACGATTTTGCCGTTTTTCATTTTAGCGGCGATGCCAACATGAGTATGTTCGCCACTGCCCGCTACGCCCGGCACAGGTTTTGCCTGGAAGGAAACTTCAAGGCCGTTAAGACGGAAAATTTCTTTTACAATAATGCGCGCCAAAAGTTCGTTATCGGCAGTCTGCACGCCGTAGCTGTATTTCCAGTCAACTTCAAGCTGTTCCATAACGTGGGTCATATGGCCGCTTTCGTCAATCTGTCCGCGTACACCGCCGCATTCTTTATGGCCCATTTCAGGTCCAAGGCCGTATGCTTCAAGCATTTCTACTGTTTGTTCCAGTGCTGTGCGTACATTGCCGCGGCAGCGCTGCCAGTATTGTTCCTGCATCATCTGCGAGGAACTGAGCGCTTCAATCGGAGCATCTTCGCGTGGGGATTTTACCCAGAATTCAAGTTCGGTTGCGCAGGTGAAAATAATTTTTTCAATATCTTCGCCGTTAATATGTTCAAGGCCGGCTACCTGCGGATGTTTCTTAAACAAATACGTCAGTTCCGCTTCCACATAATCGAGCGTATCGTGCAGAATGGAACGGGAATCCACACGTACATTATTATGGACAAGGAAGCACGGAATACGCAGCGTGCCAATCATTTTGCCGGTTGCTGTGTCAAAATGTTCATAGTTATAATCAACATACCAGTTTACGGTGCTGTCAATTTTCATATCAACGCGGGCATTATTCAAAGTAGCAATACCGGTCAGCACAACGGAGCTGCCGTCGGTCTGCGCTGCCATGCCTTCCATAATACCGTCAATATCTTTTAAAAACAGGCTGATGGGTACTTTTTCGTCGGTATCGTTGCCTGCAAAATCAACACCCATAAAAGATACAAATTTAATCTCCGGGTGTGCGGTTAAAATCTCGGTCAAACATTCTCTGTTCTGTTCTTCGGGTTTAATCACATACAGCATATCGGGGTTCATCATGTTCAGTCACCTGCGGCATGGCGCCGCACTCCTTTCAATTTTTTACAAAATACAAAAGACACTTCTATCTGCGCATAACAAATAGAAGTGTCTTCATTGACCACGCTTATATTTTAACAGATAACTTTCTCCGCTGCAAGAAAAATTTTTTATTTTCATAAAATTTTCAATGACTGCCCAAAAAACGGATTAGTATTTCTTCAAGCATTTCAAACTGACGCCCGCCATAACGGATATTAGCGTTAAAATCTGCCAGTGCCAGCATAAAAGCCGCCAAATCCTGTGCTGTATAGCCGCGGCATTGTTCCATTAATTTTTTTACGGCATACGGCGATGTTTTTAGCGCTGACGCTGCTGCCTGCGCATTCATGCCCTGCGCTGCCAGTTCCTTAACCTGCGCCAGGCGCCGCACCTGAAAAGCTATTAGCCCGCTGACAGCGATAGCGCTGCCGCCGTGTTTTTTTTCATTCTGCAAAAGTTCCAGCGCTTCCGGCAGATTTTTAACGGCAATGGCGTTTAAAAGAGCAAAGCGCGATACTTCCGGTAATGCCGAAAATACAGTTTCTACATCTGCTTTGGTCCATATGCGCCGCTGCCCGGCATAAACATAAAGTTTTTCTATTTCCTGTTCCAGTAAAAGCAATGGTGCCGTTTCAGCGGCAGAAAGATATTCCATCACCGTCTGTTCCGCTTCGTATTCAAACCGGCAGCCGCGTTTTTTAGCTTCGGCATCAAGCCAAGGCTTAAGCTGATAAGGTTTCAGCGGCTTACATTCGGCAGCCGCACCGTCTGCCAAAAGTTTTTTATAAATGCGCCCGCGTTTATCTATTTTTGCAATACTGATAAACACATGGCAGAACTCCGGCACATTCAGCAAAATAGCTTCCAGATTTTCTTTCTGCTTTTTATCAGCGGCAAAAATCTTTTCATCGCTGATAATCACCAGGCTGCTGCCGCCAAAGAACGGATAAGTGTTAACGGCAGCATTTAGTTTTTTTAAATCTGTATCACGGTCAAAAACGCTTATTTCCATATCTTCGGCAGGCACATCGCCAAATACGTATTTTTTTACGCAGGCAGCCGCCTTGCTGCGGTAATAGTTTTCTTCGCCGTACATTAAAATAACATTGGGCAAAGCCTCGCCCTTTTCCAGCATCTCTATCAGTTTTTCCGGCGTCAGTTCCATAACATCACCTTAAAAAAATTCTTTATCATACCTATAACTATACCATTGCATTTGCCTGCCGTCAAAACATACTTTTACCGCGCCCAGTTTATCGGTACGCAGCACTTTGGCGCCAACAGCATTTAACCGCTGTAAGGCTTCGCGCCCCGGGTGTCCGTAACTATTGCCGGCCCCTGCAGAAATAACAGCAAGCTGCGGCCGTGCCTGTTTTAAAAATACTTCCGTTGATGAATAATTACTGCCATGGTGCGCTACTTTTAACACATCCGCCTGTTTAATTTTATTTGCTGCCGCCAGTTCAATGTTTTCATCAGCATCACCGGTAAATAAAATACTGCCGCCGTCTTCTGAAACACGCATAATAACGCTGCTTTCGTTACCACCGCCTTCGCTTTTGCCTGAAGCCAGCACTTCAATGCGGCACTTTCCAAGTTTATAAACACTTCCTTCTCTGGCTGCAATAACATTTTGCGGACTGACATAACGCAAAAGTTTCTTGACATCATCAGAAGGTTTTTCCTGCGGCAAAAGCAGTTTCTCTATTTTAACAAGCCGTGCCAAACCTGCCGCACCGCCCGCATGGTCATGATGCCCATGGCTTAATGCCAGTAAATCAACCTTATTAACGCCAAGATAACGTAAATACGGCACTATAATGCGGCTGCCGGTATCAAAATCTCCCTGCAAGCCGCCGCAGTCAATAATTATATTGTGCCCGCCCGTTGTCTGCACCAAAGCAGCATCGCCCTGCCCAACATCAATAAAATGCACTGTAAATGGCTGCGGAAGCAAACTTTTACAAAACACCAAAACCGCTATGCCGAATGCGCAAAAAAGCAGCCCGTATTTTCGTTCGTTTGCATTAAACCAACTGCGTTTAAAACATAAAATAAGCATAAAATAATAAAGAACAAAGCACGCCGCAGGCAAGTGCGGTATATTAAGCACTGCCGCAGGCATATTTGCCAAAAAGTTTACGGCATTAAGCAAGGGCTGCATGGCAAGCCCGGCACCGTAAATTAAAAATGTGCCGGCAAAAGGCAGGCATAAACCGCCGATGGTAATTATAACCAGCAGTTCCATAACCGGCACAAGCAAAATATTGGCTGCAAAAGTAATAAGCGAAAGCTGATTAAAATGCCACAGCAAAAGCGGCAGCGAAGCAATCTGTGCCGCCAATGTAATAGCCAGTCCTTCACGCACTAAAATCCATTTTACAAATGACAACTCAGCCTTTAGCTGAGGATAAAGAAAAATCAGCCCGCCCGTTGCCGCAAAAGATAACTGAAAACCCACATCAAGCAGCCACAGCGGATTATATAAAAGCAGCATCACGGCAGCGGCACAGAAAATATTTCCGCTTTGCGCTTTTTTATAAGTCCCGCTGCCTGCAAGTGCGACAGCACTCATAAAAAACGAACGCCATACAGGAGCAGAACCGCCGCACAACAAAGCATATAAAAAGAGCAGCAGCAACACGGCAATAATTTGCAGCCTGCCGCGCCTGCCTATAATAAGAATCAAAAAACCGGTAACCAAAGCCATATGCGTACCGGAAACAGATAAGATATGTGCCAGCCCGGTGGCTGCAAAAGCCTCGCGCGTCGTTTCGCTTAAACCATCGTAACCGCCCAACGCCATTCCGCACAGCACTGCTCCTGCCTCTCCGGAAACTATGCTTTTTATTTGTTCCCGCAAATTAAGCGCAACTAAAAAGAATTTATCGGCATAAGAGCTGCTGTTTACAGTGTGCAACCCTTCTTTTTTTACGCTGATACGCGCTTTAATGCCCTGCTGCAAATTCCAGTTTTCGCTATTAAAACTTCCGGGATTGGCAAAACCGTGCAGTTCTTTCAGCGTTCCGCTGACAATAACACTGCTGCCAACAAAATTTTTTATATTTACATCTTTTGCAAAAACGCGGATACTGCCATGCGCATTTTGAACTTTTCCGTTTTTCTTCTGCACAGCGCGGCAGTCAATAATAAAACTTACTCCGTCTGCGCGCTGTTTCAGGCTCAGTAAATCAACGCTGCCTTGCACTGTAACCTTTTGCCCGCAATAATTGCTTACAGCATGTTCATCAGTCTGCATGGCATTACTGCCAACCGCCAGTCCGCAAGCACCAAAAAGTAATACTCCGCAAATTGCAGCAGCATAGCCCTGCGGTTTAAATTTTGCCGCAAGCATCAGCAAAACAGCGCAAACAACCACAGCGGCACAATAAATATATAAATACTGTGGCGTTAATATGCCGGTATAATCACCTGCCGCAAAAGTACCGGCAGCTATCAGAAACCATATTTTCATAAATCAAGGTAAGGGCGCATTTTATTAAACTTAGCCTGCCCTATGCCTTTCACATTCATAATGTCCTCAATTTTATTAAAGCCATGCAAACTGCGGTATTCAGCAATGCGCTGGGCAGTAACAGCTCCTACTCCGGGCAGTTCTTCAAGTTCTTCCACGCTTGCGCTGTTAAGATGAATTTTGCCTGTATAACTTTTTTCTTTTGCGGCAGTTTCATAAACCGCATTTTCTGTTATCTGTGTTTTACTATCAGCATAAACCGCTATCTCATTTTCCTGCCGCAGTTTGGGCAGGCTTTATTGCTGGCTCCCATCCGCATCCTCTTTAGACACCTCTTTAGGAAGGACATCCTTAAGG
>CAJLLL010000025.1 GCA_905207485.1 uncultured Phascolarctobacterium sp.
CCTGGTGGGCGTGCTGAACTTCTTCAACGCCATTTTGACGGGCATCCATCAAATTACCATTATCCACGGCAAAGGCACCGGCGCGCTCAAAGCCGGGCTTACAGCATATTTATCCACGCACGCTGCTGTTAAATCGCTTGCGGAAGCGCCTTTAAATGAAGGCGGCAGCGGCGCTACAATTATTAATTTTTAAGTGCTGTTTTATATAAATTAATTCTTAAACTATTAAATTGCTAACAGTGTATACAATTTATAGCGATTATGCTACAATATTTATATAGCAGTTTTTAATTTGGGGGGAACCTGATGGCTATTCTCGTAAAAAAATTCGGCGGCAGTTCCGTGGCTACGCCGGAAAAAATTCACGGCATTGTAGACAGAGTGCTGAAAGAAAAACAGCCGGACGATAAAGTGGTTATTATCGTATCGGCAATGGGTGACAGTACAGACGACCTTTTAACTCTTGCCGGACGCGTAAACCCTGAAATGCCCAAGCGTGAGCTGGATATGCTTCTGGCAACCGGCGAACAGGTTACAATCGCCTTAATGGCAGGCGCGTTCTGTGCAAAAGGGCAGCCTGCGGTATCTTTTACCGGCGCGCAGGCAGGAATTCAGACTAATGATAAATTTTCCAAGGCAAGCATTTTAAATGTTGATGCCGCGCGTGTGCAAAAAGCGCTTGACGAAGGCAAAGTAGTAATTGTGGCAGGTTTTCAGGGCATTACCGAAAACGGCTATATTACCACTTTGGGGCGCGGCGGCAGCGATACTACCGCAGTTGCCGTTGCGGCAGGCCTTAATGCAGGCATTTGCGATATTTATACCGACGTTGACGGCGTATACACTGCCGACCCGCGCATTGTGCCGACAGCACGCAAGCTGGATGAAATCACCTTTGCGGAAATGCTGGAACTGGCAAGGCTCGGCGCTGGCGTAATGCAGCCGCGCGCAGTGGAATACGGCGAACATAACGGCGTTGCCATTCATGTACGCTCAACATTTAATGAAGTACCGGGAACTATTATCAGGGGGGAATATACAGTGCAGGAGAAAAAATTTGTAATCCGCGGCGTAGCACATGACACTAATGTTGCCAAACTGGCAGCGCGCGGTGTGCCGGATGAACCGGGTGTAGCCTATAAAATCTTTGCGGCGCTGGCAGATGCCAATGTAGACGTTGACATGATTGTACAAAGCGCCAGCGTACAGCAGAACAAAAACGACATACTCTTTACCGTAGCCAAAACCGATATGGCAGAAGCCCTTGGAGTTTTGGAAAAACTTAAAACCGAACTGCCTTTTGACAAAGTAGACCTTGAAGTAAACGTAGCCAAGGTTTCCATTGTAGGCGCGGGCATGCTTGGCAGCCCGGGCATTGCAGCAGGCATGTTCGGCGCGCTTGCTGGTGCAGGCATCAACATCGGCGTTATCAGTACATCAGAAATCAGTATTTCCTGCCTTGTACCGGCAGAGGACGTGGCAAAAGCGGTCAACGCCATCCACGAACATTTCTTCCCGCAGGAAGGCAACAACTGATTGATATAAAACTCAGGGGGTAATAACTATGCTGACAAGTGTTGCGGCAAGCCATGCTAAAGGCAAATCCGCAGAAGACAGTATTTTTGCGGCAAACGCAGCTTGCGTTGCCAAAGCAAAAGAAGTAGGAGCAGAAAACGTAACCAATGCTACCATCGGCGCTATTTTGGATGAGGACGAAAAACTCGTCTGCTTGCCGACTGTTGATAAAGTTTTCCGTGGCCTTTCTACCGATGAACTTATTGCTTATGCACCTATTTCCGGCCTGCCGGATTATCTTGAAGAAGTTATTAACGCAGCTTTTGGCGACAGCAAACCCGAAGGCTATATGGCTGCAGTTGCTACCAGCGGCGGTACCGGCGTAATTCACCACGCTATCTGGAACTATATGGACGAAGGCGAAACCGCCCTCACCAGCGACTGGTATTGGGACCCGTACAGCGTACTGTGCAATGACATGGGACGCAAACTGGATACCTATACCATGCTTGATGAAAACAATAAATACAACCTGCCTGCTTTAAAAGCCAAAGTTGAAGAACTTTTGGGCAAACAGAAAAGCCTGCTTTTAATTATCAACACTCCTGCACACAATCCTACCGGCTACAGCCTTACGGAAGATGATTTGCAGGGCGTTATTGATATTTTAAAAGGCGCAACCGCAGGCACCGATAAAACCGTAACCCTGCTTTTGGATATTGCTTACATTGATTATGCCGGCGAACGCCAGGAAGTACGCAAATTCTTCAAAAAACTTTCCAACCTGCCGGATAACATTTTAACCATTATTGCTTACAGCATGTCCAAAGGCTTTACCATGTACGGCCAGCGTACCGGCGCGATGATTGGCCTTTCTTCTTCCAAAGAAGTTATTGAAGAATTTAAAGGCATTAACCAGTACACCAGCCGCGCAACCTGGTCTAACATTAACCGCCCGGCAATGAAAACACTTGCTACGGTTTATAAAGACCCTGAACTTCTGGCAGCAGTACAGAAAGAGCGCAACGATTATTATGAAATGATTAAAGCGCGTGCTGACCTGTTTATGAAAGAAGCAAATGAATGCGGCTTGAAATGCCTGCCTTATATTGCAGGTTTCTTCCTTTCCATTCCTGATTCCGACCCGGAAGCAGTATGCAATAAGCTGCACGAAGACAATATTTTTGCAGTACCGCTTAAAGCAGGCATCCGTATTGCTTTGTGCGCAGTACCGCTTAAAAAAATCGGCGGCATGGCAGCTAAAATTAAAGCAGCCCAGGAAGCAGTACACAAATAAAACTGAATTCTGTTGAGTTTTGCGAGGGGAATCTTGAAATATAAGAAAAGGAGAGATGTATTGTGAATAAAACAGACATGAAGTACAAGGCTTATATTCAGATTCTGGAGGAGGAGCTCAAACCGGCAATGGGCTGTACCGAGCCGATTTCTTTGGCCTATGCAGCAGCAGTTGCAGCAAAATATATGGAAGGGCTGCCTGACAAAGTATTGGTTGAAGCAAGCGGCAGTATCATTAAAAACGTAAAATCGGTAATCGTTCCTAACACCAACCACATGAAAGGCATTCCTGTAGCTGCGGCAGCAGGCATTGTTGCCGGTAACCCGGATAAAGAACTGGAAGTATTGGCTGATGTTACCCCGGAACAGATTGACCAAATGCAGGAGTTTTTGAAAAACACCGAAATTACTACCAAACATATCGAACTGGGCTGCACTTTTGACATTATTATTACCCTGTATCAGGGCGAACATTATGTTAAAGTACGTATCGCCAACGACCATACCAATGTAGTGCTGATTGAAAAAGACGGTGAAAAAATTAAATACATTCCCGTTAACGGCGAAACCAATGAAGGCCTTACCGACAGAACTTTGCTGACTATGGCTGACATTTATGATTTTGCTGAAACCGTTGACATTGCAGATATTAAAGAACTGCTTGACCAGCAGATTAAATGCAACATGGCTATTGCAGAAGAAGGTTTGCGCGGCAACTATGGTTCCAATATCGGCAGCACCCTTTTGGCAATGGCAGGCGAAAACCCGGATGTACGTACCCGTGCTCGCGCTATGGCAGCAGCAGGCAGCGATGCTCGCATGAACGGCTGCGAAATGCCGGTTGTAATCTGCTCCGGCAGCGGCAACCAGGGCATGACCACTTCCGTACCGGTAATTGTTTACGCACGCGAACTTAAAGTAAGCGATGAAAAACTTTACCGCGCACTGGCACTGGCAGACCTTGTAACCATTCACGAAAAAACTCCTATCGGCGTGCTTTCCGCATTCTGCGGCGCAGTAAGCGCAGGCGCAGGTGCTGGTGCAGGCATTGCTTATCTGCATGGCGCAACCTTTGAGGAAATTTGCAACACCGTAAGCAACGCAGTAGGCGTAACTTCCGGCATGATTTGCGACGGCGCGAAAGCTTCCTGCGCTGGTAAAATTGCCAACTCCGTTGAAGCAGCCATTATCGGCTACAACATGAGCAAAACCAATAACAATTACCAGAGCGGCGACGGCATTATCGGCGAAGGTATTGAAGAAACCCTTGCCAATGTTGGCACACTTGCTAAAAAAGGCATGGAAAAAACCAACGAAGTTATTATCGACATTATGATTAAATAACTTTAAAAACCAAATACCGTAAATTAAAACCCCGTACCTTTTGGGTACGGGGTTTTTGTATGTTTGATAAACCGGAAGTTATTGTAATGCTTCATCAAACCGTTTCAGACGTTTTTCATAGGCATCCTTTTTCATAAACATAGAGCGCTCAGGCGATACAAGGACTGGCTTCAGCAGCCGATACAATTTTTGATACCTGACTGCTATCTGTTCCAATTCAGGTTCCGGCATTTTTTCAGATTTCCGGTCAAGTATGTCAAGAAAAAGATGGGAATTTACTAATTTTGCGTGTAGTTCATCGGAAATTTTAGAACCAATTTTTTGTATAAACTCCGGATATAGGATTTGTATAAAATTAGGGCAGGGAATACCAAAACGTGTGCTTAAGCATAGCTCGTCCCATTCTGTATAGTGGCTGTTTACATATTTTAAGTTGTTTAAGGCTCTCACGCCATAACCTGGACTTTTGGGGCGTACAGTTATCTAATATTAAAATATTTGAGTCATCAAAATTATTAAATGTTTTATGAAATACTTTTTTCCATTCACCGCGAATGATTCTCCGGTTGACATAAATATCCTTGCCGCCATTGCATTTCTTTGTAAATTGCTCCTGCGTCAGAAAAAGAAATTGCTCTATAATTTCCTCTAATGTGGAAATTATTTTTTCATCAACCCAATCGTTAAAATAAAAAACGATACCCTTTCTGAGACCTGTTTTTTCTGTTTCTTCAAAATCAAAAATATTATTCATGTTTATTTGCCATTTTTAAATACGTTTTTTTAGCAAGTGTGCTATATAAAGTATAACATATCTTACGCTGCAAACAATTGCACTGTTTTGGTTTTGGCTTGATTACCTTGCGGTATAACTATAAAACGGATATGAAAACAGACTTTATGTCACGCCTTTGCATAAACTTTTGTGGTTTTTACATATACGGTTGCATTCATCTTCATTCTTTTGAGGGAGCAAAAGGAATTTGGGATAATAAATTTTTAATTAGGATAATATAGTTGCCGTTGCTTAAAAGGGAAGTGTATAAACGCGGCAAAGGAGCTGTTATTCAGCTTGCCAAAATGTCGCTCCTAATTGCGCGCGCTCACACGACTTTGTAACGGTTCGCGCATGAAGGCTATAACAAATATTTAGCCGTCGCGATTTTGTACTGCGCTTCATAACAGCAGCCTTTGCCGCGTTTATATACATTTTTTACAAACGGTAACAATGTTACCGTACTTAAAATTTGCCAATGTACGAATTTGGGCGGAGCGCGACATTCAAAAAATAGGCGAACCTTTTAATTAAAGGCACTTGCAGCGTTTGGCGAGGACTGTTTGAGCTTGCACAGCAAGCGAGTTCCGCAGGTGCTGCAAGTGCCTGCTTATTTGATAATGAGCCGTTAAGTTTTTTGCTGGAGCAGAGACTTTTTGGTTACTTTTTGGTCTTTTCAAAAAGTGACATGAATGATTGATAAAATAAATAAGCAGTTATATCGTATCATCAAAGGCGTAACGTAAATAAGCATTAAATCTAAAATACAATAGCTTATTTTAATCCGCGTAAGCGGCAAAATGCCTTGTATACTTTAACCGTGCGTTGACTTTGCACGCTAATTTTTATATAATTTCTATATGTGTTGTAGCTATTTTAAAGGAGCGATTGTTGAATATGAAGTATATGTCTGGTAATGAAATCCGCAGCAGATTTCTTAAATTTTTTGAAGAAAGAGGACATCTCGTTCTGCCGAGCGCTTCGCTCATTCCGCAGGATGACCCGACTTTATTGTTAATCGGCGCAGGCATGGCGCCTTTTAAACCGTTTTTTACCGGTAAAATGAAACCGCCCTGCACCCGTATTGCAACCTGCCAGCGCTGCGTGCGCACCGGCGATATTGAAAACGTAGGCCGCACTGCGCGCCACCATACTTATTTTGAAATGCTGGGCGACTTTTCCTTCGGTGATTATTTTAAAAAGGAAATTATTCCCTGGAGCTGGGAATTTTTAACTAAAGAACTGGAACTGCCTGCTGATAAACTGTGGGTAACCATTCATCCGACCGATGACGAAGCATATGAAATCTGGCACAATGTAGTTGGCGTGCCGGATGAACGCATTGTGCGCCTGGAAGAAAACTTCTGGGAAATTGGCAGCGGCCCGTGCGGACCTGACAGCGAACTGCACATCGACCTTGGAGAAGAACGCGGCTGCGGCAGACCGGACTGCAAACCGGGCTGCGACTGCGACCGTTATCTGGAAATCTGGAATCTGGTATTTACCCAGTACAACCAGAACGAGGACGGTACTTACACTCCGCTGGCAAGCAAAAACATTGATACCGGCGCAGGTTTGGAACGTCTTGCTTCTGTTTTGCAGGGCAAACCTTCCAACTTTGAAACCGACCTTATTTTCCCGATTATTGAATACGCAGCTAAAATTGCAGGCGTGGAATACGGCAAGGATGCCAAAACCGATGTTTCCTTAAAAGTTATTGCCGACCATGTTCGCAGCCTGACCTTTATGATTGCTGACGGCGTGCTGCCTTCCAACGAAGGCCGCGGCTATGTGCTGCGCCGCATTTTGCGCCGTGCAATCCGTCATGGACGTTTAATCGGTATTGAAGATAAATTCCTTGAAGGCGCAGTAGATGTTGTTATCGACATGTACAAAGAGCCGTATCCGTACCTTGTTGAAAAAGCAAACTTCCTGCATAAAGTTGTGGATATGGAAGAAACCAGCTTCCTGCGTACTCTGCGCCAGGGCACGGAACTTTTGAATGAAGAAATTGCCAAACTGAAAGCTGAAAATAAAACCGTTCTTGACGGTGCAACCGCTTTCCGTCTGAGCGATACTTTCGGTTTCCCGCGTGAACTGACCGCTGAAATTTTGGAAGAAGAAGGTATGACTCTGGATGAGGCTGCTTTTGAAGAAGCACTGGAAGTTCAGCGTAAAATGGCGCGCGACGCCCGCGATGATAAGAGCGGACGTCCGGTTATTTACGATACCAAAGCAGTTGACCATGCTGCGCTGAAAGTTGATGAAAGCGCAGAAGGCGGCAAGATTGTGGCTATTTTCCCGGCACATGACGCACAGCCGGTTGAAAGCATGGAAGACGGCAAAAAAGCAGCGGTTATCTGCGATGTAACCGCATTCCACGCAGAAGGCGGCGGACAGCTTGGCGACACCGGCCGCATTGTGGCACCTGCTGGCGTAATGGAAGTTGAAACTGCCAAAAAACTGCCTGACGGCGCTACCATTATGATTGGTACTGTACTGGAAGGCACTGTTGCCGTTGGCGATGAAGTTAAATTTGAAATTGAGCGTGCGCGCAAAAATGATATTGCCCGCAACCATACAGCAACCCACCTGCTGCATGCGGCCCTTAAACTTGTGCTGGGCGACCATGTAAACCAGGCAGGCAGTTATGTAGGCCCGGACCGTCTGCGTTTTGACTTCTCGCATTTCTCTCCGGTAACGGAAGAAGAACTGCGCAAGGTTGAAGAAATTGTTAACGAACAGATTCTGGCTGCAAAAGACGTAACCATTGAAGAACTGCCGATTGACGAAGCTAAAAAACGCGGCGCTGTTGCGCTGTTTGGCGAAAAATACGGCAGCATTGTACGCGTTGTAACCGTGCCGGATTATTCCATGGAATTCTGCGGTGGCGTACATGTTAAAAATACCGCGCAAATCGGCATGTTTAAAATTCTTTCCGAATCCAGCACCGGCGCAGGCGTACGCCGTATTGAGGCTGTGACCGGACATGGCGCTCTTAACTATGTGCGTGAAATGGAAGATATGGTTAAAACTGCTGCAGCAGGACTTAAATGCCGCAGCAACGACCTTTGCGCACGCATTTGCGCATTGCAGGCAGATTATAAAGCTGCTGAACAGAAAATCGGCGATCTTGAAGGACAGATTGCCAAAGCACAGGTTAGCGGCGCGGCAGACAGCATCTGCGACATTAAAGGCGTACCCGTACTTGTACAGAAGGTAAGTGCAGGCGATGTGGAAGCGCTGCGTAACCTTGGCGACCAGATGCGTGATAAAGTTGGCGGCGTTGTTGTGCTGGCAGACGTTATTGACAGCGGCAAAATTAACATTCTTGCCATGGCAACGAAAGATGCAGTAGCTAAAGGCATCCATGCCGGGCAGATTGTTAAAGAAGTTGCCAAAACCTGCGGCGGTGGCGGCGGCGGACGCCCGAATATGGCGCAGGCCGGCGGAAAAGATGCAAGCAAAATTGATGAAGCATTGCAGGCTGCTTTAAAAGTTATTGAAGCACAGATTAAATAATTCACAAAATAGTAACGGCTGGGTTGAAAAGCTCAGCCGTTTCTTTCTATTAATTTGCGTAAAGGTATGTTAAAATAGAATAAAAGATGTTTGAGGAGGAATAATCATGGGCATCTCCAGTGAAACAATGATGTTTAAACGTAATGACGATAAAAAAAATGTTGCGCAGGTTATCCGCGAGGTTTACGCTGCGCTGGAAGAAAAAGGCTATAACCCGGTTGACCAGCTTGTTGGCTATTTGCTGAGCGGCGACCCCACTTACATTACCAGCCATAACGATTCGCGCACCAAACTGCGCCGTTTTGAACGCTATGAACTGCTGGAAGAACTTGTAAAAAATTATCTTGCTGCAGCAGCGAAAAAATAAGGCGGCGTTATGATGAGAACAATGGGCCTTGATGTTGGTACGCGTACTATTGGCGTGGCGACAAGCGATTTGATGGGCATGATTGCCGGCGGCGTGGAAACAATACGCCGCACCAGTGAAGAACGTGATTTTGCCCGTATAGGCGAACTGATTAAAGAGCATGAGGTAGACACCATTGTTGTGGGCTACCCTAAAAACATGAACGGCACAATAGGCGAGCGTGCGCAGATTAGCGAAGCTTTTGCCGAAGAACTGCGCCGGCGCTTTGAAGGCATTAAGGTAGTGCTGTGGGACGAAAGGTTATCTACCGTAGCAGCCGAAAAAGTGCTGGTAGACGCCGATTTGCGCCGCAGCAAACGCAAAAAAATTATTGATATGATGGCGGCTGTGGTTATTTTGCAGAACTATCTGGACAGCCGCCGCTAATAACGGCAGCGGGGTGATGTTAATGTTACAAAGAAAGCATAAAATAGCCGGCGGCGTAATAGCCGTGCTGATAATTGTCGGCACACTGGCTGTGCATGTGGCCGGCAACAAGGCGGCAGGCTTTGTAAGCGAAATGGCTGATAAGCAGACGGTGCTTCAGGGCAAACTTGCAATAGGCCATTTCAGCGCCAGCGTATCGGGCAACGTAGTGTTTGAGGACGTTGTGTGGACTGCGCCTAACGGCAAAACACTTGCCGAAGTGCCGGTAATGAATGTATCTGCTAATTTGTTCGACCTTGTTAAAGGTTCTTTTGGCATTAATTCCATTAACAGCATTTCTATTGAAAAGCCTAAATTTGCGGTAAGCTATACCGATAAAGACGGGCTTGATATTATTAATTACATTAATTTTTCTAAAAAAGAAGACGATAAGCCTACGGAGTTCCGCGGAATGGTAGCCATTGAAGAAGGCGCGCTGGCACTTGATATGAACGGGCAGCAGCTTGATTTTGACAATGTGCAGATGCAGGCCAATTTGAAGGAATTTCCGGATATTAACTTTACTTTGCAGGGTAAAAACGGCGATGCTGATTTAATAGGCAGCATTGATAAAAAATATGACGATGTGAACATTGACGCCGAAGTTAAAAACCTGCAGCTTACCGAACTGATGAAGGTACTGCCTTCCTTTGGTGATTTAAGCATTACCGGCGGCGTAATTAACGGCGCCAAACTGGTAAGCAGCCTGCACGATGCGCAGTGGAAGCTGAACCTTGACGGCAGCCTGGCAAATGTATCTGCCAAAGCGCTTGGTTACAGCATTACTGACGGCGGCGGAAGTTTTGCCATTAATAACGATGCTGCAACCTTTACTGGCGTAAGCGGCAAGGTTGAAGGGCAGGATGTTACCATGGACGGCAAAATTCTGTTCCAGAAACTTGGCATGCCTACCTATGATTTAAACATAGCGGCTCCGTCCTTCCGTGTTGATGCTGTCAGCCCGGGCCTTGGCGTTACGGACAGCGTAAACATTAACGGCAAGGTAACCGGACCGATAGATGAGCCGGTAATTAACGGCAGCTTTACCATGGATAAACTGGAAGTTGCGCCGCTTGTTGCTACCGGCATTAACGGCAATTACAACTATACCGGCGGTCTGGTAACGCTCAGCAACACTTATGCCAATGTTTATAACGGCACTTTGGGCGTAAGCGGCACGGTAGAAGCGGCAACCAAAAACTTTGCGCTGCATCTTTCCGGCAGCGGCATGGACAGCTCCGCTGTAACGGAAACGCAAATCAGCGGTCCTCTTGCTTTTGAAGCTGACGCAACTGGAACTGGTAGTGCCGAAAGCGCTGTGGCAAACGGTACATTTAACATTGCGCCCGGTAATTTTGCAGGCGTTCCGTTTAATTCGCTTTCCGGCAATTTCAGCCGCGCCAACGGTCAGATGACCTTCTCCGGCATTACTATCGGCACGCCGCTGGGCAGCTTTACCAGCAATGCTGTAATGAACAGCAACGGCAAAATTACTTTTGATAAAATGAGTGAATCGTCCTTCAGCGCTCCCACAAAAGAGGAAGTGCGCGAAAACGTGCGCCAGCAGGTTGGCGGGGCAGTAAAACAGGGCCTCGGCAAATTATTCGGTAAATAAAAAAATCCCGGATTTACATTTGTAAGTCCGGGATTTCTATTTCTGCTTTTTAATTGTCATCCGGTACTTCGCGGTAAAGCTCAGTTACAGAACCATCTTTAAATTCAACGCGGATAATGTCTACGCTCCAGGGCAGTTTTTTAAAATCTGATTGAAGCAGTGTGGTTGTACGCGGGTCAAACATATCAAGTTCTGCATAGCGGTAGCTGTTAACCGTTTGCCCGGCAGGGAAATTATCGGCGTTATAAACGGTAAAACTGGTAAGTTCCGGACCGTTCTGGCTTTGGTAAATTGTAAAACGGTAAGTAAAGTTGGCAATGTCTTTGCCGCTGATATTTTTCATTTGCGTATAAACATTGAGCCAATGCTTTTCATCAACCATAAAGCCGTACTGGTTATTCAGGTCCATTCTGCCGGAAACAAGCTGGATTGTATTGGCAAGTTCTTTGGCAATGGGGGCGTTCAGTTCTGCCAGTTTTGCTTTTTCAGCAGCGTCAACCTCTAAAATAAAATCATAAAAATTATTAATTTCCAAAAGTTTCCAGGTGCCGTCCTCAAGTTCGTTCATGGTAAGATTCAGCGTAAAATCCTTATCCAGCTTTTTGCTGTGCAGAGTGGCTTGTACGGCTGCTGTTCTGCCATTTTGGCTGATTAACGAAACATCGCCTATATCAAGTCCGGCAGGGGAAGTTGCCTGTTTAATGTTTTTGGCCATAATGGATTTCTGAGCTTTGGAATTAAAGGCGGCATCAGTATTTTGTCCGGAAATGGCATCCAGCGTTGCCGTTTTTAAAAGGTTAACAACCTGCGGCTTTAATGCTTTGGCATAACCCATAATAAAATTGCTTTCGGGCGATTGCGGAATGTTGCTTAGTTTAGCTTCCGCATTTAAAAAATCGTCATAGGCTTTGCTGTACAGCCTGTCCATATCGACATGCTGCTGAAAACTTACCGCATCGTGGTTGTTAATGGCATCGCTTATCAGCGACAGTGAATATGCCGGAGTTTTAACCCAGTATAAAAAGTAAAAAGCTGCGGCGATAATAACGGCGGCAGCGGCAGCAAGACCCAAAATTTTATTTTTGCCGTTCATGGAAACACTCCCTTTTTATTTGATATTTATATTATAAACTGCTTCAAGCGGCATATAAATAGTTTTTTGGCGGTGCGCCACAGAAAATACAATATTTTTTAACAGATAGTTTTGTTGACAGTTTGCCTGCTGATAAGATAAAATAAAGCTAATTATACTTGTACATTTTAGAAAGAGGTGCCAAATGGAAGATAATAAAGATTTTGAGCTTGAGCATGACCATATCGACGAAGAAGAAATCGTAGTTATTACCGATGAAGACGGCAACGAAATGTATTTCCGCGAGGAAATGGTAATCCCCGTGGGCGAAAAGAGCTTTGCCGTACTTTCCGCATTGGAAATTGACGAGTGCGACTGCGAAGACGAAGAATGTCACTGCCACGAAAGCGAAGAAGATGACGAGGACAATGTTATTATTGCCCGCATCGAATTCGACGAAGACGGCAATGAAATTTATCTCGGTCCGACCGACGAGGAGTTTGAAGAAGTTAAAGAGGCTTACGAAAAACTCGTTGCCGAATGGGACGAAGAATAAAAACTTGCCTGCCGGACCTTGTGTCCGGCATTTTTTGAGTATAACGGTTTAGGGGCAGTACAATATGAGAAAAATGTTGCCGTTTATTATGAGTTTTGCGCTGGTAATTTTTATGGCGGCGTACTGGGTGTTGAACTACACCGGCAACAATGCCGATTTGGCAGACGGCAGAACCTGCGTTATAACGGTTGAAAACGGCATGACAGCGGCAGATATAGCCAACATGCTGCATAGAGAAAAACTTATCAAACGTCCGGAAAGTTTCCGCCTTGAGGCGCGCTTTATGGGGCTGGAAGGTAAATTACAGGCAGGCAAATACGAAATTGAAGCCGGTAAATCCAACAGCGAAATTATAGATATTTTAGCGCGCGGGCAGGTTAAAACAGTAAGTTTTACAGTGCCAGAAGGCTATACGGTAGATAAAATTGCAGCTAAACTGGCGGCGGAAGGGCTTGGCGATGCCGAAAAGTTTAAAGAGGCTGCGCGCAACTATACGCCTTATAAATATATGGAAACCAATAATCCAAATGTAATTTACAAGGCAGAAGGCTTTATTTTTCCTTCAACTTATCAGTTTAATGACAGCATGACGGAAAAAGACATGCTCGCCATGATGGTTAAGGAATTCAACACGCAGATAAACCACGAAAAAATAGGCGATGCTGCCGAAAAAGCCGATATGCAGCTTCGCGACATTGTAACCATTGCCTCCATGGTAGAACTGGAAGCTGTTTATAAGGAAGAACAGCCGCGCATTGCCGGCGTATTTTTGCGGCGTTTGCAAATTTATATGCCGATACAATCAGATACAACCATACAATATATTCTGGGCGGCGAACAGAAAGAAGAAATTACTTTTGCCGATACGGAAATACAAAACCCATATAATACCTATATTAATTCCGGCCTGCCGCCGGGACCGATTGGCAGCCCCGGCATGGATGCCATTAAAGCGGTGCTGAACCCGGAAAAAACAGATTATTTGTACTTCGTAGCCGAAAAAGATGGTCACCACCGTTTTACGCGCACTTACGAAGAACATTTGCAGGCTATTGAGGATATTCACGGACAACAGTAAAGGAACAAAATGACTGAAAAAATAATGAAGCCGGAGCTTCTGGCACCGGCAGGAAACATGGAAAAATGCAAAATGGCTTTGCGCTATGGCGCAGATGCCGTTTATCTGGGCGGAAAAATGTTTGGGCTGCGTGCCTTTGCCAACAATTTTGAAATTGATGAAATAAAAGAAGCGTGCGATTTTGCGCACAGCCTTGGCAAAAAGGTTTATGTAACCGTAAATATTTTTGCGCACAACAGCGATATTGAAAAACTGCCGGCATATTTGCTTGCTTTGCAAAAAGCCGGTGCGGATGCGCTTTTAATAAGCGATTTGGGCGTGTGGAGCGTTGCCCGCAAAACCGTACCCGATATGCCTTTGCATGTAAGCACGCAGGCCAACACCACCAACTGGGCAAGCGTACAGGCATGGCAGGCTTTGGGCGCAGAACGCGTTGTTCTGGCGCGCGAACTTTCACTTGATGAAATTGCACAAATTGGCGCTAAAGCCGAAGTGGAACTAGAAGCCTTTGTACATGGCGCAATGTGCATCTCGTACAGTGGGCGCTGCTTGCTGAGCAGCTACTTAACCGGGCGTGACGGCAACCGCGGCGCATGTGCGCAGGCCTGCCGCTGGGAATATACCCTGCACGAAAAGAACCGTCCGGGTGAAAGTTATGATATTGAAGAAGATGCGCACGGAACTTATGTAATGAACAGCAAAGATTTGTGCCTGCTTGCACGCATACCGCAGCTTGTAGAGGCGGGCGTATGCAGCCTGAAAATAGAAGGCCGCATGAAAAGCGTGCATTATGTGGCAACGGTAGTAAGCGTGTACCGCAAAGCTATTGATGCCTACATGAAAGACCCGCAGGGATATAAAGTGCTGCCCGAATGGATAGAAGAACTGAACAAAGTATCGCACCGCCCATATACCGAAGGTTTTGCCTTTGGCACACCGGGCGCCGATGCACAGGTTTATACAACCAGCAGCTACGAGCAGACGCATGATTTTGTAGGCATTGTACTAAGTTATGACAAAGCTGCCAAAAAAGCGCTGATAGAACAGCGCAACAACGTAAAAGCAGGCGAAAAGCTGGAGCTTTTAATGCCGGACGGTACCTTAATGCCGCTGGAACTTACAAATATGCAGGACGAAGAAGGAACGCCCATAGACTGTGCGCCGCATGCACGCCAGCACTTCTGGATTAGCTGCGGCACAGAACTTTTGCCGGATTCGCTGCTGCGGAGGAAAATTATATGAGTGACGACCGAAGTATTATTTATGTACGCGTTGCGCCGGAGCGTATTGCCGACGTTAACTGGATTATGGAAGGCTACGAGCACCTGGCGCTTGTAACCACCGAAGACCCGCGTGAAGGCGTGGTAAAACTTTTAGGCACGCCTGATACCTACAATGATGTAATGGAAATAATTGAAAACATGCCATTTACAGTAGAAATTCTGGAAGGCGAACCTGTTTAAAAAATGCCCCGTGCTTTTGTGCGGGGCTTTTGATTAAGATAAAAGCCGGCGGATATTTCCGCCGGCTTTTATGATATAATAAAACCAGCTTATAAATATGCCGGTACGGAAATTTTTAATTTGGCAAAACCGTTAAAAATAATGCTTTAAACGAAAAAATATTGCCAAAGAGATTATATTTGCGTAATTTTGCGCGCAAATAGTGACAGCACGCGCGGTTTATGATAAAATATATTAGTATTATTGTTTGAAGAAAGAATGGTGGAATGCAAATGATGCAGCGTTTGGGCAGGTTCTTAAGCCTGATGGCATCACAAGGGCTGGACTGTGTTATTGTAAAGGATATTCCCACAATCCGCTATTTAACAGGTTTCCGCGGCGACAGCAGCCTGTTGTATGCTGACAGCAAGAGCACTGTTTTAATAACGGACGGGCGTTATACCACACAAGCGCAGGAGGAAGTTGCCAATTATTGCAAGGTGTTTACCTATACCGATAATATCTGGCATGCGGCCGCAGATTTTGCCAAAATTCATACCAAAGTCGGCTTTGAAGGGGCGGCATACAGCTATAATGATTACAACAGCTTAAAGGCTGAACTGCCGGACAAAACGCTTGCCAACATTGATTTGAAATACCTGCGCATGGTTAAGGACGAACGCGAACTGAACCTTATGTGGAAAGCCTTTAAAATTGCCGATAAAGCATTTTTAAAACTGCTGCCGGAAATAAAACCCGGTATGACGGAAAAAGCACTTGCGGCAAGGCTTGAATACTACATGAGCAGCATGGGCAGCGAAAAGCCGTCATTCGATACCATTATCGCTTCCGGCGCACGCAGCGCACTGCCGCACGGTATGGCAAGCGATAAGGAAATTGAAATAGGCGATTTTATAACTTTCGATTTCGGCGCTGTGTATGATGGCTACCATTCGGATATGACAAGAACTGTTGTTCTGGGCATGGCAAATTCGTGGCACAGAGAAATTTACACCATAGTGGAAGAAGCGCAGTGGCGCGGCTTAAAGGCTGCCAAACCCGGCATGACGGGAGCGGAACTTGATGCGATTGTAAGAGATTACATTACATCGCGCGGTTACGGCGAAAATTATGTTCATGGCCTTGGTCACGGCGTAGGCCTTGAAATCCACGAAATGCCGAATATTAACAAACGAGGTACTGATGTTGTGCTGGAAAGCGGCATGACGTTCAGCATAGAACCAGGTATTTACATTCCCGGCAAGGGCGGTGTACGTATCGAAGACACGGTTGTATTGACGGATGACGGCGCGAAAGTGCTGTGCGGCGTTAAAAAGCAACTGATGGAAATTGTTTAATTTTAAATAAACAGGAGGAGCATTTATGATTTCAACCAACGAATTTAAAACCAACGTAACTGTTACCATCGATGGCGACGCATGGCAGGTTGTAGAGTTCCAGCATGTAAAACCGGGTAAAGGCGCAGCTTTTGTCCGTGCTAAAATGCGCAACCTCTGCACCGGCGCTGTTGTAGAACGTACCTTCAATGCCGGCGAACGTATGCCGAAAGCACACATTGACCGCCGTGCAATGCAGTTCCTTTATGAAGCTGACGGTATGTATGTATTCATGGACAACGAAACCTACGAACAGTCTGAACTGACCAAAGAACAGCTTGGTAATGCCATCAACTTCCTTAAAGAAAACATGGACGCTAAAATCATGATTTACAGCGGTCGCGTTATCGGCGTTGACCTGCCGAACACTGTTGAACTGACTGTAGTTAAAACCGACCCGGGCATCCGCGGCGATACGGCTACCGGCGGCAGCAAACCCGCAACCATGGATACCGGCTATGTTGTTAAAGTGCCTCTGTTCATCAACGAAGGCGATGTACTCAACATTGATACCCGTACCGGCGAATACATTTCCCGCGCTTAATTTTAACAAAAGCATAAATAATACCAAAAGGCTGAACTCTATGTTCAGCCTTTTTAATTTTGCATAAATTATATACTTTTACTGCTACAATTTTTACATTTACGCATACACTTATATGTTTAATTAATAGTTCGGCTGGTTTTAATGGCAATATGCCTCTGCCGGTAGTATAATAAACATATAAAGTATTTGTATGGCAAAATATTTAAGCGGGCGGTGATGATGGATGGAAGCGGTTAAAAGGATATTCCGGTTTTTGCCGTTGATTCTTCTGATAGGGTCTATTGGGATGCTTGTAAACACTACAAGCGATATACAGAAAGTACGTTCTGCTGATGAATATCAGGACAGAGGTGTGTACACATTTTACCCGAAAAGGGTGGCGCCGCTGCTGAAAGAAACCAACTATACCGGCAGAATGAAAAGAATGAACCCGACAACTACTGTTTATGCCGTAGATTACTGGACAGAAGAAACCAGGAAAAACAGACTGGCAGCAGCAGCGGAACAGATGCCGGAACCTAAAAACTGGCGTGAAAAAATTGAACAGGGCAAAAAGCTGAGAGATAAGATGCGCCTGGTGCCCGAATATAATTATTTGCTCGAAAAAGGCGGCATTGAAAGCAAGGCTCAGGAAATTGTGGATGAAGGTAAACCCATTGAGCGCCGCGTGCTGTATATACCTGAAGAAAAATCCTATATTACGGTTGAAAAAGACATGACGGCAGAAGATTATGTAGATGGGCAGATAGGCTATAAGAAAAATGTGGAAATGGTTTGCATTACTTATATAGTTGGCTTTGCTGCTTATTATCTGGTTAAGCATTTCAGCAAAACAGTATGATTTTGCAGCCGCAGGCAAAATAATAAACAAAAATAATAAATAAAACCCTCAGTGCTCAAAAAGCCTGAGGGTTTGTTGTTTGTAAAGACAAAAAAACGGGCAGTTTAAAACAGCCCGTTTTTATTTTATTTAATTTTGCAGGGGATTATAGATTCCAAAAACGCCCTTACCACATTGGGGTCAAAATCTGTGCCGGCTTTGTCTTTCATTTCTTTAATTGCTTCCAGCGGCGTTTTTTGCCAGTAGTGGGTGCAGGGGTTTACAATGCGGTCGTAATAATTGGCTACGGCAATTATACGCGCGCCGAGCGGAATATTTACGCCTTTTAAACGTTTAGGATAACCGGTGCCGTCCCATTTTTCGTGGTGGCTGTAAATAATATCTATAATATGGCTGAATTCCGGTATGTTTTCCAAAATGCTTGCACCGGCCTGGCAATGGCGTTTGTAGGTGGCAAGCTCACGAGTGCTTAAATAAGGCGTTTTTTTTAAGATTGCGTTCGGTACGGAAAGATGCCCGATATCATGTAGCAGCGCAGCGCTTTTAATAGAAGCGATTTCTGCCGCCGGCAAACCCAATTTTGCCGCGATGCAGGCTGCGTAGTTTGCAACCTGCTGGCTGTGCATGTATAAAGCTGTATCTTTTTTTTGCAGCAGTGTTAAAAGCGAGTTGCAAATTTCACGTATGTTGTTTTCTTTAGGGAAATCCAGTACCTGGGGTAAAGCAATCATAAAACAACCATCCTGTCAAAAATCCGTCCAATCAAATCTTGCACATAATAGTATACTACAACCTTGCAAAATAGCAAAGGGCATTTTATAAAAATTTTATCGGGCCGGGGCTTGCAAAATTTTCATAAGCAGATATAATTATAATGCAGCTCAGGTCTGTGGTTGCAAGTCGATGCCAGTTGCGGGCAAAACGATCCACGTAAGCAGCAAAAATTTGCTGTGAGCACGGCGCAGCTTAGAGGTAAGTCCTGCCGCGAAAAGCGAGAGGGGTAGTAGTGGGGAGCATGGTGCTTAGGAGCGAAACTTCCAGCAGGCGGGTGTGGGGGCGAAGACCAGGTCAGCTGAGTTGCTTTATTTTATAAAAATTAGCCTTTTTTGCATAATTTTGCTTGTGCGGAAAGGCTTTTAGTTTTATAATATACTTTATTATAACAATGCCTTGCGGCAGATTTTGGAGGGGGATAACCAGATGAAAAAATTTTTGGCATTACTGATGACGGCTATGATGGCGCTGGCGCTTGTTACGGCAGGCTGCGGCGGCAGTGAAGAAGAAAAAGCAGGCGGCGATAAAGTTCTGCGCGTAGGTACGGAGCCTTCTTTTGCGCCGTTTGAAATGCAGGCGGAAGGTTCTGAAGAACTCACCGGCTTTGATATGGATTTAATCCGCGCTATCGGCAAGCAGCTTGGCTATAAAGTTGAAATCAGCGCAATGGGCTTTGATGCTTTAATTCCTGCTTTGCAGGCAGATAACATTGATGTGGCCCTTGCCGGCATGAGCATTACCGAAGAACGCAAACAGCAGGTAATTTTTTCCGAGCCGTATTATAAATCAGGGCTTTTGGTAATGGTGCCGAAAGACAACAACGATATTAAAAGCATTGATGATTTGAAGGGCAAACGCATTGCCGTACAGATTGGCACTACCGGAGCTTTCCGTGCGGAAACTGTTGAAGGCGCAAAGGTTACTGCTTTTAACGATAACGGCAGCGCAGTTCTGGAAATGAAAAACGGTGCGGCAGATGCCGTAATTAACGATGCTCCTGTATTAAAATACTTTTTGGCGCAGGGCGGCAGTGAATATGCAAAAACCGTTGGTGAAGTGCTGAATGCCGAAGATTATGGCATTGCCGTAAAAAAAGGCAACGATAAACTGGCTGCTGATATCAACAAAGCGCTTAACGAACTGAAACAAAACGGCGAATTCGATAAGATTTACAACAAATGGTTCGGCGAAGCCAAATAATGATTTTTTATGCAGCTTTTTTGAAACTTTTTGTTGCCTAACCGCCGTTTTAGAGCTATAATATTTTAACAGGTAAAAGTTTTGTAAATTTATACGTATGGAGGTTATGTTTATGAAAAAATATTTAGTGTTTTTGATGGCTGCTTTAATGCTTGTTGCCCTTGCAGTAGCAGGCTGCGGCGGCTCTAAGGAAGAAAGCAAGCCTGCTGCAGACACCAATAAAGTTCTGCGCGTGGCTACCGAGCCTACTTTTGCTCCGTTTGAATTTCAGGAAGAAGGCTCCGATAAACTTTCCGGCTTTGATATGGATTTAATTCGTGCTATCGGCGCTAAAATGGGTTATAAAGTAGAAATTGCCAACATGGGCTTTGACGCTCTTATTCCTGCGCTTAACACCGGCAATATTGATGTTGCCATTGCCGGCATGAGCATTACCGATGAAAGAAAACAAGCTGTAGGCATGTCTGACCCGTATTATACTTCCGGCCTTATCGTTATGGTTAAAAAAGACAACAACGATATTAAGGGCATTGAAGATTTGAAAGGCAAACGCATTGCCGCACAAATCGGCACCACCGGCGCAGCAAAAGCACACAGTGTTGAAGGCGCGGTTGTAACCGAATTCAATACCAATACCGAATCTGCTATGGAACTTACCAACGGCGGCGTTGACGCTGTTATTAACGACAGCCCGGTTATCGGTTATTATCTGGCACAGGGCGGCAGCGAAGTTGCTAAAACCGTTGGCGATGTAATGGAAGCAGAACAGTATGGCATTGCCGTTAAAAAAGACAACACCAAACTGCTTGAAGAAATTAACAAAGCATTGGCAGAACTGAAACAAAACGGCGAATACGATAAGATTTACAAAACCTGGTTCGGTGAAGTGAAGAAATAAGCATTGAGCCTGAATGCGGGGTACATCAACGGTGACGAAGGTGGGCCCCGTATTTTATTTATTTCAGGCTGACGGGAAGGAACGAAAACCTCAATGGAATTAAATTTTGGATTAATACAGGACGCTATACCGCTTTTGCTTGCAGGCGCGGGCATTACTCTTGAAATTACCGCAATGAGCGTAGGCTTTGGCCTGTTAATCGGCATGATTATCGGCGTGGCAAGGCTGGCAAGCATTAAACCGGTGCGTTATGCAGCTAACTTTTATGTAGATTTTATCCGCGGAACCCCGCTTTTGGTACAAATCTTTCTGGTTTATTTTGCGCTGCCTACCATTATCGGCCAGCGTATTGACCCGTTTTTTGCGGCTATCTGCGCGTGCTCCATCAACAGCGGCGCATACATTGCCGAAATTTTCCGTGCCGGCATCCAGTCCATCGATAAAGGGCAGATGGAAGCAGGCCGCTCTCTTGGCATGACCTGGTACCAGACCATGCGTTACGTTATTATGCCGCAGGCATTTAAACGCATTATTCCGCCTCTTGGCAACGAATTTATCGCTATGCTGAAAGATTCTTCCCTGGTATCCGTTATCGGTTTTGAAGAACTGACAAGGCGCGGACAGCTTATAATTGCCCGCACTTACGCTTCTTTTGAAATCTGGCTGGCAGTTGCCGTAATTTACCTTATTATGACCTTTACGGTTGCACGCCTGGTAGGTATGATGGAGCGGAGGTTTGAAACGAAATGACAAACGAAATGATTAAAATTACCGGGCTGAAGAAAAACTACGGCAGCCTTGAAGTTTTGCGCGGCATTGACCTTACGATTGCCGAAAAAGAAGTAGTGGTAATAATAGGCCCCAGCGGCAGCGGCAAAAGTACTTTGCTGCGCTGCATGAACTATCTTGAAGAACCTACCGAAGGCACCATTGTTGTTGACGGCATAAAACTTGACGGCGAAGCTAACATCAACGAAGTGCGTAAGGAAGTAGGCATGGTGTTCCAGCGTTTTAACCTGTTTCCGCATATGACGGTGCTTGACAACCTTGTGCTTGCGCCGATGAAAGTCCGCGGCATCAGCCGTAAGGATGCCGAAGCAACGGCTATGGAACTGTTGGGCAAGGTAGGGCTTTCCGATAAGGCAGGTGCATATCCTGACCAGCTTAGCGGCGGCCAGCAGCAGCGCGTTGCCATTGCCCGTGCGCTTGCCATGAAGCCGAAAGCGCTTTTGTTTGACGAGCCGACTTCTGCCCTTGACCCGGAAATGATTAAAGAAGTACTGGACGTTATGAAAACGCTTGCCAACGAAGGCATGACAATGGTTGTTGTTACCCACGAAATGGGCTTTGCCCGTGAAGTAGGCGACAGAGTGCTGTTTGTTGACGGCGGCAAGATTTTGGAACAGGGTGCTCCGGACGATATTTTCCTGCATGCCAAGGAAGAACGTACCCGCAGCTTCTTATCAAAAATTTTATAAGCAAATTGTTACAAATTTATCAAAGTGTAAACTCGTGCAAAAAAAGACTTTTTTGCACGAGTTTTTGTAATTTTTTGCAGGAGTTTTAAATATTGCGGCGAATACTAATAATAACAAACAAAGAGTTTGTTATCCCGGACCTCGGGATTAAGGAGGGATAATTTATGAACGTAAACGTAAGAGGAAAGAACATTGTTGTAACACCGGCGTTGAAAGAGTATGTAGAAAAGAAAATTACGAAAATTACGCGCCAGTTTAAAACTGTTGGCGATATCAGTGCAGTATTAAAGGTTGAAAAAGGCAACCATATCGTAGAAATTACCGTTCCTGCCAGCGGCATTTTAATCAGGGCACAGGAAACCACAAAAGATATGTACTCTTCCATTGATTTGGTAGTAGAAAAAATTGAACGCCAGGTACATAAATATAAAACACGTCTTGCTAAACGTAAATACAGCAACTTTGCAGAACCGGTACCTGTACCTGAAGTAGAAGCGGAACCGGATGACGAATTCAAAATCATTAAAAATAAAAAATTCTCGATGAATCCGATGACTGCTGAAGAAGCAATTTTGCAGATGAACCTGCTTGACCATGATTTCTTTGTATACTATGACCCCGATTATGGCGGAGTAAATGTAGTATACCGCCGCAAAGACGGCAATTATGGTTTGCTGCAGCCGGAATTAAAATAATCTTTACATTGATTTCACAAAAAAGCCCGGGACAAAGCTCCCGGGCTTTTGACTTTTTGGTCTGTTTTTGGTAAAATTTTATATTAGTATAGTGTTTATAAAACACGGAAATTTAAGGAGTGAGAGTGTTGCTCGAAGGCTTATTGAAAAAAATTTTTGGCGACCCGAATGCCAAAGAGTTAAAAGAAATACAAGTCCTTGTTGATAAAATTAATGCGCTGGAGCCGGAAATGCAGGCGTTAAGCTCTGCCAACCTGGCTGCTAAAACCGCAGAATTCAAACTGCGCCTTGCCAAAGGCGAAACTTTGGATGATATTTTGCCGGAGGCTTTTGCCGTTGTGCGCGAAACTTCCAAACGTATTACCGGCATGCGCCATTTTGACGTACAGCTTATCGGCGGCTGCGTACTGCACCGCGGCAAAATTGCCGAAATGCGTACCGGCGAAGGTAAAACGCTTGTTGCAACCTTGCCTGCATATTTAAACGCATTAACCGGCAAAGGCGTGCATGTTGTTACCGTCAACGATTATCTGGCACGCCGCGACAGCCAGGATATGGGCCGCATTTATAAAGCCCTTGGACTCAGCGTTGGCCTTATTGTGCACGATATGGATTATCCCGACCGCAAAGCGGCTTATGCTGCCGATATTACCTACGGCACCAATAACGAGTTTGGTTTCGACTATCTGCGTGACAACATGGTTGTTGATGAAAACCAGATGGTTCAGCGCGAACTTAATTACTGCATAGTCGATGAGGTAGACAGTATCTTAATCGATGAAGCGCGTACCCCGCTTATTATTTCCGGCCCGGGCGAAAAATCTACCGATTTGTACCGCGTACTGGCACATGTTGTTGCCAATATGACGGAAGGCGAAGATTATACCGTTGATGAAAAACTTAAAACGGTTGCTCCTACGGAAACCGGTATTGCCAAAGCAGAAAAAATGCTTGGCATCGGCAACCTTTACGATGCTGAACACGGCGTTGACTTCTCGCATCATTTAATGTGCGCTTTAAAAGCCAAAGCCATTATGCACCGCGATAAAGATTATGTTGTTAAAGATGGCCAGGTAATTATCGTAGACGAATTTACCGGACGCCTCATGTTTGGCCGCCGTTTTTCCGAAGGCCTGCATCAGGCTATTGAAGCCAAAGAAGGCGTTAAGGTTGAACGCGAAAGCCAGACCCTGGCAACCATCACTTTCCAGAACTACTTCCGTATGTACAACAAACTCAGCGGTATGACCGGTACTGCTAAAACGGAAGAACAGGAATTCCAGAAAATTTATGGTTTGGATGTTGTCGTAATCCCGACTAACAAACCGATGATTCGTATTGATTATCCGGACGTTATTTATAAAACCAAACGCGCTAAATATAAAGCTGCCGTTGCGGAAATTGAAGAATGCCATAAATCCGGCCGTCCGGTACTGGTAGGTACAACTTCTATCGCTCAGTCCGAAGAACTTTCCGCTATGCTGAAACGCCGCGGTATTCCTCATAACGTCCTCAACGCAAAATATCACGAAAAAGAAGCTGAAATCATCTCCCATGCAGGCCAGTACGGCGCTGTAACCATTGCTACCAACATGGCAGGCCGCGGTACCGATATTGTGCTTGGCGAAGGCGTGCCTGAACTTGGAGGGCTCCATATCATCGGTACGGAACGCCATGAAAGCCGTCGTATTGATAATCAGCTCCGCGGACGCTGCGCCCGCCAGGGCGACCCCGGTTCTTCCAAATTCTTCCTGTCTTTGGAAGATGACCTGATGCGTTTGTTCGGTTCGGATAATATTTCCGGCATTATGGATAAACTGGGCATGGAAGAAGACGAACCCATTGAACATAAACTGGTAACCAAATCCATTGAATCTGCACAGAAGAAGGTTGAAGCACGCAACTTTACCATCCGTAAACAGGTTTTGGAATACGATAATGTAATGAACCAGCAGCGTGAAGTTATTTACAGCCAGCGCCGCAAGATTTTGCAGCAGGCTAACCTGCGCGATACCATTATGGAAATGGTGCATAAGGTTGTAGACCGCACAATGGCCATGTATGCGCCGCCAGAGGTTTATTCCGAAGACTGGGATTTGCAGGCACTTATTAATTATGCCGAAGAATTCTACGCTCCGCACGGACTTTTGACTGTTGAATATTTGCAGAACCTCAGCCGTGAAGAACTGGAAGAATACCTGCATAAAGTTGCAGACGAGCATTACGCAGAACGCGAAGCCGCAATTACTCCGGAACTGATGCGTGAACTGGAAAACCTTGTAATGCTTAAAGTAGTAGACAATCACTGGATGGAACACCTTGATGCCATGGATATGCTGCGTGAAGGCGTTGGCCTGCGCGCATACGGACAAAAAGACCCGCTGGTTGAATATAAATTTGAAGCCTATGATATGTTCCAGGCTATGATTGATGCCATTCAGGATGACGTTGTGCGCTACATTTACCGTGTAAACGTAGTTACCCAGCCCAAGGTTGAAGACCGTCTTGAAAACGCTTCTACCAATGCGCAGGATGAAGGTACCAAACAGCCGGTTGTAAAAAAGGATGAACCAGGCCGTAATGACCCGTGCCCCTGTGGCAGCGGCAAAAAATATAAAAACTGCTGCGGCAAAGATAAATAAAAAAACATAAACTAAAATATATTACCTATGAAGGGATGTGAATTTGGTGCTGATAGAGGAATATAAACCTGAAATATCCGCATTAAAGCAAAAATTAGAGGAAATGAGGGGGTCTCTTTGACGTCGCTGCCAAAGAAGACCGCATTGCTGAATTAGAACATAAAATGGGTGCGCCCGATTTTTGGGACGACCCCGATGCAGCGCAGAAAACTGCGCAGGCAGTAACCCAGCTTAAAGCAGAAGTTGATACCGTCCGTACCCTTGAACAAAGGCTGGACGATTTGGAAGTAATGGTGGAACTGGCTTTGGAAGAACCGGATTCCGGCATGGATGAAGAACTTGCCGCCGGTTTGGAAACAGCCAAGTCTGAAATTGAGCATTTGGAACTCGGCATGCTGCTTAATGGCGAATATGATGCCAATAACGCTATTTTAACCCTGCATGCCGGTGCCGGCGGAACAGAGGCGCAGGACTGGACAAGCATGCTGCTGCGCATGTTTACCCGCTATGCTGAACGTGAAGGCTTCCAGATAGAAATGCTTGATTACCTTCCGGGTGATGAAGCAGGCGTAAAAAGCGCAACGCTGCAAATTAACGGCCATAATGCTTACGGTTATCTGCGCAGCGAAAAAGGCGTGCACCGTCTTGTGCGCATTTCTCCGTTTGACGCCAACGCACGCCGCCATACTTCTTTTGCGGCGGTAGACGTTATGCCGGAACTGGATGACAGTGTTGATATTAAAATTGACCCTTCGGATTTAAAAGTTGATACTTACCGCGCCAGCGGCGCAGGCGGACAGCACGTTAACAAAACAAGTTCCGCCGTGCGCATGACGCACTTGCCGACAGGCATTATTGTACAGTGCCAGAACGAACGCTCGCAGATTCAGAACCGTGAACGCTGCATGCAGCTTTTGCGCGCCAAATTATATGAATTTGAACGTGCAAAACAGGAAGCGTTGAAAAACGATATTGCCGGCGATTACCAGGATATTGAATGGGGCAGCCAGATTCGCTCCTATGTATTCCAGCCTTATAAAATGGTTAAAGACCACCGTACCGGAGCAGAAACCGGCAATGTCCAGGCAGTAATGGACGGCGGGCTTGATATGTTTATTGAGGCTTATTTAAGGTCGCAGCAAAAGAAAATTTAAGTACGGTAGTGGGTGGAGATAGCGATGAAAAGCCGTTATAATCCGTTCCTGCTTGCAGTTATGCTCATCGGGCTTATCGGTGCGTTGTGGCTTAATTACAGCAGATACGAAATTGAAAAACAAAACGATACCGTGGAAATGGCAATGGAGTACGAAGGCTTGCAGCAGCTTGCAGCCTGGGAAGGCCTGCCGTTTGATGATGTGCTGAAAAAATTTAAAGATGCCGGCGTAACTTCTCTGATAGTTTTTGATACTACATTGCAGAAACTTAACGATAAAGGGCTTGTTTACGCAGTAACCGGGCGTGAACTTTTGCAGGACGGAGTAAACGGCACCGGCGGCAGGTTTGCTGCTGCCATGCAGGATGAAATAATTGCCGATGCTGTTTATATTACCGGCGGCAGTTCTCACGTAACTTTTAAAGAAGTTGAGGAAGATTTGCACCTGCGCTATGCAGACAGCCGCATTACCGTTGTAAGCGAGTCTCCGCGCATTATCCGCGTATTGGGTGACCCGCGCATCCTTGAAAAAGACAACTACGATACCAAGCAGCCGCTCATGCAGGCTCCGCTCGGGCTTTCTACCGAAGAAATGCAGCAGGTAGCCGGTGCGGGCTTTAATGTTATCGTCCGTCCGCAAAATTACCTGCCTGTAACAGAAGCGCAGATTGACAGCGTTTTTGAGCGTATTGACCAATCCGGAGCCAATGTTGTTTCTTATATCGGCTGCGGTAAGGAAGTTGTAGGTTTCCCCAATAAACTGGACTATATGGCAGAAAAACTGAAAAGCCATAATATGGTGTTCGGTATGGTGGAGCATTATACCCAGCTTCAGTTTGCGCCAATGGAAGGATTAATTTCGCTGGCGGAAAAAATGGATTACCAGGTAGCGCGTTCTTATATTATCGGGCAGGATGAACAGCGTAAGCTGAAAATGCCGGAAGCCTTGCGTCGCTGGGCATTAACCGATGAAGAACGCAATATCCGCATTAATTATATTAAACCTTTTATGCTGCCGCAGAACGGGCAGGATATTTTAGAACTTAACCTTGACTATGTAAGCAGTATTGCCGCTGATGTGGAAGGACGCGGCTTTAAGCTTGGCACCAGTGATACTTTTGTAAATCCTGATGGCAGCGGCAGCGGCTACTTCCCCGAAAAAAAACTGCTTGTTTTGCCGGCGCTTGCCGTTGTGGCAGCCTGCATTATGTATTTAAGCCTTACCTTTGGCTTTTTGCCGTTTAAATGGCAGAACATTATTATGGTTTCTGCCGGTGTCTGTGTAAGCGCGCTGCTGTTTAAAATGCAGTCGCCGCTGCTGAGGCAGGCTTTGGCATTTGCTTCTGCATGTGTGTTCCCCGTGCTTTCAATGATTGTTGTTGTAGAGTGGTGGAATAACGTTAAAGTGCGCTGCAAATGCATGGTGCAGTTCATTATGCGCACTACGGTGCAGCTTGGCGCTGCCGTACTGATGTCTTTGTGCGGAGCAGCAATGATTTCCGCTCTGCTGGGCGATGTACGTTTCTTTTTGGAAATTGATATTTACCGCGGCGTAAAACTTACATTTATTATGCCGGTATTGTTAATGCTGCTGTGGTATGTTAAACGCTTTAATGTTTTCGGCGGCAAAACCGGCGGCGGTATTATTGATGATATCCGTTATCTTTTATCTACGCATATCCGCCTGGAACACCTTTTCATTTTAGGTGTGCTGGCTTTTGTGGTTTATATTTTTGTTGGCCGCAGCGGCCATACTTCCGGCGTGCCTGTTTGGGGTATTGAACTTAAAATGCGCGCTATGCTGGAGCAGCTTATGTATGCACGTCCGCGCACCAAAGAATTTATGATCGGGCATCCCGCCTTTTTCGTAGCGGCTTATGCTGCTTATTATAAAGCACCGCGCCTGTGGCAGATGATTCTGGTAGCCGGTGCGGTAATAGGGCAGGGCAGCCTTGTGCAGACTTTTGCGCATATGCGTACTCCTGTTATTATGAGCTATATCCGCGCACTTGACGGTTACTGGCTTGG
>CAJLLL010000026.1 GCA_905207485.1 uncultured Phascolarctobacterium sp.
CGCACATTCGCTTTTTCTTGGTTCTTGTTCAGTTTTCAAGGTGCTGCCGTTTTCCAGCGACTTGTATATATTAGCACTTTATTGTGCCGCTGTCAACTACTTTTTTGAAAAATTTGTTTAGTTTTTTACATTTTTTAAGTAGTGGAAACCATAATAATGCGTCATATTAAGCATTTCAGTATAAACTATCATTTCCGCAAACTCTTCCAACAGCTGATTTTGCGCATGAGTAAAGGCCGTAAACCATACATGTTCACCGCCATACTGCAAAATAATGGCTGCAATGCCAACAATTGCCGATATTACCGGAAAGGGTATTTCAAAAATGAATTTCTTCCATGGCATATATTTATATAAACCATAGAGCAAAATTACAATTGCAATGCCAATGGCAGCATTAATGAAATCATGCTGTGGAATACTGCTCATGCTGATAAATTTAGGGCCAAGTTCATCAACTTCTCCGGTTGGAAAAAATACCCTTCCCCAACTAAGTTCACGCATAAACATTATAAAATACAGCCAGCCGATAGTGTAACCGAGGCCTTTAACAGAATAATAAGCACAGTTAAAACAAAACATAGCGCCAAACAATAATAATACAGCCTGTGTATTTTCTATAAGCCCATTTTCCCATCCACATTCAGGCGGCAAAATCTGTGCCAGTGGATAACATGCCGCCAACAAAATGATACTTAATATATCCTGCGGTGCCAACTGAAATTTAAACTTCATTTTTATCAGCCATCTTTCACTTTAAATTCATATCTTTATGTTTTAATTAAAAGATTATTTTATATTATAACTGACCTCATAGTCATTTTCAAGAAAAATTAAACCCGCAGGCATTAATAACCTGCGGGTTTTAATTATTCAAAAATTAATCTTTCCAAACTTCTACACCGGTTTGGTCTTTTAATACAGATGCTTTAAAAACAGGGTCTTTTACACCGGCCTTTTTCTGTGCCAGATAATCTTTTAAAGCCACGTAAGCATGAGGAGCCAATCTGCTGATAGCGACAAGGTTAGTGATAGCCATTAACGCCATAAAAAGGTCAGCAAGGTTCCATACCAGGCTTACTTTGGCAATAGAACCAAACATAACCATTGCTACTACAAAAACACGGAAAACATTCAACACCATTCTGTTTTGCGACATAAAGGCGATGTTAATTTCACCGTAATAGTAGTTGCCGATAATAGAACTAAATGCAAACAGGAATATCATTACCGCAAGGAAAATAGAAGACCATGCTCCGATATGTTCTACCAATGCATACTGAACAAGTTCAATACCGTTAAGTCCTACGCCCATATAATCTTTAGAAAGCATAACAATAAAAGCGGAAGAAGTGCATACCAAAAGGGTATCAACAAATACGCCCAAAGCCTGAATCAAACCCTGAGTTACAGGATGGTCGGTAGTAGCAGTTGCCGCAGCATTAGGAACAGAGCCCATGCCTGCTTCGTTGGAGAACAAACCGCGTTTAATGCCGGTCATCATAGCAAGGCCCATACCGCCGCCAAAAGCTGCATTTAAGCTGAAAGCAGAAGTAACAATATCATATAAAACCTGCGGCATTAAGCCGATATTTTTAACAACGATATAAAAAGCAATCAGCAGATAGATACCAGCCATTACAGGTACCATCCATTCGGAAACTTTGGCGATACGGTTAATTCCGCCGAAAATTACCATAGCTGTCATAATGGATACGATAATGCCCACAGTAGTTCTGTCAAAGCCAAAAGCTCCCTGTAAAGAAAGAGTAATGGTATTTGCCTGTACCGAGTTAAAAATCAAACCATATGTGCTGCAAATTAAAACTACAAACAAAATTGCCATAAATTTATTTTTCAAAGCATTTTGAATATAGTAAGCCGGACCGCCGCGGTACCCGCCTTCGGCACGCGGTACTTTATAAATCTGTGCCAGCGTGCTTTCTACAAAACCGGTGGCAGAACCTACAATTGCCATTACCCACATCCAGAAAATAGCACCAGGACCGCCGACAATAATTGCAATAGCTATACCGGCAATATTACCGACACCTACACGGGAAGCCGTACTGATACAAAAAGCCTGGAAAGGAGAAATATGGTTTTTCTCGGTAGATGCGCCTACATTGGTGCACAAAAGGCGCACCATTTCCTTAATGCAGCGGATTTGCACAAAACCTGTTTTAATGGTAAACCAAATGCCAAGGCCTACCAAAAGTATAATCAAAACATATGCATATAAAACATCGTTAACAGCAAGTACTAAATTATCAAGATAATCCATTTTGGCACCTCTTTGATAAATTTTTTACAGCATGTCGCGGCTGGCAATAATATTAACACCAAGCCCCAAAATATTTTCAACAATTACATCGCCGGTTTTTACCGGAGCTTTAACTGTTACACCGCGCAAATAAGCAGCGCAGTCCAAAACTTTTTCCTTAGGCAGTACAGTTTCGGATACAACAGGCAGCAGCGGCATCATACCGCCTTCGATGCGTACAGTTGTTGTGAGCATTCTTTTAGGTGCCGTTACTTCATCATTTGCATATTTAGCCCCGCGCGGGCAGGTATTACCTTTAACATCAACTACTTTACCATCATCAATGGTAACAGTCATTTCGCAGCCCATAGGACACATAATGCAGTTCATTACACGATTTTCCAGCATCAGCCTTACGCCTCCTTATCCAAAAATACTGTCAGGCTGCTGCCGATAAGTTCAGTTTTGGCAGCAGGAATATCAACCGCAATCATCTCGCTCGGTTTAGCAACCGGCAGCATTCTTTGCAGCACTACATTATCGCCGCTTTTTACTACCAGTTTAACCTTACGTTCAGGGTTTGCCACACGCATAAACAAGCGTACCTGTTCACCGCCTTCAGGCAGGTTCAGGCACTGAGGAACACAGGTACGTACGCCATTTTCGGCAGTTACATTAACAAATCTGGTATTGCCATCCAGTTTCCCCTGAGCTTCCAGTGCAGCAAATTTACCGGCAATTTCAGCTTCTTCCGATACAAAGTCAACCAAATCATGCACATGCACTACATTGCCTGCTGCATAAAAACCGGGCAGGCTGGTTTGTCTGTGCTGGTCCACAACAGGACCGTTAGTAAGCGGATGCATTTTTAAATCCAAACCGCGGCTAAGTTCGTTTTCCGGAATCAAGCCAACGGAAAGCAGAACCGTATCGCAGTCAATATCAAATTCTGTTCCGGGAATCGGACGCATTTTTTCATCGACTTTAGCAACGGTAATGCCGTTTACACGGTCTTTGCCGTGAATTTTTACAATGGTATGAGAAAGATACAGAGGAATATTATAATCGTTCAAGCATTGCACGATATTACGGGTTAAACCGTTAGAGAACGGGCAAATTTCGAGAACAGCCTGTACTTTGCAGCCTTCAAGGCTCATGCGGCGTGCCATAATAAGGCCGATATCGCCGCTGCCTAAAATAACAATTTTATGGCCGGGAATATAGCCTTCCATGTTAACCATGCGCTGAGCAGCACCGGCAGTAAATACGCCTGCGGGGCGTTCTCCCGGAATACGGATAGCACCGCGGGTACGTTCACGGCAGCCCATCGTTAAAATAACGGTTTTGCCTTTAACTTTAATCAAGCCATAATCAGGGCTTACCGCAACAACAGTTTTATCTTTTTCTACACTCAAAACCATTGTATCAGTCAGACATTCAATTTCCGGTTTATCTTTTACAAGTTCAATGCAGCGGTGTGCATAACCGGGGCCTGTAAGTTCTTCTTTAAAATGGTGCAGGCCAAAGCCGTTATGAATACATTGCTGCAAAATACCGCCAAGTTCACGGTCACGTTCAATTACCAGCACGCTTTTAGCGCCGTTCTGCCATGCGCTGTAAGCAGCCGAAAGTCCGGCAGGGCCGCCGCCGACAATTACTATATCATAAAGGTCTTTAAGCTCTTTCATTATTCCTGCCCGCCTTTCACGTCAGTTTTTTCATAATATAAATGCGAATCTTTGCGTTCTTTAAGTACATCAGCAACGGAAATTCCCAGTTCACGCGCCAAAATCTGTGTTACGCGCGGACCACAAAAACCGCCCTGGCAGCGTCCCATGCCTGCACGGGTGCGGCGTTTAACGGCATCAACAGTAGTTGCGCCGCAAGGAGCTTTAATAGCTGCTACAATTTCGCCTTCCGTAACAGTCTCGCAGCGGCAGATAACACGGCCGAATAAAGGCTCATCGGCAATAACAGCCGCTTTTTCGCTGTCAGTCAAACGGGTAAAATGAATTTGTTTCGGCAAAGCAGCTTTAAAATCTGCTTTCTTAGACATCGGCAGATATTTGGCAACAGCTTCGGCAATTTCTTCTGCAACGGCAGGAGCAGCCGTCAAACCGGGAGACTGCATGCCGGCAGCATTAAACAAACCTTCCACGCAGGAAGCGCCGATAATAAAATCGCCGTTATCAGATACTGCGCGCAAACCTGCAAATTCGGTAATAGCTGCACCCATCGGCAGGTTCGGTATCAGCTTACGTGCAGATGCGATAATCTGGTCCATACCTTGTGCCGTAACGCTGGTATCTTCCTTATCATCCATATCATTGGCATTAGGGCCGATAAAGGTGTTGCCATGCGTAGTAGTGCAGACCAAAATACCTTTACTGTTTTTAGCAGGCGTCGGGAAAACAACGCCATATACCAAATCATTGCAGGCAGTTTTATCAAATAAAATATATTCGCCCTTGCGGGGATGGATTTTGAAGCTGTTATCGCCTGCAAGGTAAGCAACTTCATCGGCATAAACGCCTGCTGCATTAACTACGCATTTTGTTTTAATTAAACCAAGATTAGTTTCAACAGCAGTAATTTTACCGTCTTCCTTAACAAAACCTGTTACGCGGCAGTTGCGGATAACTTCTGCCCCATTTTGTACAGCGCACTGTGCAAAACGCAGCGCAGCTTCAAACGGCCAGCAAACACCGGCAGTAGGAGCCCACAAAGCAGCAACGGCAGTTGTAAGATTCGGCTCTTTAGCCAGAACTTCATCACGGCTTAAAATTGCCAAATCAGGCACGCCGTTATTTTTGCCGCGTTCCAACAATTCTTTTAAAGTTTCAACTTCTTCATCATTGGTTGCCACAACCAGGGAACCGGTCCATTTAATATCAAGGTCCAGTTCATCTTCAAGTTCATGGTACAGGCGGTTACCCAAAACGTTCATAATCGCCTTATTGCTTCCGGTAGGCGCATCAAAACCAGCATGCAGAATAGCACTGTTAGCTTTGGTAGTACCGCAGGCAATGTCCGGTTCTTTTTCCAGCAAAACGCATTTTACATCGTACTTTGACAGCTCACGCAAAATTGCGCAGCCAACAACGCCGCCGCCAACAACAACGACGTCTGCCTCTTTGATAAAATCCATTTCGTCACATCCTAAACTTAATCAGTATTTAAAGTAATTTTAACACATTTGTTACAGAAATTGAATATTTTAGGCTTTTAATTTTCAGAAAAATTTAAGTAAAACCACTCTGGGATGAAAAACGTCCCATTTTTTTATTATTTGACACTCTGTTCAGCATATTTTAAAATTAAATTAAGAAAGAAGGTGCGCCTATGAAAAAATTATTTTTACTTTTTGCCATTACTATGTGCCTTTTTAATACTTCTTTTGCAGAAGAAACAAAAGAAGCTGAAACCAAAACGCCTGCCGCTGTGCAGGAGCAGCAAGATGCTAAGGAAGAAGCCGATGTTAAAGTGCTGCTGAGCGCTGAAGATGTACAGCAGCAAATGCAGCAGGGCATTAACGATTACTGCTATCTGGAAATTGAAGAAGGTAAATACATTGCCTATAATATTGACGTAAAAGACGATGACACACGACGGGACTTATTTAAAAAAGCACCGGCAGAACGTGTTAACCACCTGCAAACCAACAACGAAGAAATTTACAACTATCTTACCAAATTTATTCAAAGCCGTGAAAAATCCGGACGCAAATATTACGGCTACCGCATTACAGGCGGCATTGAAGAAAACGCTGCGCTTGCAGACGGCAGCACGGTTTACAAATTCTGGTTTATGAAACTGGATGAAGATGAAGGCGGCGGTTTCCGTATGCCGATTGGTATCGGCATTGGTATCGGCGGAGGACATCATCACGGGCCATGGATTGGCGTCGGCTGGTAAATAACAAAAATAAAAAAATCCGTATGGAAAATTCCATACGGATTTTTTTATTTAACTTTTATTCTTCTTCGTGCTGTACAGCAGCCAAAGAAACAACTTTATCGCCTTCGTTTAAAGTCATCAGTTTAACGCCCTGAGCATTACGCCCAAACTGACTGATGCCTTCACCATCAATGCGGATGATAATGCCGGCAGCGGTAATCAGTAAAATTTCCTGCTCGGGATTAATAACCTTCATACCTACAACGGCACCGGTTTTTTCCGTTACTTTAATATTGATAACGCCTTTGCCGCCGCGTGTCTGTTTGCGGTATTCACTTACAGCAGTGCGTTTGCCAAGACCTTCTTCGGTAGCGGTTAAAACTTCTTCATTTTCACCGGTTACACTATCCATTGCTACTACTTCGTCATCAAAACCAAGCTGAATGCCGCGTACGCCATGTGCTGTACGTCCCATCGGACGCACATCCTGTTCGTCAAAGCGGATAGCAAGGCCACGATGCGTAGCAAGGATAATCTCACTATTGCCGTCAGTCAGCTCAACGCCGATAAGCTCTTCATTATCATCAAGAGTCATGGCAATTAAACCTGCTTTACGCGCGCTGTTAAAATCATTTAAGTTGGTCTTTTTAACAGTGCCCTTGTTAGTTGCCATAAACATAAACTGGTCTTCTTTAAATTCCTTAACCGGTATTACGGCAGTAATCTTTTCGCCCTGTTCGATAGGCAGCAGATTAATAATTGCCGTGCCCTTCGCTGTACGTCCGGCTTCAGGAATTTCATAACCCTTCTGGCGGTAAACTCTGCCTTTATTGGTAAAGAACAGAATATTATGATGCGTGGTAGAAAGGAACAAATGCTCGGCGCAGTCATCATTCTTTTTGCCGCTGCCGCCTGTTTTGCCAACGCCGCCACGTTTCTGGCTGCGGAAATTATCCAGAGTCTGGCGTTTGATATAACCCTGATGGCTGATGGTAATAACAATATCTTCTTCGGCAATCAGATCTTCAATATTCATATCGGAAGAATCAATGGAAAGTTCAGTACGGCGTGCATCGCCGAATTTTTTCTTCATTTCCAGCAAATCTTCTTTGATGATTCCCAAAACTTTATGTTCGTCTGCCAAAACACTTTCCAGCCAGTCAATAGTTTCTAAAACATCTATATATTCATCATCAATCTTTTTGCGTTCCAAACCGGTCAGCCTTTGCAGGCGCATATCCAAAATAGCCTGTGCCTGTCGCTGGCTTAACGCAAATTTTTCCATCAAAGCCGCTTTCGCCGTATCAGCATTGGCGCTGCTGCGAATAGTGCTGATAACTTCATCCAGATGGTCAAGCGCTATTTTCAATCCCTCTAAAATATGAGCTCGTTCTTTTGCCTTGCCCAGTTCATAACGGGTACGGCGGGTAATAACTTCTTTTTGATGGTTAAGATAATAATTTAAAATCTGTTTTAAATTCAGTACGCGCGGATGCCCGTTTACCAAAGCCAGCATAATAATACCGAAACTGGTTTGGAGCTGCGTATGTTTATAAAGCTGGTTTAAAACAACATCCGGCACAGCATCGCTCTTTAATTCAATAACAACGCGCATGCCGCGGCGGTCAGATTCATCACGCAAATCAGTAATGCCTTCAACAACGCCGTCTTTTACCAGTTGGGCAATGCTTTCAATCAGGCGTGCCTTATTAACCTGATACGGAATTTCACTCACAACAATGCGGTGCTTGCCCTTCTGCATAGGTTCAATTTCAGCGCGCGCGCGGATTTTTACAATGCCGCGTCCTGTATTATAAGCATTTTTAATACCTTCTGTGCCTAAAATAATAGCGCCGGTAGGAAAATCCGGTCCTTTGATAGCCGTCATCAGCTGAGGAATTTCTACATCCGGATTATCAATCAGCATTACAAGGCCATCTACAACTTCGCCAAGATTATGCGGAGGGATATTGGTTGCCATACCAACGGCAATGCCTGCGCTGCCGTTAATTAAAAGCGCCGGTACTTTAGAAGGCAGTACGCTCGGTTCTTTTAATGATTCATCATAGTTCGGTACAAAATCAACCGTTTCTTTTTCAATATCTTCCAGCATTACTTCGGCAATTTTCGTCATACGCACTTCGGTATAACGCATTGCAGCAGCACTGTCGCCGTCAACGCTGCCGAAGTTGCCATGGCCGTCAACCATCAGATAACGGGTAGAAAAATCCTGCGCCAGACGAACAATGGCATCATAAACGGCAGTATCACCATGAGGATGATATTTACCTAAAACTTCGCCGACGATACGGGCTGATTTTTTATAAGGCTTATTGGAAGCCATGCCTGCTTCCTGCATAGCGTAAAGAATACGCCTGTGCACAGGTTTCAAACCGTCACGCACGTCAGGCAGTGCCCTTTGCACAATAACGCTCATCGCATAATCAATATACGATTTCTGCATTTCTTCTTCGATATAAACCGGTAAGACTTTGCCTGCTCCTGTCTCTAAATCCACAATATCACCTCAACCTTTAATTAAAGAAAATATCATATATCTGTTTGCCTATTAAAAGCGTTGTAACCGTTAAAAACAAAGGGCGTATATAACCTACGCCATGTTTAATGGCCATTTGGGTTCCAAAATAAGCGCCGATAATCATGCTGGCACCCATAATAAGCCCATATATCCACACTACCGAACCATTATAAATAAATGTTGCCAGCCCGGCAAGATTGCTTGCAGTGTTCAAGGCTTTGGCATTGCCTGCCGCAGTAATAAAATCACAGCCTAAAAATAAAAAACCAAAAATCAAAAATGTTCCTGTGCCCGGTCCAAAAAAGCCGTCATAAAAGCCCATTACCAGTGCCAGCACAAAAGCTCCGGCAAGAGATAATATGCTGAAATTCTTTTTTCCTTCAATGCTGCCCCAATCTTTATGCCGGTATGTATAAACGGCAATGCCGATAAGCATAATAACTACCAAATTGCGCATAAAATCCTGCGGCAGCAGATGCACTGTATAAGCACCGCAGGCAGAACCAATCATTGAAAGAGGCGCCAATGCTACAACCATTTTTTTGTTAAGATTGCCTGAACGCCAAAAGGATATTACGCTTGTAACAGCGCCCATGCTGGAACCAAGTTTATTTGTGCCCAGCACCATGCCAACCGGCATGCCGGAACTTAAAAGCGCCGGTACGGAAATAAGCCCGCCGCCGCCAACGGTAGAATCAATAAATGCAGCTACAAAACCGGCAACAACAAAAAATAATATATTAATTAAATCAAGATTTTCCATAAATTTTTATTAAACCCCTCTTAATTACAAAACACTCGCTTTTGTTTTTAAATAAAAGCCTGTACATCCTTTATGGCACTTTATCATTACAGATTTTTCCGTAATTTCATTGCTCACAGCATACGGATTGTCCACCAAAAGTTCTGCTTCATCTAAAGGCCATTTTACTCCTTTAATGCTCACATTGCTGTCTTGCAGAGGAAGCAGTGAAAGTGCTGTAAACTCTTGCTGCGGAATAAATTCCAAACAGTCTCCTGCTGTAAGCAGCATCATTATTTCGCTTTCGTCCGCCATTATTACCGGCACATTATTTTTTATTTTATATGCTAAAAGCGAAAAAACATTACTGTATAAATGGTCAAACCTACCGCCCCAAATGCCCGTTATTAAAAGCGGCATTTTTTGCGGCAGCATTGTTAATAATAACTGTAAATCAGTATCGTCTTTTTCAGGATTAAACAAAACGGTTTTAATATTTTTCTTCTGCGCCTGCTGTAAATAATCTGCACCGGCACTGTCAGCATCGCCGCACAGCAGTTCAGGAAGCAAACCTGCGTCAAGGCAAATTTCAATACCTTTATCGGCACAGTAAACTTTTTTGCCTTCTGCCGCCGTTTTAAACCAGTTTATTTCCGGTTTACGCCCACCGGCCGATGCCATAATAAAAGTATTATCAACCGCTTCTGCATTGTTCAAGATAAATTTACCCTGCGGTAAATCCAAGTTTATTTTCATCAGGCTTTCTTCTTTGATGCAGCAGGTTTAATAATAATCTGCCCATTTTCTTTATAAACTTTCCAATCAGCTTCACCTTTGGTATTTTTAAACCAGTCCATGCTGATTTCCAAAAGATAGCGGTTTAATTTTTCCAGGGCTTCATCAGGCAATAAAATTTCTTTGCCGTCACTTTTTTTAGCACTTTTTACTTTTTTATTTTTTACAGTCTCATCGCCATAAATGGCATTTTCAAAACTTACTTCTTCTTCATAGCCCTTTAACATATCCTCATCGGATAAATTTTTTCTTATTTTCATTTTTTCACCTTATTACAAATCAAGATTACGTACTTTACCAGCATTCTGCTCAATAAACTGACGGCGCGGCTCAACTTTATCGCCCATCAGTACAGAGAAAATGGCATCCGCTTCAGCAGCGTCTTCAAGCTGAACCTGCAAAACAGTACGCGCTTCCGGATTCATCGTTGTTTCCCAAAGCTGTTCCGGGTTCATTTCGCCTAAACCTTTATAACGCTGTACATACGGATTATTGTCGCGACCGACTTCATCTAGTACCTTTTGCAGTTCATCATCACTGTAAGCATACATATGTTTTTGTCCCTTGCGGACTAAATACAGCGGCGGCTGGGCAATAAATACATGCCCTTCTTTAATCAGCGGCTGCATATAACGGTAAAAGAAAGTTAAAAGCAAAGTACGGATATGCGCACCGTCAACATCGGCATCTGTCATGATAATAATTTTGCCGTAACGCGCTTTGTTTATATCAAATTCTTCACCAATTCCGCAGCCAAAAGCAGTAATCATGTTGCGGATTTCTTCACTGCTTAAAATTTTGTCAAGACGTGCTTTTTCTACATTCAAAATTTTACCGCGCAGCGGCAAAATAGCCTGGAATCTTCTGTCCCTGCCCTGTTTAGCACTGCCGCCTGCGGAATCACCTTCGACAAGGTAAATTTCTGTTTCCGCAGCATCCTTGCTTTGACAATCGGCAAGTTTACCCGGCAAACTGCTTATTTCCAAAGCATTTTTGCGGCGCGTAAGTTCCCTTGCCTTGCGTGCTGCCAATCTTGCACGTGCGGAAATAATAGATTTTTCCACTATTTTTTTGGCTACAGCAGGATTTTCCTCAAAAAATTCTGCCAGACCTTCACTTACAAGATTATCAACTATCGGACGTATTTCACTATTGCCAAGTTTGGTTTTGGTCTGCCCTTCAAACTGCGGCTCACGCACTTTAATGCTGATAACGGCAGTAATGCCTTCACGTACGTCATCACCGCTTAAATTATCATCGTTTTCTTTTAAAGTACCGATTTTACGGGCATAATCATTAATTGTTCTGGTTAAAGCCTGTTTAAAGCCGCTTAAATGGGTGCCGCCTTCTTCGGTATTAATATTATTGACAAACGTAAAGATATTTTCGTTATAAGTATCGCAGTACTGCATTGCAACTTCAACGATATTTTCGTCTTTAATGCCTTCGATATAAATAGGCTCTTCGTTGATTTTATCTTTATTTTCGTCTACATATTTTACAAACTCAATAATGCCGCCTTCATAATGGAAAGTCTCAGTTTTATCACTGCGTTCATCACTGAGAGTAATTTTTACGCCTTTATTTAAAAACGCCAGTTCACGGATGCGCAGGCGCAGCGTTTCATAACTGTAAACAAGTTCCGTAAAAATTTCAGCATCAGGTTTAAAATGCACTGTTGTACCGGTTTCTTCGGTTGTTCCTTTTTCATACAAAGGTACAACCGTTTTGCCGCGCGCAAATTCAATGCCGTAAACTTTACCGCCGCGGCGTACTTCAACTTCCATATGTTCACTAAGCGCATTAACGCAGGATACACCTACGCCATGCAGACCGCCGGAAACTTTATAACCGCCGTCACCGAATTTACCGCCGGCATGAAGAATTGTCATAACAACTTCTACGGCTGGTTTGCCTACTTTATGCATATCAACCGGAATACCACGGCCGTTATCTTTTACGGTAATACTGTTATCATGATGGATTTTTACTTCAATCAAAGAACAATAACCGGCCAGAGCCTCATCGATACTGTTATCGATAACTTCATACACCAAATGGTGCAGGCCCCTGCCGGAAATACTGCCAATATACATACTCGGGCGTTTGCGTACTGCCTCAAGCCCTTCAAGAACCTGAATCTGGCTGGCGCCATACTGCCCTTTTACTTCTGTTGCTTCTTCTAAAGTCGACATCTTTACCTCCATCAATTATCCCTGTCCCGATTGTAAACTTCAATGCCAAAATCATCTTCTGCACGTTTTTTCAGCGTAAGTGCCGAAATTCCCGAAAGATAAATTTTATCATCCGTCAGAATACAACTGGAATATTCGCCGTTTTCCGATAAATCAACTACTTCGTATTTATGATTTTCACACTGCTTTTGCAGGTAATTTTTAAAAACATTGTTTTTCTGGTTTCTGATATTAAAGATAGCGATAATATCGGTATTTTTAATAACAAAATCAGACCCCAAATGCAAATACATATTACTTCCTCCGCAAATTGGCCAAAACATTCTGATAAGTTTTATCGTCAATTAAAACCGGAGGCTTGCCGGTTTTAAACATTACAGCCATCATTTCTTCAGCGTTTGTAGCCGTATTATCGGCAACTTTGGCATAATAATGCTGTTTAAGGCTGCTTTTAACGCTATCGTATAATATTTTATCACAATTCAGCGTTTTTTTACAGGTTTCATAATCAGACCATGGTTCCGTCATTAGCAATCTGACCAAAGCATCATGCTGTTTTTCGTTTTCATAACGCTCGCAGACATTGCATAAACCGCTTTTTTTATCAATAACTGCCCCGCATTTGCTGCATTTACCGGCTCCATGCTCCATTAAAAACTTTTCACGTTTGGCAGCGGCAGCTTTAAAAGAAATTAAACTCTTCTGCAAATCAGCATTTTTAATGCTACCGGTAAGTCTTTCTATATTTTTCAGTTCTTCATTATCAAGCGCAACCTGTTCTTGCTTATCAGAACTAACTTTCTTTTTAAAAAACATATTATCAACGCTGCCGTTAAAAAATTTTAAGTCACTGACAACACGTTTTTTTAATGCTCCATTGATATTTTTTAAAAATTGCTTTTTCATCAAAAGCAAATGGTTGGACCATACGGAACTGTCAGTATTTATATAAAGAACTTTATTTTCTAAATTTACAGGCTTGGAATGTTTGGCAACATTTTCTCCGCAAATGCTGCTCCATCTGCTTTGCAAATAAAAAACAAGGTAGGCTTCCTTTTCTTCCTTACCCGGCAGCATATTTAGCAAAACCTGTTCTACATTTTCCATCAGCCCTGTGTTACCTTTCCGTTCTCAATATAAAAATAAGCATTGTTATTCAAATCAGGTATCAAATGCTTATCGTTAACTGTAATAAAAGTCTGTACCCTGCCGTCAATAAATTTTAACAAATGAGTGCGCCTTTCCGAATCAAGTTCACTCATTACATCATCCAAAAGCAAAACAGGATACTCGCCAACAGCCATTTTTACATATTCAAGCTGCGCAAGTTTTAATGCCAGCGCCGCACTGCGCTGCTGCCCCTGCGAACCAAATGCTTTAAGCAGCCTGCCATTGACATAAAAAAATAAATCATCACGATGAGGGCCTATACTGGTATTGCCGCGTAAAATATCCAGAGCCTGCCGGGATTTAAGTTCCTGCAAATAAAAAACTTTCCATTCAGCATCCGTTTTATCTTCCTGCTCTAAAATAAAATTATTGCTGCTTTTTAAACCATATTTTATGGCAAGTTCTTCGCCGCTGCCGGCAATGGAAACATAAATTCCGCTCGCAATATTCAATAATTTTTTCAGCGCTTCAAGCCTTTTCCTGATAATTAAAGCGGCGGAAGAAGCCAGTTCCTCATCCCATAAAGCAAGCTGTTCCCTGCCGCTGCCTTCATCGCGTATTAATTTTAATAACTTATTGCGCTGCAGCAGCAAACGGTTATATTTAACCAAAAACTCATAATAAGCCTTATCCGTCTGGGCAATCTGCATATCAAAAAAACGCCGCCTAAGCTGCGGCTCACCCTTGATAAGCTGCAAATCTTCAGGAGAAAACATAACTGTATTTAAAGTTCCGTAATGCTCTTTGGCTTTGATATTTATATTATCAAGCAGCAGTTCTTTTTTTATGCGCCCATGCTGTTCATAACGTTTTATTTTAATATCATAATCAGCATCAAAACTTGTAAAATCAACTTTTACGGCAAGTTCGCGCCTGCCTTCACCAAACAGGTCATCTTCCTGTGAAGTGCGGTGAGACATGCCGAAGGCAGCATAAAAAACTGCCTCCAGCAAATTAGTCTTGCCCTGCGCATTTTTGCCGTAAAAAATATTCACCATCGAAGGAAACTGCAAACTGCATTGAGGGTAATTTCTGAAATTATGCAGATAAAGCCCATTAATTTTCATTTGCTACTGTAATTTCGGCAATGCCTTTTATTTCAACAACATCACCGGCATAAACTTTTTTGCGCTTTTCACTGACCTGCTGGCCGTTAAGTTTTACAAAACCTGCTTCAATCAGCTCATGCGCCTGCCCGCCGCTCATTACTACATTGGCATATTTTAAAAGATTCGTTAAAGTTATATATTCCGTTTCAATTTGTACTGTAAATTTTTCCATTTTAGAACACAACCCTTACAGGAGTAACAATATAAATATAATTTTCTTCGCCAACCGGTTTAATGCAAACAGGGCTTAAAGAATTATTCAATTCCATAACTGCTTCTTCATCTGACAAATTTTTCAAAATGTCAAGAATATATTTTGAATTAAATGCCACATTCAAAGTATCGCCTTCAGTACGGCACTGAATATCCTCACGGCCTTTGCCGACATCAGGGCTGCTGGAACTTACAACTATTTCAGCATCGCCAACGCTTACTTTGATAATGCTGTAATCGCCGTCGCTTGAAAACAGTGCAACCCTTTCTACAGCACCGGCAAGTTCTTTCACATTAAATCTGGTTTTTGTATTGAAAGAAGGTGGAATTACACGTCTGTAATCAGGGAATTTGCCCTCAATCAGTCTGGAAACAATTATTACCTGGTCAATTACAACCATAATCTGGTTATTTAAAAGCGAAATTTTAATTTCCTGAGGCAGGTCGCTGTTTAAATTGCGGGCAATTTCAGCAAGCACACGTGCCGGAATAATAATTGACATGTCTTCATCAGCATCGTAAGGCATGCTCTTAATGGCAAGCCTGTGGGTATTGGTACCGACAAAAGTAATTTTTCCGTCAGCTATTTCAACGAGAATACCTGTAAAAAGGGGTCTTGCTTCATCAGTTGAGCAGGAAAAAATGGTCTTTTTAATAAGTTCTTTAATTTTTTCGTCTTCAAGTACAATCTGTTTTTCAGGGTTAAATTCCGGAAATTTCGGATAATCATCCTCATTCATTAAAAGAAGCTGGAAATCAGATTTAGCAGATTGTACAGTAATGGTTCTTTCTTCTTTATTTTTAGTAATAGTAACTGTTTCACCTGGCAGTTTACGCATTAATTCAGCAAAGTGCTTTGCGGAAACAACAATTTCTCCGTTAATTTCCGTACTGCTTTCCACGGTACAGGAAATAGCCATGTTTAAATCCATAGCCTGTACATAAAGGAGGTTTTCAGCGGCAATGATATGGATGCCCGAAAAAATCGGTGCGGTTGGTTTGGAAGAGATAGCGCGTTGTACAGTTTGGATTGCTTTGTTCAGGCTTGATGTTGAGCAGGTAAATTTCATGTTATGCATACCTCCGTTATTTTATAATCACTATATTAATTTTAAATAATTAGTAGTAGTGGTAGTAGTAAGTGTGGAAATGTTGAAAATGTAAAAACATGCGATAAAATCAATTAAAAAAGCATGTTTATAATGTGTGGAAAACTGTTCATAACTTTTAACATTTTTAACTTTTTGGAAATCTCTAAATTATTTTAACATGTTATCAACAGGTTTTAACACATTTTCCACAGAAAATTGTGGAAAACTATTGATTTAATTGTTCTGTCAGATAAATTATGGCTTTTTCTATGGACGGGTCCTTCTTGCGCTGGGCATTAATTTTATCATAAGCATGGATAACGGTACTGTGGTCACGTCCGCCATAAATTTCACCAATGCGCGGATAAGAAAGGTCTATCAGTTCACGGCAGAGATACATGGCAATATGCCTTGCCGTTGCAATATTCTGAGTACGTTTTTTGGTAAGCAGTTCTTCCGGCTTAATTTTAAAATAGGAAGCAGTTGCCTGATTAATGGCTTCAAAAGTAATTTGCTTGCTTTGAACAATAGCGCCCATTTCGTTGAGAATGTTTTTGGCAAGTTCTATGGTAATGGGTATCTTCATTATTCCGGCATAGGCAACTATTTTGGTATATGCTCCTTCAATTTCCCTGATATTTGTGGTAATGCTTGATGCAACCAGCGTTATTACATCATGAGGAATTTCAATTCCTTCAAGTTCTGCTTTTTTGCGTAAAATAGCAATTCTGGTTTCCAAATCAGGAGATTGGATATCTGCCATTAATCCGCATTCAAAGCGGGAACGCAGACGGTCCTCAATATTTTTTATATGTTTTGGCAGTCTGTCGCTGGAGATGATAATTTGTTTATTTTCTTCGTAAAGAGCGTTAAAAGTATGGAAAAATTCTTCCAGCGTTCTTTCTCTTTTTTCCAAAAATTGAATATCGTCAATAATAAGGCAGTCTATTTTGCGGTATTTATTTTTAAAGTTTTCCATCGTTCTTTTTTCAATGGAAGTTACAATTTCATTAAGAAATTTTTCACTGGAAATATAAAGAACTTTAGCGTTAGGCTGATTCTTTTTTATCTGGTTGCCAATGGCGTGCATTAAATGTGTTTTGCCTAAACCAACGCCGCCGTAAATAAAAAACGGATTGTAGGCAATACCAGGTTTGGCGGCAACTGCCTGAGCTGCAGCGTAAGCAAAACGGTTGGAATTGCCTATTACAAAGGTATCAAAAGTATATTTTGAATTAAGATTGCTTGGAAATTGTTCTTCAAAAAGCGCTGTCTGAACATAACTGCCGGTTATTTCAACAGGTTTTGCTTCTTTTACTGGTTCTTTTTTTACAGGCTGTGGCGGTAAAATTTCCTTTTTTACTGTATTTTCTTTTACAGGAGGCGCTGCCTGAAAATCAAGGTTTTCTATCTGCAGGCTGAATTCTTTTCCCGTAATTTCGGCAAGCAGGTTTTCAATAATGGTTTTATAGTTTTCTTCAAGCCATTTTTTTAAAAAATTGTTATTAACGCCAATTAAAAAAACCGTATCAGATACCGATAAAGGCACTGCCGGACTGATAATGGTATTATAAACCGTTTCGCTGACAGAATTTTTAAGCCGCTGAAGCAGTTGTTCCCATATTTCCGATACATTATAGGGATTCATTAGCCGTGTTCCTTTCCGCTGAATTATTTTTAGCCGCTGCTGATTTTTATAATTTGTCTATCAATATATTTTAACAAAATTACAATTTATTATCAATCGCTTTGTTTTTTGGGAAAATTTTGCCAAAAAAACGTTTTAAAAGGGAAAAACAAGAAAAAACTTGCTTTTAAAGCATTCTTTATTCTTGACACTGAACGGAGTATCTAATATAATTTTATCAGCTATCAATTCAATTAAAAATAGAGAATTTGATAAAACTGTCAAGAGTAAGGAGGTAGCAGTTCATGAAGCGTACTTTTCAACCGAATAACCTTAGAAGGAAAAGAACCCATGGTTTCAGAGAAAGAATGAAAACTTTGGGCGGACGTCAGGTTTTAAAAAGAAGACGTGCAAGAGGCAGAAAGAAATTGTCTGCATAATATTATAAATAGGCCGCTTAAACGGCCTATTTTTTCAATGCGGGCAGGTGTGTATGCATAATTTGAAAACAGATAGGGATTTTTCTTTTAAAAAAGAAAACAGAATTAAATCGAAAAATGCTTTTCAGATTGTTTACAAAACAGGCCGGTCGGTTGTCGATTCGATGTCTGTAATGTATGTATTGCCTAATGATGAAAAAAATATAAAAATCGGTTTTGCAGTTGGTAAAAAAATGGGCAGCGCCGCTGTACGAAACAGGGTTAAGCGCCTGATGCGCGAAGTTTTCCGACATAGAAAAGAAGAACTTAAAGATTCTGTGCAGATAATTTGGGTAGCCCGTAAAAAACTGGTGGAAGCTGATATTTATACTTATGACAGGATTTTTATGCGTTTAGCAAAAAGGGCAGGCTTATTGAAGTAAAGGTGAGAATATGAAAACGGTTATTATTTTGTTAATCCGTTTTTATCAGATAGTTATTTCGCCAATGTTTCCTCCAAGATGCCGGTTTTATCCGACATGTTCCCAGTATGCTCTGGAAGCCGTACAGAAAAAAGGTGCGATAAAGGGCAGCTGGATGGCATTAAAGCGTATTTTAAAATGCCATCCTTTTCATCCGGGAGGATATGACCCAGTTGATTAAACTTGAAACTTATGTATTTTAAAATACATATACTTAAACAGGGAGTTGAAAAATTTGGATTTTTTAAGCAGTATTGTTCAGGAAGCAATTACTATTCTTTATAATATCAGTGCTTCCTTCGGCTTTGCCAATTACGGTTTTGCCATTATTCTTTTAACCGTTATCGTTAAAATGGTTACTTATCCTTTAACCAAAAAACAAATTGAATCCATGAAGGCCATGCAGCGTTTGCAGCCTAAAATGAAAGCTATTCAGGAAAAATATAAGGGCGATAAAATGAAAGCTAACGAAGCACTTGCCCAGCTTTATAAAACTGAAGGTGTTAATCCGCTGGCAGGCTGCCTGCCTTTATTAATTCAAATGCCTATCTTGATTGGTATTTTCTATGGCATCCGCGATTTCCAGTATCAGGGTTCTCCTTTGTTCATGGGTCTTGATATTTCCAAAAGCCTGAGTGATTTTATGAGTGCCGGCGGTCCGGAGATGTATGCTTATGCAGTATTGCCTGTTTTGTCTGCACTTACTACTTTTATCCAGTCTAAAATGACAATGCCGGATACTTCTACCACTCAAAACCAGGTAATGCTTTATGGTATGCCGCTCTTTATCGGTTATATCAGCATCAGCTTCCCGACAGGCCTTGTACTTTACTGGGTTGTAATGAACATTGTTCAAATTGCCCAGCAGCTTTTTATGGAACACGGAAAGAAATAAAGGGAGATTTGAAAGATGGATTTTATTGAAAAAACCGGTAAAACCGTTGAAGATGCATTGAATGATGCTTTGGCAGAATTAAAAACAACTGCTGATAAAGTTAACGTTGAAGTTATTGAAGAAGCAAAAAACGGCATTTTTGGTTTATTTGCCAAAAAAGCTAAAATCAGAGTAACTTTAAAAGAAGCTGCAAAAAAAATCGGTGATATTGTTGATGAAACCGTAGACAGCATTAAAGAAGATTATAAAGCTGGCAAACAGGAAGCTGCAATTGCCAGAGAAAACTTAAAAAAAGAAGAAGCAAAACCCGCAGTACGTGAATATGTTATTGAAGAAGCTGCTGTTGATGCTGCCAAAGAATTTTTGCAGAAAATTTTTAATGCCATGCGCATTGAAGTTGTAATGGAAAAATTCATCAATAAAAATGAAGGTGTAGTTACTTTTAAACTGCATGGTTCCGATATGGGTATTTTGATTGGCAAACACGGCCAGACCCTTGATTCTTTACAATATCTTACCAATCTTGTTGCCAACAAAAATTCTGCTGAACGCATCAGAATTGTAATTGATATTGAAGATTACCGTGAACGCCGTGTGGAAACCTTAAACCGTTTGGCACAGCGCCTGGCAGATAAGGTTAAACGTACCGGCGAGCGAGTTGTGCTTGAGCCTATGAATCCCCATGAAAGAAAAATTATTCATGTAGCATTGCAAAACGACCGCCGTATTACTACGCTCAGCGAAGGCGAAGAACCTTACCGCCGCGTTGTAATCGAATTAAAAAAATAATTTTCTTAATTTCAGACCCAGTCGTTTGTACTGGGTTTTTCTTTTGGAGAGCGAATTATGCAGAAAGAAATTATAAAAAATGAACAGGAAGAAACCATCAGTGCGGTTTGTACGGCATTGGGGGAGGGTGCTATAGGCATTATCCGCATCAGCGGTGAAAATGCTTTAGACGTTGGCGAGAATATTTTTAAAGCTGCTTCCGGCAAAAAACTTGCTGCTTATGCACCTAATACCTTAGTTTATGGGCATGTATTTGATAATGACGGCAGTATTGTTGATGAGGTAATGGCTGTTTATATGCGTGCACCGCGTTCATATACCGCGGAAGATGTTGTTGAAATTCAGTGCCATGGCGGTGTAAGGTCTTTACAGAAAATACTATCTTTGAGTTATGCTGCCGGTGCCCGTCCAGCGGAACCTGGTGAATTTACAAAGCGTGCTTTTTTAAACGGGCGTATTGATTTGGTACAGGCAGAAGCCGTAATGGATATTATTAAATCACGCAGTGACGCTGCTTTAAAAGTTGCTATGCGCCAGCAGGAAGGGCAGCTTTCTGCACAGGTACGCGGACTGCGCAGGGAATTGCTTGATGTGATTGTTAATTTGGAAGCAGTAATTGATTATCCGGAAGACGATATAGAAGAAATTACTTTCAGCAACGTTTTAACGGAAGTTAATAAAACTGCCTGCGGTGTAAAAAAACTTCTTGAAAATGCCCATACCGGAAAAATTTTGCGGGAAGGTTTGCATGTAGCCATTATAGGGAAACCTAATGTCGGCAAATCAAGTTTTTTAAATTATCTTCTTAAAGAAGACAGAGCCATTGTTTCGGAGTTTGCGGGAACAACGCGCGATGTTATCGAAGAACAGTTTTTACTGGGCGGTATTCCGGTAGTATTGGCAGATACGGCAGGTATCAGGGATACGGAAGATTATGTGGAACGTATAGGCGTGGAAAAAAGCCGCCGTATTTTAAATGAAGCAGAACTTGCAATAGTTGTTTTAGATGGTTCTAAGCCGCTTGCTGATGAAGACAAAGAAATACTTGCATTAGTTAAAGGCCGTCAATATGTTATAATAATAAATAAGAGCGATTTAGGCAGTGCAGATGTAAAAAAATCTTTGCCTGATGAATTTAAAACAGCGCCTGTAATTGAACTGTCTGCCAAAACAGGTGCAGGTTTTGAAGACTTTACGGAATGGCTGCAAAAATTTGTATATGGAAATGACAGGCATTTGGGAGACGGCGTTTATGTACAGAACGCACGCCACGAGCGTTTATTAAGAAGCAGCCTTGAAAGCATGAATGACGCTTTGGCTGCTGCTGAAAATCATTTGCCTTATGATTGTATTATGATTGATTTGCGTAATGCGGCTGAATATCTTGGTGAAATTACAGGCGATGCCGTTCGTGATGAAATCATTAATGAAATTTTCTCTAAATTCTGTATCGGTAAATAATTTTTACGGGTGAAACTATGTATATTACTGATAGTTATGATGTAATTGTTGTCGGTGCCGGTCATGCTGGTGTAGAAGCTGCTTTGGCTGCTGCGCGTTTGGGCGGAAAAACACTGTTGGCAACGCTTTCAATGGACAATATTGCTTTAATGCCGTGCAATCCTTCTGTTGGCGGGCCTGCTAAAGGGCATTTGGTACGTGAAATTGATGCTTTAGGCGGTGAAATGGGTATTGCTGCTGATAAAGCCTGTATTCAAATGCGTTTGCTGAATACAGGCAAAGGATATGCTGTGCAGGCTTTGCGCGCCCAGGAAGACAAGCCTTTTTATCATACCATTATGAAACAGACAGTTGAAAATCAGGAAAAACTGGATGTAAAACAGTTGATGATTGATAAACTGCTTGTAAGTAATGGAGAAGTTGTTGGGGTAGAGGCGGAAACCGGCGAAGTTTTTGAAGCCAAATGCGTAATTTTGGCAACAGGAACTTATTTGCGGGCACGTATTGTATATGGGCAGGTTAATTATGAATCCGGGCCTAATGGTTTGCGCAGCGCTAATAAATTATCACAATCGCTGCTTGAAAATGGGTTGGAGCTTATGCGTTTTAAAACAGGTACGCCAGCCCGTATTGATGCGCGCAGCCTTGATTACAGCAAAATGGAAATTCAAAATGGAGATGTCGAACTGCGTAATTTTTCGTTCATCAGTGATATTAAAGAACGCAGCCAGGTTCCGTGCTGGCTTACTTATACCAACGAAAAAACTCACCAGATTATACGCGATAACCTGCATTTATCTGGCATGTTTAATGGTATGATTGAAGGTGTGGGGCCTCGCTACTGTCCTTCAATTGAGTCAAAAATTGTACGTTTTGCCAATAAAGAACGTCATCAGTTGTTTATTGAACCGGAAGGATTGCGGACTAACGAAATGTATGTGCAGGGTATGTCCAGTTCTCTTCCTGCTGATGTTCAGCTTAAATTTATGCAGACAATTCCTGGTTTGGAAAATTGCCGTATGATGCGTGCGGGTTATGCTATTGATTATGATTGCCTTGACCCTTTGCAATTGAAGGCTTCGCTTGAGCATAAAGCTATCAGCGGTTTATTTTCGGCAGGGCAGTCTAACGGTACCAGCGGTTATGAAGAAGCAGCGGCACAGGGTTTAATTGCCGGTATTAATGCCATGCGGAAAATAAACGGTAAGACACCGTTTGTTTTAGGCAGAAATGAAGCCTATATTGGTGTTTTAATTGATGATTTGGTAACTAAAGGTACTAATGAACCTTATAGAATGATGACTTCGCGTGCAGAATACCGCCTGCTTTTGAGACAGGATAATGCTGATTTACGCTTGACTGAAAAAGGCAGGCAAATTGGGCTTGTTTATGATGCGCGCTATGAAAAATTTACGCAAAAACGTACTTTATTGGAACGTACGATACATCAGTTAGCAAATACTAACGTTTCTCCTAATGCTGAAACTGAACAGAAATTAAAAAATATGGGAACTGCACCAGTAAGGCCGGGCATGACAATGCTTGATTTACTGCGCCGCGGTGAAGTTACATATAATAAACTTGTTTCTGAATTTAATCTTCCGGAATTGCCTGAAGTTGTGGCAGAGCAGACAGAAATTTTTGCTAAATATGAAGGTTATATCAACAAACAGAAACAGGAAGTAGAACGTGCGTTAAAGCTTGAAAATAAGCTGATTCCTCAAAATATTGATTATCATGCCATTAAGGAATTATCTTCTGAGGCAGCGGAAAAGCTTGATAAAATCCGTCCAGTTTCAATAGGGCAGGCATCACGTATTTCCGGCGTTTCACCGGCAGATATTAATGTATTGATGATTGTACTGGAAGTTAAGCGCCGTAAGGAGCAGGATAATGACTGATTTTAAACAGATACTTGCAGAAAGTGCAAGCCAGGCAGGTTTTAAATTAACGGAAACGCAGCTTGTGCAATTTGCAAAATACTATGAAATGCTTATAGAAACCAATAAAGTAATGAATTTGACGGCTCTTACAGAACCTCAAGACGTTGCTGTAAAGCATATAGTTGATTCTTTAATGGCTTATGCGGATTATTTCCCGGGCAAAGTTCTGGCGGATGTGGGAACAGGTGCGGGATTTCCCGGCATTCCGCTTAAAATTTTCTGCCCTTCACTGAAAGTAGTATTGATAGATTCGCTTGCCAAGCGTTTAAACTTTTTGCAGCGGGTAATTGATGAACTTGGTTTGCAGCAAATTGAATGTGTGCATTTGCGTGCTGAAGATGCCGGAAAAAATATAGCGCACCGTGAAAAATATGACATTGTTACGGCAAGGGCTGTAGCAAGGTTATCGGTGCTTTCAGAGTATTGCCTGCCTCTTGTTAAGGTTGGCGGCATGTTTGTAGCTTTAAAAGGTGCAAAATATAAAGAAGAAATTGCTTCTGCTGCAAAGGCTTTAAATGTACTTGGCGGTAAACTTGTTAATGCGCAGCAGGTTGAATTGCCGGGTCTTAATGATGGCAGGGCAGTGGTGAGCATAAAAAAAATTAAGCCTTCGCCAAAGGCTTATCCGCGTAAAGCGGGATTACCGGAAAAAAATCCGTTGGAATAATGGAGGTACAACATGGTTGAGGACGGTTTTAAAATTTTACAGACAGAACAGGAAGGCAGCTCGGTTATTAAGCATTTCAGCAGTGAAATAAACGTGGTGCGCGTGCCGGTAGAAAAAATACAGCCTAATCCATATCAGCCACGTAAGGATTTTGAACCGCAGGCGCTTGATGATTTAGCCGCTTCTATAGCCGAATACGGTGTATTACAGCCCCTTTTGGTTGCCCGCGGCACTGATGACAATTATTTGTTAATTGCTGGTGAACGGCGTCTGCGTGCCAGCAAAATGGCAGGTTTAAAAGATGTGCCGGTAATTATAAGCAGTTATACAGAGCAGCAAATTGCTGAAATTGCCTTAATTGAAAATTTGCAGCGCGAAGATTTGCATTTTTTGGAAGAGGCAGAAGGTTATGAAAAACTGATGACGCAGTTTAACCTTACTCAGGAAGCAATGGCTGTACGTGTTGGTAAAAAGCAATCTACCATTGCCAATAAACTGCGTTTGTTGAACCTGCCTTTGGAAGTTCGTACAGCATTAAAGGAAGAACAGCTTACAGAACGCCACGGCAGGGCATTGCTGAAAATTAAAGATAGAAAACAGCAGGAACAAGTTTTAAAGCTGATTATAAAAAATGGCTGGAATGTTAAGCAGACCGATGAATATATAGCTAAACTTTTGGCTGATGAAGCGCCAAAACCCAAAAAACGCCTTGTTATTGTTAATGATGTCCGCATTTATTTAAACAGCGTAAAGAAAATAGTCAGTACTATTAATGATGCCGGTATTCCCGCGCAGATTAAGCAGGAACTTGACGGAGACGATGTTGTAGTTACGCTGCGCATAAAAAATACTAAAAAACCGCAGATTGCCAGTGCTAAAAAAGATTAATGTGGATAAAACTGTTGGTTATGTTGAAAAACAGAAACAATTTTGTTTCTGTTTTTCTTTTTGTCTAAATTTTATTTTCTTGTTGGTGTTTTATATGTTAAAATAAAAATAAGGAACAGCTTAATAAATATAAGGGGTGATTTTTATGGGTGATATGATGATGTATTCGGTAATTGCCGGTATTGCGGCCGGAGTTTTTTACTATTTATTTCAAAAAGCATCTTCCGGCGACTATAAACCGATAGAATTAAAAAATTGTCCGATATGCGGTCAAAAAACTGCTAAGTTTGTTACAATGGGAACATTTAAGCATGATACACTCAATAAAGTAGTATGCACAAATTGTAATGCTGCCACAGATGATTTCACTTCCTTTAAAAAAGCTGCTGAAGCATGGAATAATGGCAAAGTAAAGAAAAAATAATATTAAAAATTAACTCCGGTATTTTATCGGAGTTTTTTATTTTACTAATGCTTTTTGTTTATAAATATAGTACAATAATAAACGAAGTTGGTTTTAGGGAGGTTCAGTTATGAATTATAATGAAGTTTTACAAAATGCAAAAAAATGCATTGATAATGCTAAATGTAAAGCCTGCCCTGTATGCAACGGGTTGGCATGCCGTAATACAATTCCCGGCCCAGGGGCTAAGGGAGTAGGCGATACAGCTATCCGCAATTATCAAAAATGGCAGGAAATACGCGTGCAAATGGATACGCTGCATGAAAATAAACCTGTAGATATGTCTGTTGAACTTTTTGGGCGTAAATTCAGCTATCCGTTTTTTGCAGGCCCGGTTGGTGCTGTAGAACTGCATTACAGTGATGCTTATGATGAACTGACTTATAATAAAATTTTGGTTTCTGCCTGTGCAGAAAACGGCATTGCCGCTTTTACAGGCGATGGCTTAAATCCGCAGGTAATGCAGGGAGCAACGGAAGCTATTGCTGTTGCCGGAGGCATTGGCATACCTACTGTAAAACCGTGGAACTTACCGCTTGTTAAGGAAAAACTTGCTCTTGTAAAAAACAGCGGCGCTTTTGCTGTAGCTATGGATGTTGATGCCGCAGGCCTGCCGTTTTTAAAAAATATGCAGCCTCCTGCCGGCAGTAAATCTGTTGAAGAATTGTCAGAAATAGTAAAAGAGGCAGGAATTCCATTTATTATTAAAGGTGTAATGACTGTAAGGGGAGCATTAAAGGCACATGCTGCCGGTGCAGCGGCAATTATAGTTTCCAATCATGGCGGACGTGTACTTGACCAGTGTTCTGCCACTGCAGAAGTATTGGAAGAAATCTGCCATGCAGTTGGCGGCGGAATGAAAGTTCTGGTAGATGGCGGTATCCGCAGCGGCGTAGATATTTTTAAAGCCCTTGCTTTGGGCGCTGACGGAGTTGTTATTGCCCGTCCGTTTGTAACGGCTGTTTATGGCGGTGCAGAAGAAGGCGTTAAAACCTATATTGAAAAATTAGCCGGTGAACTTGAAGATACTATGAAAATGTGCGGTGCTGAAAATATTGCTGCTATTACGCGCGATATGGTCCGCATTTAACGGAGGGGTAATTTTTGGCTATTGAAAAAGTAAGGGAATATTTTAAAGCCCTTGATATGGAAGACCAGATTTTAGAATTTGACGTATCAAGCGCAACGGTAGAACTGGCAGCAAAAGCTTTAAATTGTGACGGCAGCCTGATTGCTAAAACTCTTTCTTTTGCTGTACATGATGATATTATTTTAATTGTTGCGCCGGGTGATGTAAAAATAGATAACCATAAATATAAAACACGTTTTGGCGTAAAAGCAAAAATGCTTGCTGCGGAAGATGCTGAAAGGTTGATTGGGCATGCAGTTGGGGGAGTGTGTCCGTTTGCAGTTAATGACGGTGTACAGGTCTTTTTGGATGAATCATTAAAACGTTTTGAATATGTTTATCCTGCGTGCGGCAGCAGCAACAGTGCCATTAAACTTACCATACCAGATTTGGAAAAATATACTGACCATTTTTCAGGATGGGTTGATGTTTGTAAAATAAAATAAAAAAGCGGCTTTAAGCCGCTTTTTATTTTATATAATTTTAATTTTTCC
>CAJLLL010000027.1 GCA_905207485.1 uncultured Phascolarctobacterium sp.
TTATATGGGCGTAAAGCAAAATAAAAAGCCCGGCGCATTAAGGCCGGGCGTTGTGTTTAAAACATAAATCTTTGCTGTTTGCGGGCAGTGATTGCGGTTTATTTTTCGTTTACAATCAGTGCCATAACGACAAGGTCAGTTTTGGAATGTGCGTTGTTGCCGATGCTGTGGCTTTGGCCTTCGGCACAAAAGGCAACGTCGCCGGGAAACAGTTCCATTTCTTCGCCGTTATCGTTGTATTCTGCGGTGCCGCTTAAAATATACAGCGTTTCACTGGTGCCTTCGTGTTTGTGGTAGCCCAGGCTGCACCCGGGTTTTAAAATTACGCGCGCGTAAGCAGCAATTTTGCCGCCGTAAACTTTTTCGTCAATGATGTGTTCCATAATGGTGGTGCCGGTGCCGCCGGCGCGTTTTTCAAAGTAATCGGTTTTTCTGTCTGTAACAAGCACTTTTTAATTCCCCCTGTAATAAAAGTAACAGTATTGTTTATTCGCAGGCGGGCATTAAAATTCCTGCGAAAAAAATTTAAAAAATTTTCATTTTACCTCTTTACAATTTTAGCGAACTAAAGTATAATCTAAAACATAACAACGATATTTAATTTTTTTGAAGGGGGATTTTCAAATGAAAAAATTACTTGTATTGGCAATGACGTTAATTACAGCTTTGTGCCTTGTTGCCGGCTGCGGCAGCGACGGCCCTAAAAAAATGGTTGTAGGCCTTGACGATAACTTTGCGCCGATGGGCTTCCGCAACGAGAAAAACGAAATTGTCGGTTATGATATTGATATGGCGCGTGAAGCATGCAAACGCGCAGGCCTTGAAGTTGAATTCAAACCTATCGACTGGGCTTCCAAAGAAGCTGAAATGAAAGGCAAACGCATTGACGCTATCTGGAACTGCTTTACTGTTAATCCGGAACGCGCCGAAGTTTACCAGCTTTCCAAACCGTATATGAAAAACGCTCAGCTTATTGTTGTTCCGGCTAATTCCACCATCAACACTATTGCCGATTTGGCAGGCAAAGTTGTAGCAGTGCAGGATGACAGCACCGGTTCCTACATTTTGGACGCTAAAGACGAAATGCGCAATTCTTTGAAAGAATACAGAAAATATCCTGATTTTGCAGCGGTTTACATGGACATTGACAGCGGCCGCGTTGAAGCAGCAGTTGTTGACGCAGTGCTGGCACGTTACTATGACAGCAAAAACCCCGGCAAATACAAAATTCTTGAAGAAAACCTTGGCGATGAAGTTGTAGCCGTTGCTTTCCGCAAAGACGATAAAGAATATGCTCCGCTGATTGATAAAGCGCTTGATGAAATGAAAGCTGACGGTACTGCCAAAAAGATTTCCGAACAATGGTTTAATGCAGATTTGACCAACTATTAAGATTTATGTAAGCTGCGGGCCGGTGGCTGTGCTGCCGGCCCATAATACTGTTAATGCCCGAGGAGTAGAAAATGGATTATATTATCAGCATCCTGCCGCAGATGTGGGAGGGAACCCTTGAAACTATCAGATTGTTTGCGATAACGATTGTGCTTTCTATACCGCTTGGCGTGCTTCTGGCACTGGGCCGCGTATCCGGCATTAAGGCGCTGCGCGATATTATCGGCGTGTATGTATGGCTTTTGCGCGGCACGCCGCTGATGCTGCAATTACTGTTTGTGTATTACGGCCTGCCGTTCATTCCCGGCATCGGCATAAGGCTGGATGATTTTCCGGCAGCGATTCTGGCATTTGTGCTTAACTATGCAGCATATTTCTGCGAGATTTTCCGTGCCGGTATTCAGGCTGTGCCTAAAGGACAGTATGAGGCTGCCCGCACTTTGGGCATGAATTATGTGCAGACCATGCGCCGCATTGTGCTGCCGCAGGTGTTCCGCATCATTTTGCCGCCGGTAAGCAACGAAACCATTACTTTGGTTAAGGATACTTCCTTAATTTACGTACTGGCAATGAATGACCTGCTGCGTACCACGCGCAACCTGGTTCAGCGCGATTTCAGCATTACGCCGTTTTTGGTGGCAGGCGTATTTTACCTTTTGATGACGCTTGTTTTAACTTACGGTTTTAATAAGCTGGAACGCAAATATTCCCGTTATGAATGAGGTGCGGTAGATAATGAAGAAAATAGTTGCACAAAATATCTATAAAAGTTTTCAGGGGCTGGAAGTTTTAAAGGGCATTAACTTAAGTGTGGATGAAGGCGAAGTTGTGGCTGTTATAGGTCCGAGCGGCGGCGGTAAAAGTACGTTTCTGCGCTGCCTTAACAAGCTGGAAATTATCGACAAGGGCAGCATTATTATCGACGGCGAGACACTTGCCGAAACCAAGCCGGACGGGCAGGTTGTTTATGCTCCGGGCGATGAAAGCCGCCGTATTGCCTGCAAAATGGGCATGGTGTTCCAACAGTTCAATCTGTTTCCGCACATGACGGTGCTGGAAAATTTAATTGAAGCGCCGGTGCAGGTGCAAAAGCGTAACCGCGATGAAGTTATTGAAGAAGCCAAAGTGCTTTTGAGCAAGGTTGGGCTTTTGGAAAAAGCGCACGAATACCCGCGCCGTTTAAGCGGCGGGCAGCAGCAGCGCGTGGCAATTGCGAGGGCTTTGGCAACCAAACCTGCTATTATGCTGTTTGACGAACCGACTTCTTCGCTTGACCCGGAACTGACGGGCGAAGTTTTGCGTACCATGCGCGAACTGGCGGAAGAAAAAATGACGATGGTGGTTGTAACGCACGAAATGGGCTTTGCCCGCGAGGTTGCTACCAAAGTGCTGTTTATGGCTGACGGTTATGTACAGGCAGAAGGTACGCCGCAGGAAATTTTTGAAAATCCCCAAAACGAAAGATTGAAGGCATTTTTACATAAAGTGCTGAAATAAGAAAAAGGCATTGCGCATAAGCGTAATGCCTTTTGTGTTTACGTGTCAGCCCAGTTTGGCCATAAATTTTTCTTTGTTGATGATAAAGCGCTCGTGCCTGCCTTTGCCGATTTGCTTATCTTCATCGGCGGCGGTAACTTCAAAAACAAGTTTGCGCCCCTCAACTTCAACAAGCGTTGCGGTGGCGGTAACTTTTTTACCAGGCGCGGTTGCGGCATCGTGGGTAATATTTACCAAAGTGCCAACGCTGCTTTCGCTATCGTTAAAGCAGGGGTCAACTGCATTGCAGGCTGCCTGTTCCATCAGGGCAACCATGCAGGGAGTTGCAAAAACTTGCAAGCTGCCGCTGCCCATGGCAATGGCGGTATTGGTTTCACGTACAATGGTTTCGGCGGTGCCGGTAAGGCCGGGTTTTAATTCTGGCATAATCATGCTCCTTTACTGTAATTTGTCTCTGCTAACATCTTAAACGGTTTTTGTTTGTTGCGCAAGTGGCGCAGTGCGTATTATAATAATTTTGCATTATTAAATTTGAGGGGTTTGCTATGAACGAAACATTACAAAATAAATATAATCTGCTTTTACAACAGTTAAAAAACTGCGGCAGCCTTGCCGTGGCCTTCAGCGGCGGCGTGGACAGCGCCTTTCTGGTGTATGCCGCGCATAAAGCACTGGGCGAAAAACTTTTGGCAATTACCGTAACAACGCAAAGCTATCCGCGGCACGAAGCGGCAGATGCTGCCAAAATTTTGCAAAGTTATGGCGTTAAGCATGCGCAAATTGAGCTGAACCAGCTTGCCATACCCGGCTTTTGCGAAAACGGAGCACAGCGTTGTTATTACTGCAAATATGCACTGTTCAGTGCGATAAAAGCCGAAGCGGCAAAACACGGCATTACTGCGGTTGCCGATGGCGCCAACACTGATGACGAAAACGATTACCGCCCAGGTATGCGTGCAACGGCGGAACTTGGCATTTTAAGCCCGCTGCGCAGTGCCGGTTTCAGCAAGCAGGATATAAGGGAAGCATCCAGAGAATTGGGCATTTTTACCTGGAACAAGCCTTCTTATGCCTGCCTTGCTTCACGCATCCCTTATGGGGAGGAGATTACCGCGGAAAAACTTGCCATGGTAGAGCGTGCAGAGCAGGCGCTGTTAGACATGGGCTTTAAGGAAATGCGCGTGCGCTGCCACGGAAACCTTGCGCGTATTGAAGTTGCGGAAAACGATTTTGCAAAAGCTGCGGCACACCGCAAAGAAATTGCCGCTGCCGTTAAAAATGCAGGCTTTTTGTATGCTGCGCTTGATTTGGAAGGCTTCCGCAGCGGCAGCTTAAACGCCGCACTGGAAAATAAAAACGCATAATAAACGCCTGGGCAAAATTTAAACTGCCATTGTGCAGGTATTGACAAGCGCACATAACTCAAGTATAATTTTTATTGTTATGGGGGCATAGCTCAGCTGGGAGAGCGCTTGAATGGCATTCAAGAGGTCAGCGGTTCGATCCCGCTTGTCTCCACCATCTTCACAGACAACGCAGAGTGAAAATGCTCTGCGTTTTATTTTTTACACGGAAAGGAATAATATGGAAAACTGGAACATACACGAAGCTGTTGAATATTATAAAGGGCAGGATGCGCCGCAGAACCAGTTTGCGCTGGTGGAGCTTTTAAAAGAAGTGCAGGAGCATAACGGCGGCGTGCTGACGGATATTGCAGTTGAAGAAGTTGCCGCCCTGCTTAATACCAAGGTAACTTTTTTAAACGCCGTTATCAAACGCTATCCCAGTTTAAAACCGGCATCGGCTCCGCACCGTTTGGAGGTTTGTGGCGGCAAAAACTGCGCCGCCAACGGTTCGGCAGCGCTGCTTAAACATATCAGGCAGGCTTACGGCGTGGAAAACGGCGGCATCAGCGTAAGCGGCGGGTTCAGCTTTGCGGTTTGCGGCTGCCTTAAACATTGCGGCAAAGGGCCGAACATTAAATGGGACGGCGAAATTTACAACGCAGCAACGCCGCAGCTTATTAAAAAACTGGCAGGCAAATAATTTTTATGGGCGGCAGGCATTTATGAAAATAACAGTTGCATTACTTGCCTTGCTGTGCTACAATATATAAGCGTTAATATCGACATGTTATATATAGTTTTTGGAAAAGTGAGGTGCAAGTGTAATGAAAGAAGGAATCCATCCGAAATACAGTGAAGTTAAAGTTACCTGCGGTTGCGGTAACACCTTTATGACCGGCTCTGTTAAACCGGAACTGCGCGTGGATGTTTGCTCCAAATGCCATCCGTTTTTCACCGGCCAGCAGCGCAATGTAGCAGCCCGCGGCCGTATCGAAAAATTCAACAAACGTTATGGAAAATAATTCACCGACAGCAGAGCGAAAGCTCTGCTGTGTTTGTATATGGAGTTTTTTGAGGGAAGATTATGAATAAGAAACCGAATGTCGGCGGGCAGGCTGTTATTGAAGGCGTAATGATGCGCGGCAAAACGCACGTTGCAGTTGCCGTAAGGCAGCCGGACGGCGAAATTTCCGTTGATGTGCGCCCGGTAAACAGCATTGCCGACCGTTATCCTATATTAAAAAAGCCGTTTCTGCGCGGCGTTGTATCGCTTGTTGAATCGCTTGTCATGGGCATGAAGGCTCTGGCGTATTCGGCGCAGGTATCCGGCGAAGAAGACGAAAAACTTGATTCCAAGGAAATGGCGCTTACCATTGCCGTATCGGCAGGGCTTGCCATTTTGCTCTTTATTGTTATTCCCACGTGGTCGATGCGTTTTATAACGGATATTACGCAGGACCATATGGCGCTGAACCTGGCGGAAGGCGTTTTGCGCATGGCAATTTTCCTTGCCTACATAGCTGCCATTTCTTCTATGAAGGATATTCAGCGCGTGTTCCAGTACCACGGTGCGGAACACAAAACCATTTACACCTATGAAGCGGGCCTGCCCTTAAAGGTAGAAAACGTGCGCTCGTTCAGTACGCTGCACCCGCGCTGCGGCACTAACTTTTTGATGATTGTCATGCTCATAAGCATGTTTATATTTACTTTTTTAGGCTGGCCTAATTTGCTGGAGCGTATTGCTTCACGTATTTTGCTGATGCCGGTAATTGCGGGTGTAAGCTATGAACTTATCCGCTACGCCGGCGCTCATGCAGATAACCCGATAGTGCGCTTTGCCATTACCCCGGGGCTTTTGCTGCAAAAACTTACCACACGCCAGCCGGATGACAGCCAGATTGAAGTGGCGATTGCTTCATTAAAAGCAGTTGTGCCGCCGGAAGATTTGGCGCAGGAAGAAGAAGCTTGCCCGGAAGGGAAACTGACAGGAGAACTCAATGCTGGATAAATTACAGGCACTTGAAGATAAATATTTGGATTTGGAAGCTAAAATTAGCGACCCGGACGTTATTGCCAACCAGACGGAGTGGCAGAAATACGCCCGCGCGCATGCCAAGCTGACGGATGTTGTAACGGCTTACCGCGAGTATAAAATACTTGCCAAAGCACGCGAAGAAGCAGAAGAAATTATTGCCGACGGCAGTGATAAGGAACTGGCGGCAATGGCGCAGGATGAGTTAAAGGAACTTAAACCGCAGCTTGAAGAATATGAACAGAAGCTGAAAATTCTGCTTTTGCCTTCCGACCCCAACGACGATAAAAACGCGATTGTGGAAATCCGCGGCGGCGCAGGCGGTGAAGAGGCTGCATTGTTTGCGGGCGTGTTGTTCCGCATGTATCAGCATTATGCTGAAAGCAGACGCTGGCAGCTTGAAATTTTGGATGCCAGCCCGACGGAACTGGGCGGCTTTAAAGAAGTTGTGTTCCAGTTAAGCGGGGCAGGCGTTTACGGCCGCATGAAGTTTGAAAGCGGCGTACACCGCGTGCAGCGCGTGCCGGAAACCGAATCGCAGGGGCGCGTGCATACTTCTACCGTTACGGTGGCGGTGCTGCCGGAAGCGGAAGAAGTAGATATTCAAATTAACCCTGCCGATTTAAGAATTGATACTTACCGTGCTGGCGGCGCAGGCGGCCAGTACGTTAATAAAACCGAATCGGCAGTGCGCATTACGCATATTCCTACGGGTATTGTGGCGCAGTGCCAGGACGAAAAATCGCAGCTTAAAAACCGCGAAAAATGTATGCGTGTGCTGCGCAGCCGCGTTTTGGAAATGGAACAGGAAAAACAGCGTGCTGCAACGGCGCAGGACCGTAAAAGCCAGGTGGGCACGGGCGACCGCAGCGAACGCATCCGCACCTATAACTATCCGCAGGGGCGCGTAACAGACCACCGCATTGGCCTTACGCTGCACCGTCTGGATGCCGTGCTTAACGGCGATTTGGATGAAATTTTAGATGCGCTTATTACCGCGCGGCAAAGTGAGCAGCTTCAGCAGGTGAAATAAAATGACAGCAAAACCTATATGGACTATTGCCAGGGTGCTGGATTGGACGAAGCAGTATTTCGCAGACAAAGGGTTGGAAAATCCCCGCCTTGATGCTGAAATACTGCTTTGTTCCGTTTTACAGTGCCAGCGTATAACTTTATATGTACATTTTGACCAGCCGCTGGAAGAACATGAACTTGCACAGTACCGCGGCTATGTGGCGCGCCGTGCGGCGGCAGAGCCATTGGCTTATATTTTGGGCAGCCGCGCTTTTATGAAGTACGATTTTAAAGTAACGCCGGATGTTTTGGTGCCGCGTCCCGAAACGGAACTGCTGGTTGAATGTGCGGCCAAACTTGCAGGCTTTATTGAAAAGCCGCAGATTCTTGATATTGGCACCGGCAGCGGCGCGATAATAGTATCGCTTTTGGATATGCTGCCCGAAGCGCACGGCACTGCTGTTGACGTATCGACCGGTGCGCTTGCGGTTGCCAAAGAAAACGCAAAGCGTATTGGCGTTGATAACAGGCTTGTTTTTGTGCGCAGCGATTTATACGCAGCTTTGCCGCAGGGCGCAAAGTTTGATGTAATAATCTCCAATCCGCCCTACATACCAAGCGCCGATATTGCCGGGCTTGCGGCAGACGTAAGGCGTGAACCGCGGCTTGCGCTTGACGGCGGCGCGGACGGGCTTAATTTTTACCGCCGCATTATTGCGGGTGCGCCCAAATATTTAAACGAAGACGGTTTCCTGGCGTTTGAAATTGGCATTCACCAGGGCGAAGCCGTAGCCTCGTTGTGCAGGCAGGCAGGCTTTGGCGTTGTGGCAGTGCGCCGCGATTATGCAGGCATAGAGCGCATGGTTTTTGCAGCGAAAGAAGGAACAACTTATGCAGACACGTTATTGGAACTTGCAAAATGATACAGATGGGGTAATGCTGCGTGAGGCGGCAGAACTTTTGCGCCGCGGCGAGGCGGTGGCTTTTCCGACGGAAACGGTATACGGCCTTGGCGCAGACGGGCTGAACGGCACGGCAGTGCGTAAAATTTTTGAAGCCAAGGGCCGTCCGAGCGATAACCCTTTAATTTTGCATATTGCCGATAAAAAAGATATTTTAAAACTCACAACCGGCCTCACAAAACAGGCTGAAATTTTAATTGATAAATTCTGGCCGGGGCCGCTTACGGTAATTGTAGCCAAAAGCAGCATTGTGCCGGACGAAGTAAGCGCCGGTCTTGATACGGTGGCGGTGCGTATGCCGTCGCACCCGGTTGCTGCGCAGCTTATCCGTCTTGCGGGTACGCCGGTTGCCGCGCCTTCGGCAAATTTATCCGGCAAACCGAGCCCGACTGATGCGGAAACGGTGCTTGCCGATATGCAGGGGCGCATTGCCGGCATTATCGACGGCGGCGCCTGCGAAGTTGGCGTGGAATCCACCATTGTCGATACAACCGGGGCTGTGCCGGTTATACTGCGCCCGGGCGGAATAACGCGTGAACAGCTTGAAGAAGTTGTTGGGCATGTAGAGCTTGACCCTGCGCTTGCCGGCGCGGAAACCTTAAAACCGCGCGCACCGGGCATGAAATACCGCCACTATGCGCCAAAAGCAAAAATGTATGTGGTGGAAGGCGAAACGCTTGCGCTTTTGCCGCAGTTTGCAAAAGAAGCGGCAAAATTTGCTCCGGTAGCCGTTATTTGCGGCGCTGAAACGGCAGAAGCCATGCACCGTGCGGAAAACCTGCACATTTTAAACTGGGGCGCCGGCAAAACGGAACTTGCCGTTAAGCTGTACCGCCTGCTGCGCCGCTGCGATAAACTCGGCGTGGGGCTGATACTTTCAGAAGGCGTAACGGAAGACGGCATAGGGCTTGCGGTTATGAACCGTATGCACAAAGCGGCCGGACGGCAGGTTTTAACAAGCGGCGATATTAACGCATTGTTAAAAAACAGTACGCAACTTAAAAGTTTTGTGTTAAAATAAACTTATACTAAATATAGGACAGAGGGTGACTGTAATGAAAATCGCAATGGGAAGCGATCACGGCGGTATCCATCTTAAAAACCATTTAAAAGATTATTTAACCCAAAAAGGTTATGAAGTGCTTGACAAAGGCACCTATACCGAAGAATCATGCGATTATCCCGATTACGCGGAAAAAGTAGGCAAAGCCGTAACCGGCGGCGAAGCAGAACTTGGCATACTTGTCTGCGGCACCGGCCTTGGCATCTCCATTGCTGCCAATAAAATTAAAGGCGTGCGCGCAGCAGTTTGCGGCGATGTGTACAGCGCAAAAATGAGCCGCGAACACAACAACGCCAATATTTTGGCATTGGGCGAGCGCGTAACGGGCATTGGCCTTGCCGAAATGATTGTTGATGTATGGCTTTCAACCGAATTTGCAGGCGGACGCCATGCACGCCGCGTCGATAAGATTATGGCGCTGGAGGCGGAGCAATAATGCAGAAAGAAGAACTTGCCGCCGAAGCGGAACGCGCAGTTGAAGAACTGATTTCCGTAAGCGGCATTAAACCCGGCAGGGTGCTGGTTATAGGGTGCAGCACCAGCGAAATAGTTGGCGGAAGAAGCGGCGGCAGCCGTATTCGGCAGCATTTATAAAAGCGCAAAGGCACATGGCTTGTATCTTGCCTTTCAATGCTGCGAACATTTAAACCGCGCTTTGGTAACGGAGCGCGAAGCTATGGAAAAATTCGGATGGGAAGAAGTTACCGTCCGCCCCATGCCGCACGCAGGCGGTTCCATGGCAACGGCGGCTTACAATAATTTTGCTGACCCTGTTGTGGTTGAAAGCATTAAAGCCGATGCCGGCATCGACATAGGCCAGACTTTAATAGGCATGCACCTTAAACGCGTGGCTGTACCGGTGCGCCTTGCGCAGAAAACCATCGGCGCAGCGCTTGTAACGGCGGCACGCACACGACCGCCCCTTATCGGCGGCGAGCGCGCGCATTACCCCGAAAAACGTTAAGTTTTACATTAAATATATGGAGGGACTACAATGAATTTAGAAAAACTCGCAGTATGCGACCCTGAAATTGCTGCGGCAATGGGCGAAGAGCTCGGACGCCAGCGCAACAAAATTGAGCTGATTGCTTCCGAAAACTTCGTCAGCCCCGCAGTTATGGAAGCTATGGGCAGCGTGCTGACCAACAAATATGCGGAAGGTTACCCCGGACACCGTTATTACGGCGGCTGCGAATACGTTGACAAGGTTGAAACCCTTGCCATTGAACGCGCTAAAAAACTTTTCGGCGCAGAACATGCCAACGTACAGGCACATTCCGGCGCTAATGCCAACACCGCAGTTTACTTTGCCTTTTTGCAGCCGGGCGATACCATTATGGGCATGAACCTCGCTCAGGGCGGGCATCTTTCCCACGGTTCACCGGTTAATATTTCCGGCAAATACTATAAAGTAGTCCCTTACGGCGTTACGCACGAAACCGAACGCATTGATTATGATGAATTTGAACGCATTGCCAAAGAAGCGCAGCCTAAACTGATTGTAGCCGGCGCAAGCGCTTATCCGCGCGTAATTGATTTTGAACGCATGGCAAACATTGCCCACAGCGTTGGCGCTATTTTTATGGTTGATATGGCGCACATTGCAGGGCTTGTTGCCGCAGGCCTGCATCCCAGCCCGGTGCCTTATGCCGATGTTGTTACCACCACCACGCACAAAACCCTGCGCGGACCCCGCGGCGGCCTTATTTTGTGCAAGGAAAAATACGCAAAACAAATCGACAAGGCGATTTTCCCCGGCGTACAGGGCGGCCCGCTGATGCACGTTATCGCAGCTAAAGCCGTTGCTTTGGGCGAAGCGCTGAAACCGGAATTTAAAGAATACGCACAGCAGATAATCAACAACTGCAAAGCACTGGCAGAAGGTTTAACGGCAGAAGGCTTCCGTCTGGTATCCGGCGGCACCGATAACCACCTGCTTCTGGTTGACGTGCGCGGACAGAAAATGACCGGCAAAACAGCAGAACACCTTCTGGATGAAGTTGGCGTAACCTGCAATAAAAACACCATTCCATTCGATCCCGAAAGCCCGTTTGTTACCAGCGGCATCCGTCTCGGCACAGCTGCCGTAACCACCCGCGGCTTTAAAGAAGACGATATGAAAGAAGTTGCAGCCATTATCGGGCTTGTGCTTAACAACCCTGAAGATGCTGCCAAACAGGCAGAAGCAGCACAGCGCGTTGCCGCTCTCTGCGCTAAATATCCCATGTATCCTGAGCTGTAAAAGATTTCCTGAATAAAACAAGGAGGAGATTTGCATGCAGATAACCGTTGTAGAACATCCTTTAATTAAACACAAACTTTCCAAAATGCGCGACGCGCAGACTACTTCCCGCGATTTCCGCGAATGGCTGGACGAAATTGCCATGCTGATGACCTATGAAGTAACGCGCGACCTGCCGCTTGACGAAGTGCCGGTAACAACCCCGATTTGCGAAACCACCGGCTACAAACTGCACAATAATATTGTTGTTGTTCCTATCCTGCGCGCAGGCCTTGGGCTTTTAAGCGGCGTACTGCGCATGATTCCGAATGCGCATGTAGGGCATATCGGTTTATACCGCGATGAAGAAACCCTTGAACCACATGAATATTACTGCAAAATTCCGCCCGATAAAGACCCGATTACCATTGTTGTTGACCCGATGCTGGCAACCGGCGGCAGCGCAGAAGCAGCCATTACCATGCTTAAAGCGCGCGGGCTGAAAAATATCCGCTTTATGTGCCTTGTAGCAGCGCCTGAAGGCGTTGAGGTGCTGAACAAAGCGCATCCTGACGTTAAAGTTTACACCGCATCGCTGGATGAAAAACTGAACGAGCACGGTTATATTGTACCGGGCCTCGGTGATGCCGGCGACCGTATTTTCGGCACGAAATGACAACCAACGAAAGACCCGACTGGGACCATTACTTTATGGAAATTGCCCGCGTTGTCAGCAAACGCAGCACCTGCCTGCGCCGCAGCGTTGGCGCGGTAATTGTTAAAAACAGGCAGATTGTGGCAACAGGCTATAACGGTACGCCTTCCGGGCTGGAACACTGCGCCGTTACAGGCTGCCTGCGCGAGCAGCTTAAAGTACCCTCCGGCAAAATGCACGAACTGTGCCGCGGCATTCACGCTGAGCAAAATGCGGTAATACAGGCTGCCTACCACGGCGTTTCCGTAAACGGCGGCACGCTTTACTGCACGCACCAGCCCTGTGTGGTCTGCACCAAAATACTCATCAACGCCGGTATTAAACGCATAGTTTACGCCAATCCCTATCCGGATAAACTGGCAGAAGACATGCTTAAAGATTCCAAAATGGAAATAACCGTTCTGGACAGTGAAAACTGAAAACCAAAATAAAAAACAGCAGCGTTTTAACGCTGCTGTTTTTTATGCCGCTATTGCTTTTTCCATCAAACGCTGTTAGTACAGCATGGCGATTGATGAACCGGTTTTCCACTCCACAAGAGTGGGGGTGGTACTATGACGGTGTTTGAAGCATTATCTCTGATGATTGCTTTTGCTACTCTCGTAGTTCTCATTCTTTCATTTAGAAGATAAATGAAAAAAACCGCATAACTTGCGGTTATACGGCTTCCTTCTGAACTTAAAATTTTGTGAGGGAGAACCGTGTGCGCAACGATTCTCTGTGCTTTTATTATACAATGCCGGCATTAAAATTTCAAGGCAGCAAATGGCTTACGCCGCCGCGGCGTTTTTTTGTAACTTTTCTGCAAAAAAATTTAAAAAAGTTTTCCAAACAGCGTTTTTTTTGATATACTATTAACGATAATCTGAATTATTTTAATTAACTTTAAAACTGAATTTGAATTCCGGCTTTTTAGCCTCGAGGTGGGACATTGCAAGTGTATATTTTAGCATTTATCATAGCTCTTTTAGCCAGCTGGATTTTGACACCGTATGTAAAAAAACTGGCATTCCGCATCGGCGCTCTCGACAAACCGGACGGACGCAAGGTTCATCACGGCATAATGCCGCGTTTGGGGGGCCTTGCTATTTATTTGGCGTTCGTTATTGCCGTGTTTGCCACCATGCACATTACGCGCGATATTATGGCGCTGCTTTTGGGCGGCACGCTTATCGTTATTGTTGGTATTTTAGATGATAAATACCAGCTTCCGGCCAAAGTAAAGCTGCTGGGGCAGATTGCTGCGGCATTGGTGCTGGTGCTGTTTGATATTAAAATTGAATGGCTCAACAATCCGTGGGGCGGTTATTTTTACCTTGAATATTTATCAATACCGCTGACTGTTTTCTGGATTGTAAGCTTTACCAATGTTGTAAACCTTATGGATGGTCTTGACGGACTTGCAGCCGGCGTTTCCGGCATTGCTTCCGTAACGGTTATACTGGTTGCCCTGCAGCAGGGTTTCTACCCGGTTGCCGTTATTACGGCGGCGCTTGCAGGCGGCATTATCGGTTTTATCCGTTATAATTTCAACCCGGCAAGCATCTTTATGGGCGATACCGGCAGTATGTTCATCGGTTATATGCTGGCGGCAATTTCTATTTTCGGCGCGGTAAAAAGTGCGGCAACCATTGCGCTTTTAGTGCCTGCCGTTGCTTTGGGGCTGCCAATTATGGATACTGCTTTTGCCATTGTGCGCCGCTACACCAACGGACGCCCTATTTTTCAGCCCGATAAAGGCCATTTGCATCACCGCCTGCTTGCAATGGGCCTCAGCCAGAAACAGGCAGTGCTTTTAATGTATGTAATCAGCGCAGTGCTCGGCATTGCGGCTATTCTCTTAACGGAAGTTGACGGCTACCTTGCTGCCGGCATTATTGCCTGCATTATATCCGGCGTAGCGGTAGGCGCTAAAAAGATAGGCATTTTAAACGACAGATAGGAGTGGGTTTGATGGCAAAATTAAAGGTAATGACGGTTTTCGGCACACGCCCGGAAGCTATAAAAATGTGCCCGCTGGTTTTGGAAATGCGTAAGCACCCGGATGAAATTGAACCGCTGGTGGCTGTAACTGCGCAGCACCGCGAAATGCTTGACCAGGTACTGCACCTTTTTGGCATTACTCCCGACTACGATTTAAACATAATGAGCGCCGGGCAGACATTATATGATGTTACGGAAAAAGCCCTGCGCGGTTTGCAGAAGGTTTTGGAAGAAGCCAAACCGGATTTGGTTTTGGTGCACGGCGATACCACCACAACATTTGCAGGCGCACTGGCTGCGTTTTATGCGCAGGTTCCAGTCGGCCATGTGGAAGCAGGCTTGCGCACCGGCAATAAATATTCTCCCTTCCCGGAAGAAATGAACCGCAAATTAACCGGCGCCCTGGCAGATTACCACTTTGCCCCTACTGCTACAAGCAAAGCCAACCTGCTGCGCGAGAATGTACCGGAAGCAAACATTACCGTAACCGGCAATACCGTTATAGATGCTTTGAAAACCACGGTTAAACCGGATTACCGTTTTGACGATGATAACCTGCACGAAGTTCTGGAAAGCGGCAAACGCCTCATTTTAATGACTACGCACCGCCGCGAAAACCTTGGCGAACCGATGCGCCACGTTTATAAAGCACTGTGCGAAGTGCTGCGCACCCACAGTGATGTGGAAGCAATCTTCCCGGTGCATAAAAATCCGAAAGTGCGCCAGATTGTAAATGAAGAACTCGGCCATCTGCCGCAGGTGCATTTAATTGAACCGCTTGATTACCAGCCGTTTGCCAATTTAATGGCGCGCGTTGATATTGTGCTTACCGACAGCGGCGGAATACAGGAAGAAGCTCCTGCACTTGGCAAACCTGTGCTTGTGCTGCGCGATACCACAGAACGCCCGGAAGCAGTAACCGCAGGAACGGTAAAACTCATCGGCACCGCTTACGAAGACGTTTTGCGCGAAACCAACCTGCTTTTGGATAACGCGGAACATTACCGTGCCATGGCTGAAGCCGTTAACCCCTACGGCGACGGCGAAGCATGCGCACGTATTGTGGGCTGCATTTTAAACAAATTCGGCATAAGTGATAAAAATATTACAGAATTTAAAGCTTGAGCCGTAAAAAAACTTGAAAAACGTACGCGTTTTATGTAGAATAGTATAGGCGATTCAAATAAAATTCACAATTTTGTCGAAAATTTGCTATTATAAATTGCAAAGTCACTCCAAATTTTATATAATAAACTTGAAAGCAGGCAAGGGGGCTTTTTATGAACCCTAATATTGCAGCCGTATTACAGGCTTTGGTTTTTGCAACATCAGTAGTTGGCATAATTGGCGCCAACATTTTGGCAGGTTACTTTTTCGGCGAATGGCTGGACGGATTTTTGAATACCGGAAGCAACACCTGCAGGCTGTTGTTTTCTATTGGCGGTGTTCTCACCGCGTTTATGACGATTTTTAAGATGATAAAAAACGATTTGCTGCTTCCATCCAACAAAAATAAACCCGGAAAGGACCAGAAAGATGGAAAATAAAATGGTTGCCAGGGTTTATGCGGCATGGAAAAGCGTTATCATCCGCCAGGCTGTTTTTTCGCTAATTGCACTACTTTTTATTATATATTTTTTTAACCTGCAAACTGCCTTTACCTGGCTTATTGGTTTTGCCGCCGGGATTTTAGACAGTGTTGTTGTGTTTATGGGTGTAAAAAAAGGGATGAAACATCCCGCCGAGCATGCGCTTGCCATTATGCACCGCAATATGTTCGAACGCATGGCACTCTTGTTTTTAATTACCTTCGTTATGTTAAAGCTGGACCTGAATGCAGCAGGGCTGTTCCTCGGGTTTTTGCTTATGCATATATTTTTATTATTAAATTTAATAATCATCACGGCCCGCAACCCTAAAAAAGCGGCAGACGTGAAGAAAGGAGAGTGACAGAATGGGAAATGTTGAAGCGGAAGCAAGCAATGAAATTATTCATTACATGCCAACGGAGATTTTTGATGGCGTAGTAGTTAACATGCAGTCCATTTATATGTCCTGGCTGGCAATGGTTATTGTTATGGTCATTGTATTTGCTGCTACCAGAAACCCCAAGCTGGTACCGTCCGGTATCCAGAATATTACGGAAATGCTGATTGACTGGTTAAGCGACCTGATGAACAAAAACCTGGGCACTGAGGGAACCCGCAAGGTTGCACCCTTTATTATTACCTTGTTCCTGTACCTGTTTATTTCTAACGAAATAGGCCTTTTGCCGCAGGTAGGCGTACATTTCACTTCTCCGACAAACGACGTCAACGTAACGCTTGGTATGGCGATTATGGTTTCGCTTACCGTTTACGTTTTAGGTGTTGCGCGCCACGGGCTTGGTTATTTTAAACACTTCATTCAGCCTTCGGTTTTGTTCCTTCCGCTGAATATTTTGGAAGAACTTTCCAAACCTCTTACCATGGCCCTTCGTCTATTCGGCAACATCCTCGCAGGCGAAATTTTACTTATCGTATTATACATGCTTGCACCGTGGATTGTTCCGGAACTTTGGGTTGGCTTCAGCCTTGTGGTTGGTTTCTTGCAGGCATTCATCTTTACAATGCTGACATTAACCGCCATTGCTCCTGTATTCAGGGCACATCACTAAAACCTTTGCGGTTTTAGCTTATTAACTCTGTTTCAAATTAATTTTATATAATTTGAAAAAAATTAAAAAACATGTATTTGAAAGGATGTATCTGAAAATGACTGAAAACGCTATTATTATCGCAACCTCCGTACTCGCAGCTGCTATCATCGGTGTAGGTGCTTCTCTCGGCGCTACCAAAGGCGACTCCGCTGTTGCTTCCAAAGCTCTGGAATGCATGGCTCGTCAGCCGGAACAGGCTTCCACTTTCCAGGTTAACATGCTTATCGGTATCGGCCTTGTAGAATCTATTCCTATTATCGCTTCCGTTATCGCTATCGTACTTGTATTTGCTAACCCGTTCTTAGGCTAATTTTGACTACGCGACAAGGATTTGGAGAGAAAAAGGAGAGTGCTATAATTGGCTGATATTAATGCAACACTTATTGCGCAAATCCTGAACTTTCTTGTTCTTTTGGCAATCCTCGCGAAGTTTGCTTACAAACCGTTGCTTAATGTAATGGAAGAACGCCGCAACCGCATTGCAAATGATTTGGATTCCGCAGAACAGACAAGACTCCAGGCTGAACAGCTTAAAGCCGAATACGAAAAAATGATTGCCGACGCACGCAGCGAAGCAACCGCTATCGTAGAACGCGCTACCAAAGTTGCCCAGAACCTGCACGATGATCTTGTTGAACAGGCACGTGTGGAAAAAGAAGAAATGATTGCAAGTGCCAAAGAACAAATTGAAGCGGAGAAAAAACAGGCTATGCTTGATATCCGCTCGGAAGTTATCGCACTTAGCACAGTAATTGCCGGTAAAATTATCGACGCAAAATTGGATTCTGCCAAAGATCAGGAACTGGCAGTTTCGGTTACGGACGAAGTTTTAAAAGAACGCAATTAAATAATAGTGTGATGGGGATTATGGGTAACCCTATTTGTTGTTTCTAATTTATAAATAAGACTAGTACGGAGGTGATTGATACAGATGGAGAACGAAAACTCTTTTGCATTAATTAGAAAATGCCTTATCGGTTTTGAGTTTGATTTGGAAAAAGTTCCTTATGACAACCTCATCGACGATAAGATGGTTGCTGTTAAAGTAGTAACCGCAAAACGTCTCACTGTATCTGAATATGAATCTGTTTCCGTAATTCTGGCTGATAAACTTGGCAAGGACGTATATCTTGAAAAAGTTATTGACCCCGAAATTATCGGCGGCGTTATTGTCAAAATCGGCGATGAAGTTTATGACGCAAGTTCCAGACGCCAGCTTGAAAAAATCACTGACGAAATGGAAACTGTTGATTTAGACGGAAAAACGATTGGCGAAGCTAAAGAACTTACTCAGAGCTTGAATAAAAAAGTCAGCGGCTACACCGTTGACGTAAACCTTGAAGAAGTCGGCATTATCGAAAAAGTCGGCGACGGCATTGCTACCGTTAGCGGTATGACCGGCGCTATGGCAGGCGAACTTGTTGAACTGCCCGGCGGCGTTACCGGCATGGTACAAAACCTGTGGCCTGACGAAATCGGCGTTGTACTTATGGGTGGCGAAACCATCATCAAAGAAGGCGACGTTGTACGCCGTACCGGCCATATCATGGAAATTCCGGTTGGCGAAGCTATGCTCGGCAGAATCGTTAACCCGCTCGGCCAGGCTATCGACGGCAAGGGCGAAATCAAAACTACCGATGTACGCAAAATCGAATCTCCGGCACCTGGCATTGCAGACCGCCAGCCGGTAGACGTTCCTTTGCAGACCGGTATTAAAGCTATCGACGCACTCGTTCCTATCGGACGCGGCCAGCGCGAACTTATCATCGGCGACCGTGGTACCGGTAAAACCGCAGTTGCAGTTGATACCATTCTTAACCAGAAAGGCCTCGGCGTTATCTGCATTTATGTAGCTATCGGCCAGAAGGCTTCCACCGTAGCACGTATTGCCCGTACTCTTGAACAGCACGGTGCTATGAGCTACTCCATTATCGTTGCCGCAACTGCTGCTGATTCCGCTCCGCTGCAGTACCTTGCTCCGTATGCAGGCGTATCCATTGCAGAGCACTTCATGGATCAGGGCAAAGATGTATTGTGCATTTACGACGACCTGTCCAAACACGCCGTTGCATACCGCGCAATGTCCCTGCTGCTCCGCCGTCCTCCTGGACGTGAAGCATACCCTGGCGACGTATTCTACTTACATTCCCGTCTGTTGGAACGTGCTGCACGCCGTAACCCGGCTGCCGGCGGCGGTTCCATCACCGCACTGCCGATTATCGAAACTCTGGCAGGCGACGTAGGCGGTTATATCCCGACTAACGTAATTTCCATTACTGACGGTCAGATTTACCTCGAATCCGAACTCTTCTACGCAGGTATCCGCCCGGCTATCAACGTAGGTCTTTCGGTATCCCGTGTAGGCGGCAGCGCTCAGATTAAAGCAATGAAATCCGTTGCTGGTACCCTGCGCCTTGACCTTGCACAATACCGTGAATTGGCTGCATTTGCTCAGTTCGGTTCTGACCTTGATAAAGCTACCAAGGCACAGCTCGACCGCGGTGCCCGCATGACCGAAATTCTGAAACAGGGCCAGTATGTTCCGCTGTCCGTTGACAAACAGGTTATTTCCCTGTATGCGGCAACCAAAGGCTATGTAGATGATATTCCGGTACATGATGTAAGCCGTTTCGAAAAAGAACTGCTTGCTTTCATGGCAGCCAACTATCCGCAGGTTAGCGAATCCATTGTAGCTGAAAAGAAAATCACTGACGAAAATGAAGCTACTTTGAAGAAAGCTATCGCTGAATTTAAGGAAACATTTGCAGTCACCGGACAAGCGAGGTGATTAACTGATGGCTACTCCACGCGAAATACACCGGCACATGAAGAGCGTCCAGAACATTCAGCAGATAACCAAAGCTATGAAAATGGTTGCTGCGGCTCGTCTGCGCCGTGCGCAGGAAAAAGCAGCATCAAGCCGTCCTTTTGCAGATAAGATAAGAGAATTACTGATCAGTGCCGTAAGCGATAAAGAGATGCTGGCGCATCTGAACTATAAAGAGCACCCGCTTTTGGAAGTACGCCCGGTTAAAAATGTTGCTTATGTTGTAGTAAGCGCCGATAAAGGCTTGGCAGGCGCCTACAACAGTAACGTGCTTAAATTTGCGTTGGCACATTTGATGGAAGAAGAAAATCCCGTTCTTGTAACTGTTGGACGTAAAGCCAAGGACTTCTTTACTCGCCGTGGATTTAATGTAGAAGCTTCTTATTTCGGTTTCTCGGATAAGCCCAGCTATAATGAAGCAAGAACCATTGCCGCCGCTGTTTCCAAGATGTTTGTCGAAGGAAAAGTTGACGAGGTTAAAGTAATTTACACCAAATTCAAATCGGCGCTTTCGTTCTCTCCGGATATGGCAGACCTTCTTCCGGTTGTACCGCCCAGCACAAATACCGCTGCTGAAGCGGATATGCCGTGGGATGATGATGAACCCAAGGCAGAAAAGGAAGATACGCTTCCGGAAATCATTTTTGAACCTGAGGCTGAACAAGTTCTTAAAACCCTTGTTCCCTATTATGTAGAAACCGTGCTTTATGCTGGATTTATGCAGTCGGCAGCCAGTGAACTTGGTGCGCGCATGACAGCAATGTCTTCCGCAACCGACAACGCCAGCAAGCTGATGAAGACTCTTGAACTTTCTTATAATAAAGCCCGGCAGGCTGGTATTACCAGAGAAATTAGTGAAATCGTTGGCGGCGCAGAGGCGCTGCAATAGTTATTAGGAGGGAAAACATTGAATACTGGTAAAATAGTACAAGTTGTTGGCCCTGTTGTTGATATTGAGTTTACTCCCAAAACAATGCCTGCTATTTACAACGCTATTAAAATCGAAGGCGATGTATCTGAAGGCGTTCATATCCACCTGACCTGCGAAGTTATGCAGCACATCGGTGCAAACGTAGTTCGTACCGTTGCTATGAGCTCCACCGACGGTCTTGTTCGTGGTATGGATGCTGTTGATACCGGCGCACCGATCAGCGTTCCGGTAGGCCCTGGCGTATTGGGTCGTATTTTCAACGTACTGGGTGAAACTGTTGACCATGATGATACAAAGGTTGAAGCAGCCGATTACTGGCCGATTCACAGACCTGCTCCGAAATTTGAAGACCTCGCTACTTCTACCGAGATTCTTGAAACCGGTATTAAAGTAGTAGACCTTATCGCTCCGTATGCACTTGGCGGTAAAGTTGGTCTGTTCGGCGGCGCAGGCGTAGGTAAAACCGTACTTATCATGGAACTTATCCATAACGTAGCAACTGCTCACGGCGGTTACTCCGTATTCGCCGGCGTAGGCGAACGTACCCGTGAAGGTAATGACCTTTGGGGCGAAATGAAAGAATCCGGCGTTATCGACAAAACTGCTCTGGTTTACGGCCAGATGAACGAGCCTCCTGGAGCACGTATGCGCGTAGGTCTTTCCGCACTTACCATGGCTGAATATTTCCGTGATGTTGGCGGCCAGGACGTACTCCTGTTCATCGACAACATTTTCCGCTTTATTCAGGCAGGTTCCGAAGTATCCGCATTGCTCGGCCGTATGCCTTCCGCAGTAGGTTATCAGCCTACTCTGGCAAACGATATCGGTGCTTTGCAGGAACGTATTACTTCTACCAAACACGGTTCCATCACTTCCGTACAGGCTGTATATGTACCGGCGGACGACTTGACTGACCCTGCTCCGGCAGGCACTTTCGCCCACTTGGATGCAACCACCGTACTTTCCCGTCAGATTGCAGAGCTTGGTATTTATCCGGCAGTAGACCCGCTGGATTCCACCAGCCGTATTCTTGACCCGCTTGTACTCGGTGAAGAACATTACAACGTAGCACGCGGCGTACAGGCTATTCTCCAACGCTATAAAGAATTGCAGGATATCATCGCAATTCTCGGTATGGAAGAACTGAGCGAAGAAGATAAACTCACCGTTGCACGTGCACGTAAAATTCAGAGATTCCTTTCCCAGTCTTTCTTCGTAGCAGAACAGTTCACCGGTACCCCCGGTCAGTATGTTCCGCTGAAAGAAACCATCAGAGGCTTTAAAGAAATCCTCGAAGGTAAACATGATGATCTGCCGGAAGGTGCATTCTACATGGTAGGCACCATTGATGACGCCATCAAGAAAGCAGAAAGCATGAAGGTGGATTGATTGCATGGAAAAAGTAATGCAATTGGAAATTGTAACCCCTGATAAATATTTTGTGAAACTTGACAATGTTGTTTATGCTTACTTCAATGCGCTTGACGGCGGCATCGGCGTTTTTGCCAACCATCTTCCGTTAATCACTGCATTGAAAGACGCTCCGTTTAAATACAGAGATACAAACGACAAAGAACATTTCATTCATTTATCCGGTGGTTTTGCTGAGGTAAACAATAACAAAATTACCATTCTCAGCATTCAGGCTGAAGCTGCTGAAGATATCGACCTTGACCGTGCAAAAGCTGCACTGAAAAGAGCCGAAGAACGACTTAACAACTTTACTGCTGAAATCAACATTAAAAGAGCACAGGACGCTAAAACCCGTGCATTAGGCAGAATTAAAACTGTTGAGGCAGCAAAAAGCGCAAAATAATAACAAAAACGCATCTCTTTACGGGATGCGTTTTTTGTTTGCCTAAAAGCCAGAGCGCCAGGCAAGAAATTTTGCGTTACACAAATTGTTTGCTTGTTTTATGCGTTGAATTACGATAAAATATATGTATCATTCTATGGATATATTTTACACGGAGGACGCAATGGATAAAGATAAAACGCCAAAAAAATCAATCTATTATTACTATATGCTGGCGCTGGCAATATTACTTTTGTTAAATACAGTTATCATACCAATGTTTTTCAGCCCTAAGGTGCAGGAAATATCTTACGGCAGCTTTTTGCAGATGGTTGATGACGGCAAGGTTGCCAAGGTAGAAATTACCAATAACAAAATTGCTGTGCTGGCCAAAGACAGTGATGACAAATCAATTTACGTTACGGGCAGGGTAGAAGACCCGCAGCTTGTTAACAGGCTTATGGAAAGCAAAGTAGAATTTTCGCAGGTAATACCTAAAGAAAGTTCGCTTTTGGAAAATATCTTCTTTAACTGGATAATACCGATATTTATATTCTTCGCCTTAGGGCAGCTTTTTATGCGCTTTATGGCGGGGCGTATGGGCGGCGGAGGCCCGATGAATTTTGGCAAGAGCAATGCCAAGGTTTATGTGGAAGCTGAAACCGGCAAAACATTTGATGATGTGGCAGGTCAGAATGAAGCCAAAGAAGCATTGATGGAACTGGTGGATTTTCTGCACCATCCCGATAAATATAAGGCAATCGGCGCTAATATGCCTAAAGGCGCATTGCTTGTTGGCCCTCCGGGTACAGGTAAAACGCTGCTGGCGCGTGCCGTTGCCGGTGAAGCCAAAGTGCCGTTTTTCAGCATCAGCGGCAGTGAATTTATTGAAATGTTTGTAGGCATGGGTGCAGCCCGTGTGCGTGATTTGTTTAAACAGGCGCAGGAAAAAGCACCTTGCATTATCTTTATAGACGAAATTGACGCCATTGGCAAAAAACGCGACAGCGGACGTTTCGGCGGTGGTAATGATGAACGCGAGCAGACATTAAATCAGCTCCTTTCCGAGATGGACGGTTTTGACGGAAGCAAGGGCATTGTAATTCTTGCTGCCACCAACAGACCGGATTCGCTTGATAAAGCGCTTTTGCGCCCGGGACGTTTTGACAGGCGCATACCTGTAGAACTGCCTGATTTACAGGGCCGCGAAGCTATTTTGCGCGTACATGCCAAAAACATTAAAACCTGCGATGATATTGATTACAACGCCATTGCCCGTGCAACAAGCGGGGCCAGCGGCGCAGAACTTGCTAATATCGTAAACGAGGCGGCTTTGCGTGCCGTGCGTATGCACCGTGAATGTGTAACGCAGAGCGACCTTGAGGAATCTGTAGAAGTTGTTATTGCAGGTTATCAGCGCAAAGGTGCTGTAATACCCAAAGAGCAGAAACGCATTGTTGCTTACCATGAAATTGGGCATGCGTTAGTTGCGGCACGTCAGAAAAAATCTGCACCGGTGCATAAAATTACCATTGTACCGCGTACCAGCGGCGCACTTGGCTATACCATGCAGGTGTCGGAAGATGACAATGTGCTGATGAGCAAGGAAGAACTGTTTAACAAAATTGCAACGCTTACCGGCGGTCGCAGTGCGGAAGAAATTATTTTTAACAGCATTACCACCGGCGCAAGCAACGATATTGAACAGGCAACACGCATTGCCCGCGCAATGGTTACGCGCTTCGGCATGACGGATGAATTTGACATGATGGCAACAGAAACAGTTACAAATGCTTATCTCGGCGGGGATACTTCGCTTGCTTGCTCTGAAACCACAAGCGGCAAAATTGATGCCAAAGTGCTGGAACTGATTAAGGAAGCGCACGATAAAGCGCGTGCCATTTTGGAAAAAGACATTGATAAACTGCACGAACTGGCAGCTTACCTGTTAGAGAAGGAAACTATTACCGGCGAAGAATTTATGCAGATTTTGGAACATGGCAAACAGGAAGAAGCTAAAGCTGAAACTGTTGAAACAACTGCCGTTGTAACTGAAGAAGCCGGTGCTGATAATGAGGCGCTGGCAGAAACTGCCGGCGAAGAAACAGTGCAGAATATCAGCGAAAAAAATGAAGATAAATAACGTAATTTGATGGGATTGAGGTGTAGTGATGGACCCCGCTATTGGGTGTTTGGTGCTTTTGGGCGTAATGGCCCTGCTGTTTATTACTGAACTTATTCCGTTGGCAGTAACTGCCATGGGCGGAGCGATTATTTGCGGATTTTTGAATTTTATTCCGGATAACGCCGTATTTTTAGGGCTTTCGCATCCTACGGTAACATTGTTTGCCGGTATGTTTGTGGTTGGCGCGGCCATGTTCCATACAGGGCTTGCGCACAGCATAGGCGTGTTTATTGTTAAGCGTGCAGGCAAAAGCCAGAAAAACTTACTGCTGTGCATTATGGTTGTTGCCGCTGTTTTAAGCATGTGCCTTTCCAATACTGGCACGGCGGCCTGCCTGCTGCCGGTTGTAATGGGCATTTGCGCCGCAGCTAAAATGGCGCCTTCGCGTCAGCTTATTCCTCTTGCTTATGCAGTGTGCAGCGGCGGCATGATAAGCCTTATAGGTACGCCGCCTAATATTATCGTGAGCGGTGCTTTAAGCAATTTTGGTTATCAGCCTTTCAGCTTTTTTGAATTTGCCTGGATTGGCGTGCCGATAACTTTGCTTACCATTGCTTATATGTATTTTGCCGGACGCAGGCTGCTGCCGGAGGGCGGCGATGTGCCGGAGAAGTTTTTGGCAGAACTTGACCCCATGCAGCATAATGTACCTAAGCAGGTTATTGCAGGCTGCATTTTGGTAGGCTGCATGATTGTTATGTGCCTTGATTTGGAAAAAATAACCATTGAAATGGCGGCTGTTGTTGGCGCTTTAATTTGCGTTTTAACAGGCTGCCTTACCGAAAAACAGGCATACCATTCCATTGAGTGGAGTACCATCTTTTTGTTTGCAGGCATGATGCCTGTATCGCACGCTTTGTACAACACCGGCGCGGCAGAACTTTTGGCGCGCTGGATACTGGAAATGCTTGGCGGCGCACCGGCTCCCCTTGTTGTAACAGCAGTTATTTTTGCCGTAACAGCATTTTTAACGCAGTTTATGAGCAATTCCGCATCGGCAGCGCTGCTTGCGCCGATTGGCATAGTGGTAGCGCAAAAACTGGGCGTATCACCTTACCCGGTGCTGATGGCGATTGCTGTGGCATCTTCCTGCGCATTTGCAACGCCGATAGGCACACCGCCATGTACTTTAATGGTTGGGCCCGGCAACTACCGTTTTGTAGATTACATTAAAACAGGCGTGCCGCTGATACTTTTATGCTTTGCAGCCACGGTTATTATCGTGCCGATGGTTTGGCCTTTTTAAAAATACCCTTTGGAGGGGAGGATTTAGATGAAACAATGTATGGATGCTGATAACCTGCACCGCCGCTTGAAAAAAATTATCGGACAGGTGCAGGCAATAGACAGAATGGTTGATGAGGACGTTGCCTGCGAGGACATTTTAATGCAGATAAATGCGGCAAAATCAGCTCTGCACCGTGTTGGGCAGGTTGTACTGGAAGGGCATATCCAGCATTGCGTGCGCGACGGCATTCAGCACGGCGACGCTGAAAAAACCATTAAAAACTTCACCAAAGCAGTAGAGCGTTTTGCCAATATGGCATAGCGGCAAAATTTAAGCAGTAATTATAAAAGCAGCTGCAAATGCAGCTGCTTTATTTTTTAATTTTGCAGTTTGTTATTGCCCGGGAAATGCTCTTGCAAAAATAATTAAATTACAAAAACACCCCGCTAAACAGAATGTGTTTGTTTAACAGGGTGTTTTTTATTTTTCTTTCAGTATTTTTAAAAGTTCTTCTTCGTTGTTAACTTTAATGCAATAAAAATAAATTAGGTATTTTTCCTACTTCTACTGTTAACACAAGAGATTTACATTCACTAGGACAATTCTTACAAGAAGGTAATCCAATTATATTTGAAACAATTTTAAAATTAGATTCTG
>CAJLLL010000028.1 GCA_905207485.1 uncultured Phascolarctobacterium sp.
AGCACCTCCTTGCCAAGGAGGGGGTCGCGAGTTCGAATCTCGTTTTCCGCTCCATATTACGGCGACATAGCCAAGCGGTAAGGCAGAGGTCTGCAAAACCTTTATCCCCGGTTCGATTCCGGGTGTCGCCTCCATAATTTTGCCGGAGTGGCGGAATTGGCAGACGCAAGGGACTTAAAATCCCTCGGGGAGTGATCCCCGTACCGGTTCAAGTCCGGTCTTCGGCACCATGCTGAAATACAAGCAGTGTTACATAATAGTAGCACTGCTTTTTTGTTTACTTTACTTTTACGCTATATTAACGGCGTTTTGTTGACATTGCTTTTTAAAAATAATATAATAGATTAGTCGCATAGAAAGTTTTGCGGCGTTTGTATTTTTTAGCATTACCCCGCTGCCGTGAGCAGCCAGCAAGAGAGGAAGAAAGACTTTTATGATAAGAAATGATTTGCGCAACATTGCCATTATTGCCCACGTTGACCACGGCAAAACTACCCTTGTAGATGCTATGCTGAAACAGAGCGGCATTTTCAGAGCCAATGAACGAGTTGAAGAGCGCGTTATGGACTCTAACGCTTTGGAACGTGAACGCGGCATTACGATTCTGGCAAAAAATACTGCTGTAATGCACAACGGCACTAAAATTAATATTTTGGATACTCCCGGCCATGCCGATTTTGGCGGCGAGGTAGAACGCGTACTGACCATGGTTGACGGCGTTTTGCTGCTGGTTGATGCTTACGAAGGCCCGATGCCGCAGACCAAATATGTTTTGCGCAAAGCATTGGAACGCAACCTTAAACCGATTGTTGTTATCAACAAAATTGACCGTCCTGACCAGCGCGTAAACGAAGTTATTGACGAAGTTCTTGATTTGTTCATTGAACTTGACGCTAATGATGACCAGCTTGAATTCCCGGTAGTTTTAACTTCTGCCCGCAACGGCATTGCCAAACTTTCCATGGAAGATGAAAGCGACAATCTGGAGCCGCTGTTCCGCGTTATTTTGGAAAACATTCCTGCGCCGGACGTTGATACCGAAGCTCCGCTGCAAATGCTTGTAAATACTCTTGATTATGATGATTATGTAGGACGTATCGTAGTAGGTCGCGTGGTTCGCGGTACTATCCACAACGGCGAAAACATTACCTTAATGGATAACAACGGACAGCGCAAGGCTAAAATTGGCCGCCTGTACACTTATCAGGGCCTGAAACGCGTTGAAGTTGATGAAGTTGCCGCAGGCGATATTGTGGCACTGATTGGCCTTAACGATGCTAATATCGGCGACACCATTGCCGATGCCGAAAATCCGGAAAAACTGGAAGGCATCAGCATTGATGAACCTACGCTTTCCATGGTATTTTCCGTTAATACCAGCCCGTTTGCCGGACGCGAAGGCGAGTTTGTAACCAGCCGCCATCTGCGCGACCGCCTGTTTAAAGAAGTAAAAACCAATGTTGCCATGAGGCTTGAAGAAACCGAAAGCCCGGATTCTTACATTGTTAAAGGTCGCGGCGAGCTGCATCTTTCTATTTTAATTGAAACCATGCGCCGCGAAGGCTATGAATTACAGGTTGGCAAACCGAAAGTAATTATGCACCGTGATGAAAACGGCGAACTGCTTGAGCCGATGGAAGCCCTGACGATTGACGTTCCGCAGGACTTTATGGGCGCTGTAATGGAAGGTCTGGGTCTGCGCAAGGCAGAATTGCAGAACATGACCGAAATGGCAGGCTATCTGCGTATGGAATTTTTGATTCCGGCGCGCGGACTTATCGGTTTCCGCAACCAGTTCTTAACCGATACCAAAGGCAACGGCGTTATGAACCACGTTTTTGCAGGTTATGCGCCTTATAAAGGCGATATTCCGGGACGTACCCGCGGCAGCCTTGTTGCATTTGAAGCAGGCGAAACTACTTCTTACGGCATCAGCAATGCACAGGAACGCGGCACTATGTTCATTGTTCCGGGTGAACAGGTTTACGAAGGTCAGATTATCGGCGAAAACAGCCGCGAAGACGATATGGACGTTAACCCCTGCAAAAAGAAACATGTCAGCAACATGCGTGCATCCGGCAGTGATGAAGCTATTCGCCTGATTCCGCCCAAAACCTTCTCTTTGGAACAGGCTTTGGAACACATCAACGACGATGAACTTGTAGAAGTTACGCCGAAAAGCATCCGCATGCGCAAAAAAGTTTTGGACCGTGTTGAACGTGGCAGAATGCGCGCACGCAACAAACAATAAAATTTTCTGAAAAAAAGCAGGATTTAAAAAACTTTTGTAGAAATATATCAATTACATTAGTCGATTTTTACTTGAGACGGAGGCACAGGAGATGGATTTGAAAAATACTGCTTTAAAGTTTTGGCATACGGATAACGAAGAAGCTGCTTACGGCGGACCTTGCCTTGTAAAATCCGAACATATGGATATTTTGGTGCGTACACCGCGCCAGTTCAGCGACGTGCGCGAATACGCCGATGCATTAATGAGCGGCGCAACGCTGATGGTATCGTTTGAAGCTGTGGACTGCGTAATGCGCAACCGCATTTTCGATTACCTCAACGGCGTAAGCTATATTATTGGTGCGCGCGTATCCAAAGTGCAAGACGATATGCTTTTATATGCCCCTTCTTCCGTAGAAATTAATAAAGAAGCAGGCAAAAAAACATCTCGCTCCTGGCTCGGCAGATAAATAATATAAAACTTAAAACTAAAACCCCGGTACTTATGTGCCGGGGTTTTGTGTGTTATTTAAAATGTATGATAAAAAAACTGCTGTTCATTGAATAAATAGCAGTTTTTTTATGTCTGTTTATGAGATTAAATATTAAAACCATAAAGTGCGTTATGTAAAATTTTTAATTTATTTGATAGAAAAAACGCTGCCGTAAAAGTACGAGTTACCGTAACCTGCGCCGCCGCACAATCGTACCGGTAGGAATAAAGTTTTCACAAGACCAGTAAAAGTAAGATACAAGCAAAAAGTAAATGTCTTGCGGGGGGGGTAAAGGTGTGGTATAATTTTAGGAGCGCCAAGAAATTGTTTTATATAAATTAATGGGCGCAAAAGGAGAGTATTTTTATGAAAACAAAATTAACATTAAGTACTTTGATGGCTTGCTTAATTGTAGGAAATGTAGGTTTTGCCCAGGTAATTGAAGTTAATGGAAATACAGAAAATTTAGGTACCGGTAATTATCAGGGAATTAAAGTAACCGGTAATGGTGAAGCAAACATTAATGCCAAAAATAATGAAGTAGTGTTTGATGATAAAGAAGTTGTTATTACAGCATCTGATTCTTATACCGGATTATATGCAAATAATGGTAATGTAAATATTAATGCAGATAAACTGACTTTTAATTCTTTAGAAGAACCGAAAGATACAGGCAATGGATTAACCGATTATGCAGGCATAGATAATTTTGCAGGCTGGTTTGACGGGAATACTAATATAGAGATTAATGTAAATGAACTTTATCTTGGCAGTGCTGAAATGGGCGGTGACCGTGGGTTCCAACTCAAAGGAGCAAACAACAAATTAAATATTAATGCTGATAGAATAATTGCATATGTTGGTGATGGATTTGTAAATGCACAAGGCGACAACAGCGGTTCGTCTGTTGTTAATATTGGTACAGCGGATGATAGAATTGAACATTTTGAGGCTCATACTACATTCGGCAAAGATGATTACGGTGTAGCACTTTTGCAGGCTAATGAAGGAAATGTTGTAAATTTATATGCTGATACTGCTATATTAGATGGTTCGAATAATATTAATGGAGGTGTTATTGGTTCTGGTTCTTGGGGGACTGTTAATGTTATTGCAAATGATTTGACTATTGATGGTAATATTTGTGGTACTTATGGTACAATGAGTAGCCTTGATGGAAAAACTTTGGAATTAAATGTTACTGCTGATAATTTAGATATGAAAGGCGATATTAATTTAGGTACCAGAGGTGAAGGATATAGTAAAATTAATAGAGATTCTAAATTGAATTTAAATGTTAACAATGGTATTATTGATGGGAATATAAACATTTTAAGCAAAGATAGTGAAAGTGGATTAGGTGATGCCGTTGCTGAGATCAATTTTGCTGAAAGTGGTAGAATTAACGGTAAAATTACTGTTGATGGTTCAGGAAATGATTCAGTAAATACAATACTTAACCTTGGCGGTAATGCTGATATGACTTCTTCAAGTGGTATTTATAATGTTTCTAATGGTGGGCACGTAAACTTTACTGGCGGCACTTGGGCACTAAACGAATGGAATGGTACGGATGGTAATATTGGTGTAGGTAAAGATGCTACTTTAAATATTAATAATACCATTACTGTAGCAGATGCTAAAATTGATGGTGATGTTATAATTGATACTGATAAAGTTAGCGGAGAAGCAATTATTGCAAATAACAATGCTTCATTAAGTAAAGATTCAAATATTATTTTGGCAAATGTTGATACCGGCGATGTTTTAACAACTAAATTGTTTGGTGGTACTGCGAGTGATGTTGATGATTTAAATAAACAGGCTTTAGGACAAATGAAAACCGATAATTTAATGCAGAATGTTACTACTGATGAAGAAGGTAATATTGTTGTAAGTGTTGCAGATGCTTCTAAAGTTCTGCCGAATGTTGTTATTGGCGGTATTGTAACAAATCTTACAGCAAATAATATTCATAATGATTTCTTCGATGATGTTTTAAAATCCGGTGATGCTGATAAGGCAACAGCTGCCCTTAACAGCGTAGCAAACATGGGTGAACTTGCCGGTGTAAACCACGGCACTTACAGCATGAGCAACGCTATGACGGATGCTGTTGCACATCATTTAAGCATTGCAACCCATGGCGAACAGGATAAAGACATCTGGGCACATTACATTCATAACAAAGAAAATATCGACGGTATGGATTTGGGCGGTATTGAAGGCAGCTACGATGCACAATACAATGGCATTGTAGTCGGCAGTGACCTTTATAAAAATGGCAAAGTTACTGCAGGCATTGCTTTAAGCTATGCCGATGGCAACATTGACGGCAGCAATATTGCAGCTACTACCAAAAACGATGCCGAATACTATGGCGCAAGCCTGTATGGGCGCATTGATAACGGCAACAGCGCAATTCTTGGCGATATCAGCTACCTGCATAGCGATAACGATATTACCCAAAACAACAGCGGTCACGAAATTACCGCTTCTGCTGATGCAGATGCATTCAGCATTGGTATCCGTGCAGAACAGGCATTTAATGCCGGTGCAGGTAAATTTGTGCCGTATGCAGGTATCCGCTACATGCATCTTGGCGCAGGTAACTATGACAACAGCCTTGGCATGAGCTATGACGCTGATGACCAGAACCTGTGGCTGCTGCCGGTTGGCGTAACTTACAGCGCAGAAGTACAGAGCGGTGACTGGACAGTAAAACCGGTTGCGGAAGTTGGCTATGTATGGACTATGGGCGACCGCGATACTGATATGACTGTAAGCCTTAATGGTGCAGCAGACAGCTTCGGCTTTGAAACTACTGACAGCGGCAGCTTCATTGGCAGACTTGGCATTGAAGCCGAAAAAGCAAATGTAACCTATGGTTTAGGTTATGAATATCAGAAAGGCGATACCGTTAATGCCAACAAATGGATGGCTAACCTGACCTTCAGCTTCTGATAAAATGTGTATTTTACGCAGCTTAAAGTATTATAAAGTTGCAAAAATGTAACGATAACAGATACGCAAAAATTAACAGATAATTAAACAAAAAAGAGCAGCTTTGGCTGCTCTTTTTTATTGCATATTAATTTTAAACAACAAGGCGAAATGTTATTCAATAAAACGTACTTTTCTTCCGCCGATTTCTAATTCCAAAGTTGCGCCAAACTCGCTGGTCCAGGCCTGGCATTTGTACAATAATTCTAAAATCAGCTGGTCCGGTTTTTCCGTAAAGGTAACTCTTAGTATAACAGGCCAGCCGGGATATTCTTTCTTAAATTCTTCACTTTGAATATGGCCTAAATATCCTTCCATTTTGTTTAGTAAGGCAGTCTGTGTTTCTGGTTTTCCATCTATAAAGCCGTTGCAGACCAGCATCAGCAAAATTTCTTTGTTTTTTGTTTCAGCCATAATATCAATGGAGTGTAAATTGCCGAACATATTTTCAATAGACATAACTGCACCTTCTTTTTATAAAATTATATTTGCCCGCTCACAAAAATCCTTATTTGTAAGGGTATTTATTAAAGTGTTTGCGAATCTTTTTATAGCTTTCTTTATTTATATTGTAACATAAACGGCAAAATAAAACGGAACGCTGATACTTTATAATTAAAAGTATAAACGTTCCGTTAATAGTTTAATGATGTTTGGCTTTAATATACCAACATGCCGATAATGCCACTGATGAGCATTAAGCTGATAGCGCCTACTTTGCGGTAATAATGCAGGTAAAAGAGCAGTGCCAGAACCGGTATGCCGATGGGGTTAAACGTGCTGCTCTCGCTGGTGGCGTTGTCGATCGGAAACAGCGTAATATCTAAAAAGAAAATTACTGCTGTAATCATAAAGGCAATAACCGCCGGGCGGATGCCGCACAGTGCTTCTTTAACAAGGCGTGACTGGCTGAATTTTTCCAGCGAGCGCGCTACAAAATAAACGATAATGAATGACGGCAGCGAAACGCCGAGCGTGGCGATGAACGAGCCCATAAACGCAGGCACAAAATCCGGCCCACAGACGCGCGCGCCGACATAGGTTGCTGTGTTGACGGCAATAGGTCCCGGCGTCATTTGCGAAATGGTGATGATGCGTGCGTATTCCGCTGCGGGAATCCACCCGTGTGCCAGAACTTCCTGCTGAATTACGCTGACCATGGCAAGCCCGCCGCCGAAGGAGAACAGGCCGATTTTAAAGAAGACGAAAAATAAATCCCAGTAAATGCCCATCAGTCAGCCCTCCTTCCTAAAAAGCGGTAGGCAGCAATGGCATACAGCGCCGCTGCAATAACGGTGGAGGCAATGCCGAAGCCTAAAACGTAAATTTCGGCAATGGAAAGCGCAAGAACTGCCCAGCCTAACTTGTTGCTTACGGAAGAAGCAAACATTTTTTTAGTGGCAACTACCAGAAGCACGGTAATGGCAGCGTTAACGCCGGCAAAAAATTTTAAAATATAGGTGTTGGCATCAAGACCGCTTGAAGCAAAAAGCATGGCAATGGCAAAAATAATGATGAACGAAGGCAGAATAACGCCAAGCGTGCAGACCAGCGCTCCGGCAATGCCAGCCAGGCGGTAGCCCAGAAACGTGGCAGAGTTTACCGCTATAACGCCCGGCAGCGATTGGGCAATAGCCAGCACATCGGTAATGTCCTTATCATCAATCCAGCCCTGGCGCTCCACAAATTCGTCGCGGATAAGCGGTATCATGGCAAGGCCGCCGCCTATGGTGAACAACCCTATTTTAAAAAACACATTAAACATGTGCAAAAAACTTACTTGCTTTTTCTGCATGGGTACACTTCTTTCTTAAGGCAATAAAATTTAGAGTGGTAAATATATTATTACGCAAATAAAGCGCTTTGGCAAGTAAAATTGAAATTTAGAAAATAAGGCTGCAAAAAATACAAAAGTTTTGAACCGCGATTAAGCCTTTAAGATTTTAGTACAAATAATATAAAACGGGTTTGTAAAAACAACAAAGCTGAAAAGTTTGCCTTAATCTTCTCTTAATGCCGTCTTAATGCTATTTTATCTATCTTTACATTGTAATAAGATTATATATGTTATAATTAAGAAAATGAGGTGATTCAGCTTTGGAAAGAGAAGAAACTTTATACAGTAATATAGATAATAAACAAACAAGACAGGGACGCCTTAAAATATTTTTTGGCTATGCTGCCGGCGTAGGCAAAACCTATGCCATGTTAAAGGCTGCCCGGGCTGCCAAACGGCAAGGCGTTGATGTGGTTGCCGGTTATATTGAGCGCCATACCCGTCCGGATACGTTGGCTTTGCTTGAGGGGCTTGAAGAACTGCCAACCCAAAAAATTGCATATAAAAGCATAGAACTTACGGAATTTGATTTGGATGCAGCGTTAAAGCGCCACCCACAGCTGATTCTTGTTGATGAACTTGCGCACAGCAATGCTGCAGGCTGCCGCCATTTAAAACGTTATCAGGATGTTGAAGAATTGCTGCGTGCAGGCATTGATGTTTATAGTACCGTAAATGTTCAGCATCTTGAATCGTTAAATGATTTGGTAGAATCAATTACGCATGTGGCCGTGAGCGAACGTATACCGGATTCCGTTTTCGATTCTGCCGACCAGGTAGAACTTGTTGATATTGAACCTGACGATTTAATTGTGCGTTTGCAATCGGGCAAGGTTTATAAAAAAACACAGGCTTCCCGTGCGCTTAACAACTTTTTTACAAGAGATAATTTAGCGGCATTAAGGGAAATTGCCCTGCGCCGCACGGCAGACCGACTTAATAAAAACGCGCAGAAAGAAGAAAACGAAACGGCCGCAAAAGCCGGCGAGAATATTCTTACCTGTTTGTCGCCGGCGCCTTCAAACGCTAAGGTTATCCGCACGGCCGCACGCATGGCCGAAGCCTTTCACAGCAGCTTTACCGCTCTTTTTGTAGAAACTCCTGAAACAAAAGAGTTAAAAGGTGAATCTTTAAAACGCCTGCGTGATAATATGCGCCTTGCTGAACAGCTTGGCGCGCGTGTGGCATCTGTGGCAGGCGAAGAGCCGGCAGAGCAGATTGCTGAGTATGCAAAAGTAAGCGGCATAACTAAAATTGTGCTGGGGCGTACTAACCACAAAACAAATGCGCTTTTTGGCAGTAAAACCCTTGTGGATAAACTTACGGCGCTGGCAGGCGATATTGATATATACATCATTCCTGATTCGCAGCCGCGTTATAAACGCAAAATAAGCATGCTCCGTCATCAGGAGCGCAAGTTCAGCTTTAGCTGGATGGATTTTTCAAAAGCGCTTTTAATTACTGTTCTGGCAACCGCTATTGGCACAGTATTCTATGGCACGGGCCTGCGTGAAGCTAACATTATTATCGTTTATCTGCTCGGCGTACTTTTAACGGCGCTTTGTACACGCGGTTATTTTTATGGAATACTTGCATCAATGATGAGCGTTGTTGCGTTTAACTTTTTCTTTACGGTGCCACGTTTTTCATTGGCAGCGTTAGACCCTAACTACCCAATTACTTTTGGCATTATGCTTGTTGCAAGTTTTATTTCCAGTTCGCTTGCTTCGCGTATTAAAAGACAGGCGCGTCAGTCATCTCAAAGAGCATATTATATGGAGCTTTTAATGAACTGCAATCAAAAATTGCAGCAGGGACGCAGCGAAGAAGAGATAATTCAGCTTGCTGCGGGGCAGATAAGCGCTTTGCTGGACCGTCCGATTTTGTATACGCTTGTAAAAAACGAAATACCTATTGATTTTAAGGTATATCCGCAAATTGAAACGGATAATGTTATGAAAACAATGAACACCGAGGAGTTTGGTGTAGCGGATTGGGTTGCCAAAAATAATAAATCGGCAGGTTCTGGAACAAATACACTGCCAAATGCACAGAACCAGTATTTGCCGGTATGGGGCAACCAAAGCGTTATGGGCGTGGTTGCTATTCCTTACAAATTCTTCCCGGCGCTTGATGTATTTGAGAAGAATCTTATTGTTTCAATGTTAGATGCCTGCGGGCTTATTTTGGAACGCCGCCGCCTGCGTGATGAAAAACAAAGCGTAGAGCTGGAAACCCAGCGTGAACGTTTGCGTGCTAATTTGCTGCGCGCCATTTCCCACGATTTACGTACGCCGCTTACAAGCATCAGCGGTAATGCGGCAGTTTTGATGGAAAAAAGCATATCGCTTGACGAAAATAAAAAGCAGGAGATTTATGCTTCAATTTATGATGATTCCATGTGGCTTGTTAATTTGACAGAGAATCTGCTTTCGGTTACCCGCATTGAAAATGGTACTATGCGCCTGCGCGTAAATGCTGAAATGCTGGAAGATGTTTTCCGTGAGGCAGTTGCCCATGCAGACCGTAAACTTTCAGAGCATAAAATACGCATTGACCTGCCCGATGATATGCTGATGGCTAAAATGGATGTCCGCCTTATCATTCAGGTAATTATTAATATTATTAACAATGCCGTTAAATATACGCCTCCGGGCTCTGAAATAGTGCTTTCTGCCAAAAAGAAGGGCAGCATGGCTTGCATAACTATTGCTGATAATGGGCCCGGCATTCCGGAAGAATCTAAAAAGCATTTGTTTGATATGTTCTATACTGCTGATATTGGTAAATCGGATTGCCGCCGCGGTATGGGATTAGGCCTTAGCTTGTGCAAATCAATTATTGAAGCGCACGGAGGCGGCATTTATGTTACTGACAATAAGCCGCAAGGGTCGGTATTTTCATTTACGTTGCCAATAGAGGAGGTTACGGTTAATCATGTATAAACCTAAAGTTCTTGTAGTTGAAGATGACCCGGCTATTATGAACCTTATCCGCACAACGCTTGAAACCCAGGATTACCAGTATCACACGGCTAAAAACGGTTCCAGCGCTATTATGGATGCGGTGTCATATAATGCCGATGCCGTTATTTTAGATTTAGGGCTGCCTGATATGGACGGCGTTGAAATAATCCGTAAAATACGCGGATGGAGTAATGTGCCTATCATTGTTGTAAGCGCAAGAAGCGAAGACCAGGATAAGGTGGAAGCATTGGATGCCGGTGCTGATGATTATCTTACCAAACCTTTCAGCATTGATGAATTTTTGGCACGTTTGCGCGCGGCGCTGCGCCGCAGCCGTACAGAGGCTTCGGCAGGGCAATCTCCGTGTACCGTGTACCGCAACGGAGAGTTAAGCATTGATTATGCAGGCGGCTGCGCTTATATGGGCGATGAAGAAATTCATTTAACGCCTATTGAGTATAAGCTGTTATGTGTCCTTGCCAAAAATTCCGGCAAGGTATTAACCCATAATTACATATTGAAGGAAGTTTGGGGCAACAGCATGGCTGCTGATATTCCGTCGCTGCGCGTGTTTATGGCAACGCTGCGCAAAAAGATTGAACGCAACCCTTCAGACCCTAAATATATCCAGACACATATCGGGGTAGGCTACCGGATGATACGCCAGTAAACCGTGCTGTACAGATATTTTAAGCCGTTCGCATTAGCTGCGGGCGGCTTTTTGCATACTTATTTTTTCTTTATACGGTTTTAATCCTCTTGTTCAAACGTTAAGAAAATATTTACGCTAAATTTGCTATAATATTCCAAAGAGGAAATAGAAGGGGGGCATCTGTTATATGATGGACTGTATTATGGTTGGTACTTTAGCTGTATGTACGGGGCTGGTTTTGTTATTAATCGGCTGGTGCCGGAAACAGGTAGACAGAATTGAATAAGGAGGGCTAACCGTGATTTTGTTAGGAATTATTATTGTATTACTGGGTGGTTATTTAGTTTATGCGCTTCTTCACCCGGAAAATTTTTAATACCGGCAGGAGGAAAATACTGTTATGTTGCAGATAATACTTACAATTTTAATCTATCTGGCAATAGTAATTCCGGTTGGCGATTATGTATACCGTGTCGCTACCGGTAAAAAGACTTTTGCTGGTTCGCTGTTCGATTGCATCGACGGCATTATTTACAAATTAAGCGGTGTAAAACCGGACAACGGTATGAACTGGAAAGAATATGCCGTATCACTTGTAACAACTAATGGCGTGATGCTGCTTTTGGGGTACGCAATCCTGCGTTTTCAATATATTGATGTGTTCAACCCGAACGGCATCGGCGCAATGGAGGAATCCCTTTCCTTCAACACTATCATCTCCTTTATGACTAATACAAACTTGCAGCATTATTCCGGTGAATCCGGGCTGTCTTATTTGTCCCAGATGATAGTTATCATTTATATGATGTTTGTTTCCGCAGCTACCGGCTATGCAGCATGCATTGCATTTATCCGTGCGCTGGCAGGCAAGAATAAAGAAAATGTCGGAAACTTCTATGCTGACCTTGTGCGCATTACCACAAGGGTTTTGATTCCGTTTTCTATCGTTGGCGGCATGCTTCTTATCTGGCAGGGCGTTCCGCAGAACTTCTCTGAAAACATTGTTGTTGATACCATTGAAGGCACTAAACAAATTATTGCCATGGGCCCTGTTGCCGCGCTTGAAATTATTAAGCATCTTGGTACCAACGGCGGCGGCTTCCTAGGTGCTAACTCTTCAACACCTATCGAGAACCCGACTATCATTTCAAACCTTATTGAGTTGTATTCCATGATGATTTTACCGGGCGCCTGCGTAATTACCTTTGGTAAAATGGTAAGAGCACGCAGCACGGCTTCCAGCCAGGGTATTGTTTCCCGTTTGTTCGGCCGTGAAGGCCGCAGCATTTTCGCTGCAATGGGCATCATCTTTTTAATTGGCTTGGGCGTTTGCTTCTGGGCAGAAAGCCAGGGCAACCCTGCACTTGCCAATGTTGGCCTCAGCCAGTCCATGGGCAGCATGGAAGGTAAAGAAGTACGTTTCGGCATTGCCCAGTCTGCAATGTTTACGACAACCACTACTTCGTTTACTACCGGTACTGTAAACAATATGCATGATACCTTAACTCCGCTTGGCGGTATGATTCCTTTGCTGCATATGATGCTGAACGTAGTATTCGGCGGCAAGGGCGTTGGTTTGATGAACATGATTATGTATGCAATTTTGGCAGTATTCATTTGCGGTTTGATGATTGGCCGTACGCCTGAATATCTCAGCAAAAAAATCGAAGGGCGCGAAATGAAACTGACTGCCCTGTGCATCATTATTCATCCTCTTATTATTCTGGCATTTTCCGCATTGGCAGTTGCTACCGAAGGCGGCCTTGCAGGTATTACCAATCCGGGCTTCCATGGTTTATCCCAGGTACTTTATGAATATGCTTCTTCCGCAGCCAATAACGGTTCCGGCTTTGAAGGACTGGCTGATAACACCGTGTTCTGGAACGTAACGGCAGGCCTTGCAATGTTCTTCGGACGTTACCTTTCCATCGTATTGCAGCTTGCTATTGCCGGCTCGCTGATGAAAAAACGTTTTGTCAGCGAATCTGTGGGTACGCTGCATACTGATACTACTGGCTTTGCAGTTATCCTTGTATTTGTAGTGTACATTTTTGCCGCACTGACGTTCTTCCCCGCACTGGCTCTTGGCCCGGTGGCAGAACATTTGACCTTGTGGGGCTAAGGAGGATGGTTGTTTCATGAGTAAGAAAAATCAGAAGCTGATTACGCCTGAGATATTCCGTCAGGCACTGATTGGCTCTTTTACAAAGTTAAACCCGCTTTATATGATGAAAAACCCTGTTATGTTCGTTGTAGAGGTTGGCGTTGTAATTACATTGCTGCTCTCCTTCTATCCGGGGCTTTTCGGCGGCACTGAACTTCCGGGCATACGCACCTATAACAGCATCATCTGCGTAGTGCTTTTTGTTACCGTACTGTTTGCAAACTTTGCGGAATCGGTTGCGGAAGGCCGCGGTAAAGCACAGGCTGAAAGCCTGAAAAAAACTCAGAAAGACACTAAAGCACGCCTGATTACTGAAGACGGCTCCGAAAAAATTATTTTGGCAGGCGAACTTAAAAAAGGCGATATTGTATTTGTTAATGCAGGTGAAATTATTCCTGGTGACGGTGAAGTTATCGAAGGCATTGCTTCTGTTGACGAATCTGCCATTACCGGTGAATCTGCACCTGTTGTACGTGAATCCGGCGGCGATTTCTGCTCTGTAACCGGCGGTACCACGCTTGTATCTGACTGGCTGAAAATCCGCATCACTGCCGATGCAAGCGACAGCTTCCTTAACAAAATGATTGCTCTCGTTGAAGGCGCTTCCCGTAAAAAAACACCTAACGAGATTGCGTTAAACACTTTGCTGGTATCTTTAACCATCATTTTCTTGATTGTTATCGTTACCTTATATCCGATAGGCATTTATTCCGGCGTTGAACTGCCTGCTTCTACCTTGATTGCCCTGGCTGTCTGCCTTATACCGACTACTATCGGCGGCCTGCTTTCCGCTATCGGCATTGCCGGTATGGACCGCGTAACCCGCTTTAACGTAATTGCAATGTCCGGTAAAGCAGTTGAAGCCTGCGGCGACGTAGATACCATGATTCTTGATAAAACCGGTACCATTACTTATGGCAACCGTATGGCTTCAGATTTTATTCCTGTTGGTGGCACCCCGCGCAGCGAACTTATCAGATGCGCTGCTCTTACCAGCCTGCATGATGAAACTCCGGAAGGCAAATCTACTTTGGAATTGGCATGTACCCTTGGCTACAAAAATGAAGACGTTGCAGGTGCCGAATACATTCAGTTTACTGCTATGACCCGCATGAGCGGCATTGACCTGCCTGATGGTTCCAAACTGCGTAAAGGCGCTTCCGATGCTATTGAAAAATATGTAAAATCTATCGGCGGCAGCATTCCTGATGATTTGCATGAGCAGGTTGATAAAATTGCAGCTTTGGGCGGCACTCCGCTTACCGTATGCGAAAACAACCGCATTATGGGTGTTATTTACCTGAAAGATACGGTAAAACCCGGTATGGTTGAACGCTTTGAACGCTTGCGCGCTATCGGCATTAAAACCATTATGTGTACCGGCGATAACCCGCTGACTGCAGCAACTATTGCCAAAGAAGCAGGAGTTGACGGCTTTATTGCCGAATGTAAACCTGAAGATAAAATTGACGTTATTAAAAAAGAACAGGCCGAAGGCAAAATTGTTGCCATGACCGGCGACGGTACAAACGATGCCCCGGCACTGGCGCAGGCTAACGTAGGCCTTGCCATGAACAGCGGCACTACCGCAGCTAAAGAAGCTGCCAACATGGTAGACCTTGATTCTGACCCGACTAAAATTCTGGAAGTTGTTGAAATTGGTAAACAGCTTCTTATCACCCGCGGCAGTTTAACCACATTCTCTATCGCTAACGATATTGCAAAATACTTTGCAATTATCCCTGCTATGTTCATGACAGCTATTCCGCAGTTAGGCGTTCTGAACATTATGGATTTGGCTACTCCGTCCAGCGCTATTTTGTCGGCGCTTATTTTCAACGCCATTATCATCCCGGCTTTGATTCCGCTGGCTCTGAAAGGCGTAGAGTACCGTCCTATGTCCTCCGGCAAACTGCTTGCAAGAAACATGCTTATTTACGGCGTAGGCGGTATTATTACTCCGTTTGTGGGCATTAAAATAATTGATATGTTAATTGCACCGCTGCTTACAGTAATTGGTATGGCAGGATTTTAAGGAAGGATGATAGATAATGAGAGAAACTTTTAAAGAGGTTTGGCATACAATGCGCCCTGCCTTTTGCGTAACCGTTGTGCTTATGGTTATCTGCGGGTTCTTATTCCCTTGCCTGCTTACCGGTTTAGGAAGTTTGATTTTCCCGCATCAGGCAAACGGCAACATAATATCCGTTAACGGACGTAATGTGGGGGCGGAATTTGTAGGCCAGGAATTTACCGAAGATTATTATATGTGGAGCCGTCCTTCTGCATATCATTACAACGTTTATGTTGAAGGCGAGGACGGAAAACAAACTTATAACGATGGCTCTGATTTTGCAGGCCTGTCTTCCGGTTCTAACAACTATGCTCCTACAAACCCTGCTTTAATTGAGCGTGTAGAAGCTGACATGAAAGCATTTTTGGAAAAGAACCCTGATGTTAAACGTGAAGATATTCCGACCGATTTGGTTACGGCTTCCGGTTCCGGCCTTGACCCGCATATTTCACCGGCTGCCGCCCAGGTACAGGTTGCACGCATTGCCAAGGCTTCCGGTCTTGGTGAAGACACAATAAAAAGCATTATTGATGAAAATACCGAAGGCAAAGTTTTAGGCGTTTTCGGTGAAGATAAAGTAAACGTTCTGAAAGTAAACATTGAAATTGCACAGCGCATGGGAAAACTATGATTGCGGGGTAATTTTATGAAAGAGATGCACCATTTTAAAAAATCATGGCAGGAGGAAATACCGTCTCCGGAATTTAAAGACAGTGTAACAGCAAAACTTTTGCTGGGCTTTCTGTGCGATGTTTGCGAATGGGCGCACGCCGTACCTTTTATTTGCCGTGGCTCTGACAAGGATGGCATGGTTCTTTATGCGGTATACCGCAACGTCTCTTTTTCAGGGCAGGATTATTGGCAAACTTTTGGCGGCTATATTGTGGCGATGAGCCCAAGATGGCAGATTACTGCTTTTGGTACCGAACTTTTTACGCAGGAAACAGTTAAACTATCGCTTGACATACAGGACGGAAAGTTCTATGCAATGCAGGAAACTGTTTCCGGCGGATATGCCGACAATATAAATTCGCTTTGCCTGCGTATTCAGGCTGCTTCTGAAAGCGAAGCCGAAAAACTTTATGCACTTTGCCAGGCGGTTAACTGGCAAAGCGGCATTTTAGTTGGCGATTGGGATTTAAGTAAACTTTTGGAAGAAGAAAACATAGCCTGGCTGCATAAAAACAGTTGTTATTGTTATGGCGCAATATCAGAATATCCGGAGCAGGAAGAGTTTCTGGATGCTTTGGACTTCCGGCAAAAGCAGAGACTGTGGCTGGGCTTTTTGAAGAACGGCTTTGATTATGCAGAATTTTCCTGGCTGTACGAGCAGATTTTTAACCGGGTGCTGAATAACAGGATTGAATGGGAACTGTCGCTGCAAGCGGTTTTAAACAAGCTTAACTACACCTTGAAAAATACCGGAGCTGAATTTGAACTTTACGACGGAGACGGAAAACGCTGTTATTTTAGTTTTAACAGTGATAAAAACGCTGTTAAGGCGCTTTTAAAATTATTGTTTCCGCTTACGGCAAATTAGCGGCTCTGCTTTGACGGCTGCTTTGCCTGCCAAAGTGTATAAAAGAATATGGATTTTATATAAAAATAAACCCCTGAAAATTTCTTTCAGGGGTTTTGTTTATTTTACTGGTTTTTAATTTCGGCATCAACTGAAGTTTTCCATTTTAAAATGAACGCTACAATAAGGCTTAATACAAACGCTGCGGAAAATACATACAGCGTTGCCGTGTAGCCGCTGGTTGTTTCGCGCATCCACGAAAGCAGAAGCGGTCCGGCAATGCCTGCCATGCCCCAGGCTGTTAAAATTTTGCCGTGGATGGAGCTTAATTCTTTGGTGCCGAACAAATCGCTTAAATATGCCGGCATGCATGAAAAGCCGCCGCCATAGCAGGAGATAATTATAAATACCAGAATTTGGAACACCAGGGCGCTGCCGGTCTGAGCAAGCAGGTAAAAAGCGGCAATTTCGATAATGAAAAACAAAACGTAAACGCTGCGCCTGCCGATATAATCGGAAACAGTTGACCAGGCAATGCGCCCGCCGCCGTTAATTAAACCGATAATGCCTACCATGGAGGCCGCTTCTTCCGGCGACATGCCAACAACTTCCTGCGCCATGGGCGAGGCAACGGCAAGAAGTCCTATGCCGCAGGTAATGTTTGTAAAAAATATCCACCACAGTGCGTAGAACTGCCAGGTTTTAAGTGCCTGTGCTGCCGTATAATTTTTGGGCTGCAAAAGCGTGGTATGGTTTGCAGATGCCGTCTGCTGCGTTTGCGGCTGTGTTTTGGGCGGTTCTAAGTAAGATGCAGAAAGTACCATTATCATCATATAAGCAGCGCCTAAAATAACAAAGTTCTGCGCAAGCCCGTAATTTGCAACCAGATACTGCATTAAAGGCCCTGCAATTAAACTTGCAAAGCCAAAGCCCATAATGGCAAGCCCGGTGGCAAAGCCGCGGTTATTAGGAAACCATTTTACCAGTGTAGATACCGGCGTTATATAGCCGATGCCAAGCCGCCGATAAAGCCGTAAAACAAATACAGCAAAGCAAGGCTTTCAAGATGTACGGCAAGGGCGGTGCCAAGCATGCCGCTGCCAAAAAACAGCGCGCTGGCAAAGCCGCTTTTGCGTGGTCCGTGCTTTTCTACAAAGCCGCCCAGGAAGCCGGCGGAAAGCCCCAAAAATAAAATGGCGATGGAAAAAGTCCATGTTGTTTCTTGTAAGCTGAATCCAAGCTGCTGCATAATGGGGCGCGTAAGCACGCTCCAGGCATAAACGCTGCCGATGGAAATATGGATGCCGACTGCCGCCAGTGCGATAAGCCATCTGTTTTTCATAAAAAATCTCTCCTTCATGCTGTGCAAAATGAGGAGAGAACTGACCGGATAACAAAAGCCGTCCGGGCATTTCTCTCTGCCCAGACGGCCGGCTAATCTTACAGCAGCGCGGTCCATGTGGTTAGTTCCACTCATATCCGTCAGTCCCGCGGAGCCTATGCAATTTTATATAACAATTATATCAGCCGCAGGCATTTTGTCAAGTTAAACTGCAATGCTTACGGCTGATTTTGTTTTTGCCTTAAATTTGTGTTAAGATATAAACAGAATTCATAAAGAGGTAAAGTATATGATTTTAAGCGTAGAAAATTTAGGGCACAGCTATGGCGTGCGCACTTTATTTAAAAATATCAGTTTTAATATAGAAGACGGCGATAAAATAGGCGTTATCGGCGTTAACGGCACCGGCAAAAGCACGCTGCTGCGTGATATTGCAACCGGCGAGCCGGGCGAAGGAAAAATTACCAGAAACGGCACCTGCGTAATTGAATATTTGCCGCAGGACCCTGCGTTTGACCCGGAGGCAACCGTGCTTGAGCAGGTGTTCAGGGGCGAATCGCCACAGCTTGACGTTGTGCGCCGTTATGAGGAGGCTGTGCAGCGTGCGGCGGCAGAGCCTGATAATACAGAAGCACAGAAGGCACTGCTTGCCTTGCAGCAGGAAATGGACGCGAAGTTTGCCTGGCAGCTTGAAAGTGAAGCCAAAGCCGTGCTTGATAAACTTGGCATTACCGATTTAAAACAGCCGATGCGTGAATTGAGCGGCGGGCAGCGCAAACGTGTGGCACTGGCAGGCGTTTTGGTGCGCCCGAGCGACCTTTTGATTTTGGACGAACCCACCAACCATATGGATAATGACACGGTGGCATGGCTTGAAGAAATGCTGCAAAAGCGCAAAGGCGCGCTTTTAATGGTTACGCATGACCGTTACTTTTTTGACCGTGTGGTAAACCGCACTTTGGAAATTGACGGCGGCGAAGGCTATTTATACACCGGTAATTACAGCCTGTTTCTGCAAAAACGCGAAGAACGCCGCATTGCCGCCGCCGGTGCAGCGCAGCGCCTGCGCAACGTATACCGGCGTGAGCTGGCGTGGATAAGCCGCGGCGCGGAAGCACGCCGTACCAAAAGCAAAGAGCGCATTGAGCGTTTTAACGTTTTGAAAGAAGAAGTCAACAACATCAAAAAAGAACAGCAGCTTGAAATTTCTTCCGTAGGTTCGCGCCTTGGCAAAACAATAATTGAGCTGGAACATATCGGGCTTGATTACGGCAGCAAAACCTATATTAACGATTTTAGTTACATTATTTTGCGCAATGACCGCATAGGCATAGTAGGCCCCAACGGCAGCGGCAAAAGCAGCTTGATGGATATTATCGCCGGCAGGCTTGCGCCGACGCGCGGAACTTTAAAAGTGGGGCAGACGGTAAAAATAGGCTATTTTGCACAGCACAGCGAGTTTAAAGACGCCGATTGCAGAGTTTTGGAATATATTAAAAACGTAAGCGATTATATTGAAACCGCAGACGGCACGCGCATAACGGCGGCACAAATGCTGGAACGCTTTTTGTTCCCGCCGGAACTGCAATGGGTGCCGGTAAGCAAATTAAGCGGCGGAGAAAAGCGGCGCCTGTACTTATTAAGCGTGTTAATGGGCGCGCCTAATGTACTTATTTTGGACGAACCTACAAATGACCTTGACATACCTACACTTTCGGTGCTTGAAGATTACCTTGATACCTTTAACGGCGCGGTAATTGCCGTCTCGCATGACCGCTACTTTTTAGACCGTTTTGCCGGCAAAATTTTTGCCTTTATGGGCGGGGGAGAAGTGCGCCAGTTTATTGGCGATTACACGCAGTACGAAACAGCGCGCGCCGAAGCGCAAAGCCTTGCGCGCAAAGAAGAACGTGCGCAGGGTGCAGCCAAACCGCAGCAGCGCGAAGAAAAACAGCGCGCACCCAAAATGACCTATAAAGAAAAACTGGAATACGAAAAAATTGAGCAGGTTATTGCGCAGGCAGAAGCGGAACTTAAAATGACCGAACTGGAAATTAACGCCTGCGGCACCGACTTTGTAAAATTAACGGAGCTTACAGCCCGCCAGCAGGAACTTACGCAGCGCATCAGCGATTTAACCGACCGCTGGGCGTATCTGGAAGAACTTGCTGAGGCGGAAGCAGCAAAATAGAAAGGAGCTTTATGTTATTAGGTAAAAAGAACGCAGTGCGCCTGAGGCGCCTGCTGGACGTGATGATACCTATTTTGATAACCCAAACCGCCATTATGGCGATGAACTTCTGCGATTCAGCCATGAGCGGGCACGCCGGTGCCGTGCATCTGGCAGGCACGGCTATCGGCGGCAATTTGTGGATGCCGGTAATGGCTGCGCTGAACGGCATTTTGCTCGGCAGCATGCCGATAATTGCCCACCTGCTTGGCAGGGGCGAGCGGCAGAACATCGGCAGGGTAGTGCGCCATACCATGTTGCTGGCAACGGTATTTTCGCTTTTGCTGCTTATCTTTGGCGTATTGTTTTTGGATAAACTTTTAGGAACTTTCGGGCTGGAGCCGGAAGTGCATTACATTGCCAAAATGTATATCGCCGCTATCGGCGTGGGCATACTGCCGTTTTTCCTTTCAACCGCGCTGCGTGCTCTGGTAGATACCAGCGGCTACACCGGCATAACGATGAAAATATATCTTCTGGCGCTGCCGGTAAACGCCTTTTTAAACTATTGCTTTATTTTTGGCGAATTCGGCGCTCCGCGGCTTGGCGGCATCGGCGCAGGGTTGGCGACAGGCATAACCTACTGGCTGGAATTTTTCATTTTCATCTGGGTTGTGCATAAACTGCCCGCTTTTGCCCCGCTACGCATTTTTACCGATAAATTTACAATCGAATGGCAGCAGCTTAAAGAAAATCTTTCTATCGGGCTGCCCATGGGGGCGGCAATTTTTATGGAAGCCAGCATTTTTGGCGTAATTGCCGTGTTTATTGCCAAATTTGGCACAATCATCATTGCGGCGCATCAGGCGGCGATGAGTTTCAGTTCGCTGCTGTACATGGTTCCGCTCAGTTTCAGCATGTCGCTGACAATCGTGGTTGGTGTTGAAGCCGGTGCGCGACGTTTTGGCGAAGCTGTGCGCTACAGTCTTTTAGGTGTTGCCTGCAATTTAACCATTGCTGTTGCGCTTACTATTTTTGTACTGCTCGACCGTGAATTTATAGCGCGCCTTTACACATCCGAACCGGCAATTATAGAAAAAACCATCGGCTTTTTGTTTTACGCCATGTTCTTTCAGGTTATGGATGCCACCGCCGCACCAATACAGGGTATTTTGCGCGGCTATAAAGACGTTAAGGCAACCTTTTGGGCAGGGCTTGCAGCCTACTGGCTGATATGCCTGCCGCTCGGCTGTTATTTTGATTACTGCCTGAACTTTGGCCCGTCCTCTTACTGGCTGAGCCTTGATTTCGGGCTGATGTGCGCAGTTATTTTCCTTGGCGGCAGGTTCCTGTATTTGCAGAGAAGAATTAAATTAAACGGCGGGTTATAAAATTTAAGCCTGTTTTTAGTTTCCGTTTTATGGCACGATATGCTGATGAAAAACGGCATGGAAGAACTTGTTGTGGGCGGTCAGCGCGGGCTGTTTCCGGCAAATGCCTGCGTGCGGATGGATATGGTACTATCTGCCGCTGGATATTTTTTTGAAACGCAGAAACTGAAAACCGGTATGGACTGGGAAGAATAGCAGCATTTTGCGCTTCAGGCAATTACATACAGCAATAAATAAGGCACTTGCAGCATTTGGCAGAAATTGTTTAGGGCAACAATTCCGCAAAAGCCGCAAGTGCCGTTTTGTTTAAGCATTTGCCGTTTATTTTATTAAAAAGAGCATTAATAATGTAAGTAAGTGCTGCACAAAACTCACATTACATGCAAATCAATAAAGACCAATGTAATTTCCTTATCATTTACTTTGCGCACAAAAAACCTTGCAGTTAAATCACTCATCTTTCCGTTAAGCGGAACATTATCATAGTGAATGACGGCAATATCATCTTTGCCCATCCAGCCGTAATCTGATGAAATATCAATGCTGTCTATAATCTTGTCTTTATCCGGATTGTCCCAGATTGATGTTACTTTATAATCGGCAGAACCGAATTCTTTTACTGCCTCTTCCCTCGTATAACCCGGGCAGCCATATGTAAATACCGCCGATTCCAGTAATTCCGGAGTCCAGTGTTCATAATCGTCATAGGCTGGAAACATTTCAAACGCTTCTTTGTATTTTTCCTGCGCCAGAAGTTCGTTCCATTCAATAACTAACTGTTTAATTTCTTCTTTGGTGGCTGTTATGGGTAAAGTTCTCATGGTATTTTCCTTTCGTGTTCAGCTTTGTCTGTTTTCATGCTAAACAGGATGTTGGCTGAGTTGAAATTACTTTTACAATGTTTCTTGATAGCAGGTGTTGTAATAATCCTGAATTAGTTCTGTAAGGGAAACGGCTTGAAATTCCAGTTCATCTTCTTTTGGTCCCCACGCTGCAATTTCATGGTCCCATAAATAAATTTCTCCTGCAACTGCTTTATTTTCTTTAACTTTATAGGCAAAAAGGTTGCCTGCGCCGTCCCCACCAAAAAACAGCAAAGAGCCGGGCGGATAATTGTCCGAATATTGGCAGGCGTTATAATCTGTTATTTCAGCCAGTGAGAAAAACAAATTGCAGTCGCCATTCATTTCTAACAGTAAATTACGCAGTTCCTGAGGAAACCGGATGCCGGTTTGCTGTTCGGCGTGAGTAATTTCTTCTGAACTTGCAGGTGGCTGCGGCTTGATTTCATTGCCGTATTTTCGTGTTGTTCTGAATAAGTTTATCAGTTCAAGATACATGGCTGCCTTCTCCGCTGATTTACAGGTTGCTGTTTTAATTTTATATTATATACAAAAGAAAAAGTTGTCAAATTATTAGATTTTAGCCTTGTTTAATATACTAAAAGCAGTTTTTATAGTAAGATAGTTAATATAAATATAACGCTGTATAGCAAAATGCAGTAAATTTTAATATAAAAATTTAAAGGAAAAATTATGGACTTATATTTACAAGGGCTTGCTTTAGGCCTTGCTTATGTTGCACCAATCGGCATGCAGAACCTGTTTGTCATAAACAGCGCACTTACGCAAAAGCGTATGCGCACGCTTATAACGGCGTTTATAGTAATCTTTTTTGATGTAACGCTTGCCATGGCGTGTTTTTTCGGCATTGGGCTGGTAATGCAGAAATATGCCGGCGTACAAATGGCAGTGCTTTTAATTGGCGGGCTTATTGTAACTTATATCGGCATTGGGCTTTTAAAAAGCAGCGTGCAGGCTTTGGCTGATGTTAAAATAAACATGGGCATAAAGCGTACAATCTGGCAGGCGTGCGTGGTAACATGGTTTAACGCGCAGGCCGTTATCGATGGCACCATGCTTTTGGGAGCATTTAAGGCAACTATGAACCATACGGAATCGCTGCACTTTTTGTCTGGCGTGCTTTTGGCATCCTGCCTGTGGTTTACAGGTCTTGCGCTTACGGTATCGCTGGCAGGCAACTTCATAACGCCGCGTGTGCTGAACCTTATTAACAAAATTTGCGGTGCGGTAATTATACTTTACGGCTTAAAACTGCTGTGGCATTTTGTGCTGCTTTTTTACTGAACTACACATGCTTTCAGGTTTTACTTCTAACGTACGTTAGTAGTTTAGGGAACAAGGTAGATTATATATAATAAACCTTCGGTTTATTGGGAACAAGGTAAGAACGTATAGGCGGCAAAGAAAAGAATAAGAGAAAAAACAGGTAAAAAAGAGAAAAGAAAAGAAACTCTCAACTACATAAACGGTTTATCAACGCCTAAATTAACCAGGCATAAAACTTTTTGCGCAAATTTTTGCTTTGCCGGTTAATTTTTTAATCCTTAAGGCGTTTATATGGCTGAGAGGAGTTGTTAAAGTGATTGTTGTAAACCCGATTGGAATTGACTATAAGCGTCTGGCGGAGGTGGCAGTACGCAGCCGCGGCAAAATAAAGCGCATTTACCTGCACTGGACGGCAGGTCATTACGGCGATGTGTACGATGATTACCACCTCAACATCGGCAAAAATGGTGAACTTTACATTACCTGCGAAGATTTTACGGAGCTTAAGGAGCATACGTGGAGGCGCAACAGTGGCAGTATCGGCATCGCCATGTGCTGCGCTGCGGGTGCAAGCGCCATCCGCGGAAGCGAAACTGATTTTGGCAAGGAACCGCCAACGCAGGAACAAATTGAGGCAATGGCCAAAACTGTGGCTGTGCTTACCTATGCGCTTGGGCTTGAAATTGAACTTTTAACCGTTACTACGCATTGTGAGGCAGCGCTTTTTGACGGTTACGGCCCGCACAGCGGCGACCCGGATATGCGCTGGGATTTGTGGTATTTGCCGGACAGGCCGCTTTTCGGCGGGCTTGTTCCGGGCGGCAATGTTATCCGCGGCAAGGCGCTTTGGTACAGGCAATATATTGGCAGGCGAGATTATGTCTTAACCAAAAGCGCTAAATAGTGTATAATAAGGGCAGATTATTTTTACGGAGGTTTTTATGAGCGAACCGAGTATTGAAGAAGTACGCGATTCTTTGGACGGCTGGGAATTTTTAAAAGAACTGCCGCCGGAGATTAACGGCTTTACGCTGCATCAGGACAGAAATATCGACGGGCTGGTGCTGAATATAGCTTCTTACCGCAATGATGCTATCCGCTGCCGCCTTGATATAACGTATACATCCGAAACTTTTGACTATGTTCCGGTAAAAATTGCCGGGCTGCACCAATACCGTGACATACGTTATTTTTTCCGCAGCAGGGACAGGTTTGCAGAGCATGTGAAAGATAAACTGCCTGCGCTTGTACATGACATTGATATCCGCACCCGCCATAATTTGGGAGTTATTATAGAAGAAACCGGACTGCCGGAATGGCATTACGGCGAAAAACTGCCGCAGAAAATTGGGCGGTTTGAACTTTTTATACGCCCCGAACAGGCGATAGAATATATTAACGGCAGCGTAATTTTTTTGGATTACACTGATTTTGCCACAGGCGACCAGCTTGTGTTTTTGTATAACCGCTTCCGCGATGAGTTTTTTGCGGAAACCAAGCATGCCCTGAAGCCTGATAATATTACGGATTTTGATGCCAAGAGCCTGGCTCAGCTTGAAGGGCTGCTGGATGAAAAACTGGAGCGCTTTTTACTTGATTTTAAATAAACAAAAATAAATTTAACTTTTAGGCTTGACATAAAGACACAAATAACCTATAATATCACATGTAGCTTTTATGGCCCGGTGGTTCAGTTGGTTAGAATGCCGCCC
>CAJLLL010000029.1 GCA_905207485.1 uncultured Phascolarctobacterium sp.
ATTATTATTTATTAAATAGGTAATTTTTATTCATTTTTCTTATTTGTTATTCAAAAAATCTTGATATGTTTTTTCTATTTCTAATTTAAACTTTCCTGGCTTTATATCATCATCTGCCTCTACTCGTACATCAACATCATAATATTCTTTTAACTTTAATATATTTTCTTTTTTATGTCCAATTATATTATTAACATTTTCTTGGTTAGCTATTATTTTTACTTGCATTACTTTTACATTTATTTTTTTAATTTCTTGCACTATAGCATCATACCACAATCTTCCTTCTACTAGTTGTCTAAATGCTGGATGATATGGACCAGCAACCACCTGACTGCTTTTTTCTTGTGGATCTGTTATTTCTTCTGTATTTTGCAAACCTATTCTTATAACTTCTATATTAGCTTTATTAAATAAATCTACTATGTCTTTGCAAGTTTCTACAGCTTGTTCCACTGTAAGTGGTGAATATTCGTTATTTTTATATTCTTCCTCTAAAGGTGTATCTTTTATAACCAATACAGGATATATTCTAACTATTTTCGGTTTTAATTTTATTAACGCTTTTGCTGTATTTATTTCATCGAGTTTTGTACTTTCTGGTAAACCAACCATCATTTGGTGTCCTAATACAAATCTATGCCATCTTATCAGCTTAGAGGCCTTCTTTACATCCTCAAATGTGTGTCCTCTTTTACATTGTTTTAATATATAATCATTAGCAGATTGAACACCTAATTCTATTGTTTTTACACCATATTTTTTTAGCCTTTTCAATATATCTTTATCAATGCAATCTGGTCTTGTAGAAATTCTTATACTATTAACTTTTTTATTCTCTATATATTTGTGTGCCACACTTAGCAATTCTTCTTGCTCTTTCACATCTATAGCTGTAAAACTACCTCCAAAAAAAGCAACCTCTACATATTTATTTTTATCCTTAAAATTTTTCAAGTAATATTCTATTGTTTCTTCCACATCTTTTGCCGTAACTTTTTTTAATTGTCCACTAATCTTCTTTTGATTACAGAAAGTACATTGGTTTGGGCAACCCAAATGTGGCACAAATATTGGTATAATATATTCTTTTTTCATTTTTTCACTTTCCTTTCTTAAAATTACAGACAAACATTAAAATTTATAAAGTTTTTTACTATTTCATATACTCCAATGCTTTTCTTGCAGCCTCCATCTCAGCCTGTTTTTTCGTTTTTCCTTTGCCTATAGCTAGTTTTTTATTGTTGCAACTCACTTCTGCAGTAAAAGTTTTATCATGGTCTGGTCCTTTTTCTTCTATTATTGTATATCTAATATTAACTTCTCCATTCATTTGTAATTTTTCCTGCAACACTGTTTTATGGTCTTTCATACCTACATTTTTTGTAGAAACTTCTATAGCATCTTTTAGATTTTCTATTATAAATTTCTCTGCATCTTCTATATTTGAGTCAAAATATATTGCCGCTATTGTTGCTTCTATACTATCTGCAAGTATTGCTACTTTTTCATTTCCATGATTGATTCTTTCGCTTTTTCCTACCTGTAAGAAATCACTAAAATTATGCTTACATGCTACATTATATAAGCTCTGCTCACATACAACCTCTGCTCTAACTTTAGTCATTTCTCCTTCTTTTAGTTTTGGATAATTATTATATATATATTTACTGCTAATAAACTCTAAGATACTATCTCCCAAAAACTCTAATTTCTCGTTACTTTCTATTTTATTTTCATATGCATATGATCTATGTGTTAAAGCTTTTTTTAATAAATCTTTATTTTTAAATGTATACCCTATGCTTTTTTCTAGTTTTTCAAAGTTTTCCACTTCTTTTCCTTCTTTCTCTTGTAAATTAAACCATGTACATTATACTATAATAGGCAAAAAAAAGAAAGGTTTTTGCTTTACCTTTCATTTTATTTTTTCTTATGCTACATGATCTTTTATATACTCTACTACATCTCCTACAGTTACAACTTTTTCTGCATCACTGTCTGGTATTTCTATGTCAAATTCTTCCTCTAAAGCCATTATTAATTCTACTATATCTAAAGAATCTGCACCTAAATCATCTATAAAAGATGCTTTCATTGTAATATTACCTTCTGCAACACCTAATTGTTCTACTATTACACCTTTTACTTTTTCAAATATTTCTTCTGAACTCATTATAAGTTCACCTCCTTTTAATTGTTTATTATCTTTTTCCATTTAACAATAATACATATAAGTTTAATTGTCAAGTTATTTTGTATAATTTTTCTACTTATTTTTCTTGTTGTTCAAATGCCTTAATCAACTTTTCTACTGCTTGATTCTCCACAAATTTTTCTGCCTGCTTTATAGTATATTCAAATAATTTTTCATCACTGCTTCCATGTGCTTTTACAACTGGTTTGTTTACCCCTAAAAATAGCGCACCACCATATTCCTTGTAATCTACCATTTTTCCAAATCTTTTAATAGATGGTAATGCTGGCAAGCTTCCAATTACAGACAATATATTCTTTTTCAAACTTTCTGTTAATGTTTTTTTAATAAATTTTCCAAATCCTTCTACTGTTTTTAAAAATATATTTCCTGTAAATCCATCTGTAATTAGTATATCTAATTGCCCAGAGAACGCATCTCTTCCCTCTACATTGCCAACAAAGTTTATATTTAATTCCTCTGCTTTTTCTTTTAACAATTTATATGATTCTTTTATTAATTCATTGCCTTTTGTTTCTTCTGTTCCTATATTTAAAAGTCCTACTGTTGGGTTTCTATCCATATTAAATGTATTTTTTAAGTATATGCTTGACATTTGTGCAAATTGTAATAAGTTTATTGGTTTACAATTCGTATTAGAACCGCAATCCATTAATAGCAGTCTACTCTTATATGAAGGTAAAATTCCTGCAAGTGCCGGTCTATCAATTCCCTTTATTCTGCCTACTAATAATGTTGCACCTGTTAATAATGCCCCTGAATTGCCTGCAGATATAAATACATCGCCTTTACCTTCTTTTAACATATTAAACCCTACTACCATTGATGAATCTTTTTTATGTTTTATAGCATGTGTTGGTATATCTACCATTTCAATTGTTTCTGTTGTATGATGTATTGATAACCTTGGTGAAATTTCTTTTATATCATCTTTATATAATTTTAATTTTTCCTGTAATATTTTTAAAAATATCCGGAATAAGTTCATGGGCTAAAACAAATTTATCGGGGACATCGCTTATATTTTTTATATTATATTTTGAGCATTGCCTAAAACCAAAACGTCCGTAATATTCGGGATTTCCTATTAAAAACGCAGCAGAATAATTTTGATTAATAGCTTCTTTTAAAGCATGCTGCATTAGTGCTGAACCTATGCCGCTGTTTCTGTATTCTGATTTCACGCAAAGAGGAGCAACAAGTACGGCATTAACGGGTTTGTTACAGATTAGATTCTGCTTTGTAAGCATAATATGGCCGATAAGTAAATTTTTATTATAGGCAGCAAATTCCAATTCCGGCAAATAATTTCCGCTTTTACGCAATGCCAGTACAAAGTCCTGCTCGGAGCCATCGCTTACTTCGGCTGTTTTAAATGCTTCCTGAATAAATTTATAAATTGCATCAAAATCATTTTTGGTTACTGTTCTTATATCCATTTTTACTCCTTTCTTTGTCATTATATTTTAAAAGCGTATTTTCCGCAATGATATAAGTGCGATGTTTCACGTGAAACGTAAAAAACTTTTTGATTTCTATATGTTTGCTCATTAAAATGTGATAAAATTATTAAGACAGCTTTAGTGATTTTATGAGGTGAGAAATTTGGTAAAGGTAATTGCAATTGCAAATCAAAAAGGCGGCGTTGGTAAAACAACAACTGCCGTTAACCTTGCTGCCTGTCTTGCACAGAAAGGGCGTAAAGTATTAATGCTCGATGCTGATCCGCAGGGCAATGCTACAAGCGGCTTGGGCTTTGATAAAAGAGATATAAAAAAATGTATATATGATACTTTAATCAATGATGTAGCTATGAAGGACGTTTTGCTGCATAGTGATTATGAAAATCTGGATGTAATTCCTGCAACAATACAGCTTGCCGGTGCTGAAATTGAGCTTGTAAGCCTTATGAATAGAGAAGGGCGTTTAAAAAATGCACTGGAACGCGTAAAACATGATTATGATTATGTGCTTATTGATTGCCCTCCTTCATTGGGGCTTTTAACAATTAACGCCTTAACAGCAGCTAATTCTGTTCTTGTGCCAATTCAGTGTGAATTTTATGCGCTGGAAGGTGTAAGCCAGTTGATGAATACGATTAAACTTGTTCAGAGAAACTTGAATCCGGCACTTAAACTGGAAGGCGTTTTGATGACGATGTTCGACCAGCGTACGAATTTATCAAGTGATGTTGTTGGTGAAGTACGCAAATATTTTAATACTAAAATGTATAATACAATTATACCGCGCAATGTCCGCTTAAGCGAAGCGCCAAGCCATGGACAGCCAGTTATAGTTTATGACCCTAAATCTAAGGGGGCGCAAGTATATATGGAACTGGCACAGGAGGTGCTGGGTGATGAATAAAAAAGGCGGTCTTGGCAAAGGCCTTGGTGCTATTTTTACGGATAACGCAACAGTTGCTCCGGTAGAAGAAGTACAGCCCAATGAAAAGGAAATCGAAATTGCAGTTGGCGATATTACTCCTAATCCGCAGCAGCCGCGAAAAACTTTTGATGCTGACAAACTTGAAGAACTTACTGAAAGCATTAAAGAACATGGCATAATTCAGCCGTTAATTGTCCGTAAAAATGGACACAAATATGAAATTGTTGCCGGTGAAAGGCGTTGGCGTGCTGCTAAAAATGCTAAATTAAAAACAGTGCCGGCCATTGTGCGTGAGTACGATAATGCCAAAATGGCTGAAATAGCGCTTGTAGAAAATATACAGCGGCATGACCTGAACCCGATTGAAGAAGCCGAAGGCATAAAACGTTTGATGAGCGAATTTGGCTTTAACCAGGAACAGGCTGCAAAAAAAATAGGCCGCAGCCGTACGGCAGTAACCAATATTTTGCGCTTGTTAAATTTGCCGCAAGATATACGAGATGCTGTTTCACGTGAAACATTAACAATGGGGCAGGTAAGGCCGCTTCTTTCATTGGATAATGAAGAGGAACAGGAACAGCTGGCATTGATAATTATTGAACAGGGTCTTTCCGCACGTGCTGTAGAAGAACTTGTAAAAAAAATAAAAAACGGTGAACATATTCAGTTTGATAACGAGAAAAATGATAACGAAGAAAAAAGCAGCAGAAAACGTAAAAATAAAGAAATAAGCGTTTATTGCCGTGATTTTCAAAACAGGTTAATAGAACTTTTGGGAACTAAAGTTAAAATTGTACCTAAAAATGAAAAACAGGGCAAGATAGAAATAGAATATTATTCTGACGAAGATTTGGAACGTATTTACGAATTATTGGAACAACGCCAGAAACCTTTGGAAAAGAAAAAACAAAAACTTACTGTTTAAACTGAACTTTATTGAAATGAGGGAAAGAAATGAATAGTTATTATCCGCCGGTGATGTTGTTATGAGCGGTATGGGGACAATTGCCAACTGCGCGGCTATCATAGGCGGTACTTTACTGGGCCTTATTTTAAAGCGCGGATTGCCTGAAAAATGGCAGCAGACAATTATGCAGGGCGTGGCACTGTGCATTTTTATTGTCGGCCTGCAGATGGCACTTAAAACGAACAATATAGTTATTCAGGCAGTCAGTCTTGTCATAGGTTCCATTATAGGCGAAGCTTTAGATATTGATGGAAACTTGCAGCGTTTTGGCAATTGGGCAGGCTCTAAACTATACAGTGGCAAAAACAGTGGTGCTGCAGCAAAAATTGCCGAAGGTTTTGTAGCTTCAACACTTATTTTTTGTATTGGCGCTATGGCAGTAGTCGGTTCTTTACAGGACGGGTTAAAAAATGACCCGACTATTTTATATGCCAAATCAACTCTGGATTGCATAATTTCCATAATTTTATCTGCCAATATGGGTATTGGTGTTGCGTTATCTGCTTTAAGCGTTTTTCTGTATCAGGGAAGCATAACATTGCTGGCAGGATTTTTGCAGCCGGTAATGACGGAAACAATATTAAATGAAGTAACTGCCTGCGGCGGTATTTTAATTATGGCGATTGGCATTAATATATTAAAATTGCTGCAAATACGCATCGGCAATCAGCTTCCTGCTATATTGGCAGCAGGATTTATTGCTTATTATTTTGCTTAATTGGAGGAAGAATTTTGGATAATTTAAATTTAATAATGCAGAATTACCTGTTTGTTATAATTTTAGTATTACTTGTTTTATTATTAATTTTGTTTAAAAAATATAGTGAACAAAATAAAAAACTTACTGCTTTACAGCAAAAATACGACTTTTTCACTCAGGGAGATGATAAAAACTGGGATGAAATTTTAACTCAGACTTTGACGGAAGTACGTGCTGCCAAAGCTGATTTGCAGGAATTGGAAGGACATCAGAAAGCTATGCGTGAGCAGATGAAGGGCTGCGTACAAAAAGTAAAACTTATGCGTTATAATGCTTTTACCGATACCGGCAGCAATTTAAGCTATTCACTGGCTGTGCTTGATGAAAACAATAACGGCGTTGTTCTTTCGAGCCTTTATGGCAGGGAGGATAACAGAACTTATGCCAAACCTGTAGAAAACGGCAAATCAACTTATCAGCTTTCTGATGAGGAAAAAGAAGTTTTGGAGCAAATTTTGCGCTGAAAAAATCATGCGTTTAAATCGCCGCTAAGGAATGGAAAATGCAAAACAAATACAAAGATATGGCTTAAAACAAAAAACGCCTTAAAAACGAATTTTGCAAGCATTACGGCGAATTGCTGAAATTTAGTTAGTTTTAGGTAAAATGTTAATGAAGTTCAGCATTTTTGTCAGAATGTGTTATAATAGACTATACGAGGTAGTAAAAAATGATTTTTGATACACATATGCACTGCCAGTATTCTATTGATTCAAAAATGAAAATTGAAGATGCCAAAGCTGCGGCCGCCGAACATGGCATAGGCATGATTGTTACGGAACATTGGGACCAGGATTATCCTACTAATCCGGAAGCATTTGTCTTTGACATTAATGACTATTTTGAAAAGTTCAGCCCATACCGCAGTAAAAGTTTATTGTTAGGTATTGAAATAGGTATGCAGGAAGCTACCTGTACTAATGATGATACACTTGGCAAAAAATATCCGTTTGATTTTATTTTAGGTTCAATGCACTGTATGAACGCCCGGGATATGTATGAAGCGAAAACATATAACGGTAAAACAAAGCAGCAGGCAGTGCAGGAATTTTTGCGGGCAACGGCAGCCAATTTGAAACTTCATGATAATTTCGACAGCTTTGCGCATATCGACTATATGTGCCGATATATGCCATATGAAGATAAAGAGCTTATTTATGCCGAAGCGCCGGATTTGTTTGATACGGTGTTTAAAATGCTTGCAGAAAAAGAAAAGGCCATGGAAATAAATACACGGCGTTTAGATAGCCCTAAAGCAGTTGAAACATTGCTTATTTTATACAAGCGATTCCGCGAACTGGGCGGGCGTTATGCAACGCTGGGCAGCGATGCCCATTACCGTGAGCATGTCGGGCGCAGGCTTGATATTGCCCGGGAAATGGCAGAGGCTGCCGGACTTATACCGGTATATTTTGAACAACGAAAAATGCAAAGGATGATACTTTAAAATGAGATGTATACGTTTTGAAGAACCAAACGGCAATAAAAGAATCGGCTTCATTGACGGTGATGTTGTAAGGACTGTATATGGAAGCCTGGAAACATTTTGGCGCATTACTGATGAGGAATTCCGTCTGGAAGATATTAAGCTTTTGGCGCCATGCGTGCCTAAACAGATAATCTGTGTAGGTTTTAACTACCGTCAGCATGCGGAAGAGTTTCATGCAGAAGTTCCTAAAGAACCGATGCTGTTCAGCAAGGCGGCACATACGATTATAGGCAACGGTGCTGATATTGTATATCCATGGCAGAGCAAAGAAGTTGTTTATGAGGCAGAGCTCGGCGTTGTAATAAAAAAACGCATGCGTAACGTAAAGCCGGAAGAAGTAAAAGATTATATTCTGGGTTATACCTGTGCCAATGATGTAACGGCTCGTGATTTGCAGCTTGATGATGTACAGTGGCTGCGCAGCAAATCTTTTGATACTTTCTGTCCGTTAGGGCCATGGCTGGAAACAGACCTTGACCCAACAGATTTGGCAATTAAAACTTATCTGAACGGCGAATTAAAGCAAAACGGGCGTACCAGTGATATGGTTTACAACCCGTATGAAATTTTAAGTTATATTTCCGAAAGCATGACGCTTGATGCCGGGGACCTTGTTCTGACAGGAACGCCAATGGGCTGCGGACCGATGGTGCCGGGAGATGTTGTAACGGTAGAAATTGAAGGCATCGGCAAACTGACTAACAGCGTAGTAAAAGGCTAAAAATATTAACGGCTGTAAAAAAAGACGATTTATCGTCTTTTTTTATTTGGTTTGCCAGATGAATTTGCAAATGAATTTATTTGAACAGGGGAGAGGATATTTTGAATACAAAACAACATTTTAAAGAACGTTTTATTATGTTTATCTGCGGAATTGCGCTGATGACATTTGCCATTGCGCTTTCCTGCAAAGCGGATTTGGGAACATCGCCAATATCAAGCGTGCCGTGGGTATTAAGCCTTTGTACGCCGTTCAGCGTTGGCTTTACAACTATTGTAATGAATTTGCTTTTTATTTTAGTACAGCCGGTTTTGCTGCGCGGTTTTTACTGGCGTGAATTGCTGGGACAGGTTTTTGTTACAATTCCTTTTGGTTATGGAATTGACTTTTTTATGTGGGTTCTGCAAAATTTCACGCCTGTAACGGAACTTGAAAAATGGGCTGCCTGCCTTATAAGCGTGGTTGTGTTAGGGTTTGGCGTGTTTTTGGAAGTGCGTGCCAAAATATTTTTTGCTGCCGGTGAAGGGCTTGTAAATGTATTGGCTTTTGTAACTAAAATGAAGTTCAGTACTTTAAAAAACTGTTTTGATATTACGCTTGTTACCATCAGTGTATGTATTTCCGTATTTGAGTTTGGCGGTTTGCGTGGTGTTGGCTTTGGCACAATTGCGGCGGCAGTATTGGTTGGCAGAATAGTTTATTTGTGTGAAACTTATTTGCACTTTTTTGATAAGTGGAAGGTAAAAGCCTGATTATAGGCGAATAATATAATATATTGTTTATTGTATAAAAAGATGTTACAATGGAATTGCTGACTTATAAGTCTGCATTATTTTTAACAGGCGGTGATAGTTATGAAAAACATGACGGAAGGGGAACCGCTTAAACTTATAATTCCTTTTATGGTACCGCTGCTGATAGGCAATGTTTTTCAGCAGCTCTATAATATTGCCGATATAATTATCGTCGGCAGAACTATCGGCGTAGACGCTTTGGCGGCAGTTGGCGCAACAGCGCCGCTGTTTATGATGCTGGTAATTCTTACTTTGGGATTAAGCGGCGGTTTCAGCGTTGTTACCGGACAGCGTTTCGGCGCGGGGGATATGGACGGCGTAAGACGCAGTACGGCAATGACAACAATGCTGTGTACGCTTTTTGTTATAATAATGATGGTGCTTACAGTGTGCTATATTGACCCGGCACTGGCGGCAATGAACATACCGGATAAGCTGTATGCTGATGCCAAAGCCTATGTGATGATAATAGTCTACGGGCTGATTTTTATGATGGCATATAATATGCTTTCCAATATTCTGCGTGCCTTGGGCGACAGCAAAACGCCGTTGTATTTTTTGATTGTGTCTACGCTGCTGAACATTGTACTGGCCTTGGTTTTTATTATTAACTTTGGCTGGGGCGTGCCCGGCAGTGCGCTGGCATTGGTTATTGCGCAGGGTATTTCGGGTCTGCTATGTGTTATTTATATCATAAAAAAATTCCCGGTGCTGCATTTAAAACTCAGTGATTTTAAATGGGATAACCGCTTGGCCTGGGAACATATCCGCATGGGGATGCCGATGGCGGTGCAGTTTTCTGTGCTTGGCCTGGGCATGATTTACATTCAGGCGGTATGTAACCAGTTCGGTGCGGAAACCATTGCCGCTTTTACGGCGGCAATGCGTATTGAGCAGCTTGCCTTGCAGCCAATGATTTCTTTTGGCCTTGCAATGGCGGTGTATACGGCGCAGAATTTTGGCGCGCGCAAATTTGCCCGCATCAGCCGCGGCGTAAAAAAATGCTCACAGCTTTCCATAGCTTTCAGCGTTTTGGCAGCGGTGCTGATGTATTTCTTCGGGCAGGAAATGATAAGCATCTTTTTGGATAACCCTTCCCCGAAGGTTTTGTCAGAGGCAAAGGAATATTTGCATTTAAGCGTGCCGTTTTATTTCTTTTTAAGCCAGATTTTTATTTACCGTAACTCCGTGCAGGGCATGGGTATTTCCATGATACCGATGCTTTCCGGCATTGTTGAGTTATTGCTGCGTATTTTAGCGGCGCGTTATTTAACGGTAGATTATGGTTATACCGGCGTATGTTATGCCAGCCCTATTGCCTGGGTCGGCTCTTCAATATTTTTGTTTGGCAGTTATCATTATTTTTTGCGGCTGTTGGCGCGTAAACACTTAGGGCTTAAATAAATTTGCGGAGGTGCAAAATGGAAAATAAACAAATGTTGGAAGAATTTTTGGAACTGGTGCAGATCCCCGTCCAATCACGCAATGAAAGACAGATTGCCGATGTATTAAAGGCAAAACTGGAAGCACTTGGGCTTGAAGTGACGGAAGAAGATACCGGTGCCAAAATTGGCGGCAATACTGGTAATATCCGTGCGGTACTGCGCGGCAATGCGGATTGCGAGCCGCTGCTGTTTTCTGCCCATATGGACCGTGTTGCCAATAACGGTGCCATTAAACCTATTGTAGATGAAGACAAAGGTATTGTGCACACCGATGGCAGCACTATTTTGGCTGCTGACGATGTGGCTGGCATTTGCATTATCTTAGATGCATTGCGCAGATTAAAAGCTTCTGACAAGCCGCACGGCGATATTGAAGTAGCGTTATCTGTATGTGAAGAGTTTGGCATTTTGGGCGGACGCCATTTTGAATTTGATAAATTCCGTGCCAAAAATGGTTTCGTATTTGATGCCGAAGGGCATATCGGCGGTATTGCCGTAGAAGCACCGGCTAAATGCAGTTATTGCTATAAAATCCACGGTAAAGCGTCCCATGCCGGCGAAGCTCCGGAAAAAGGCATCAATGCTATCCGCGCTGCGGCAGGGCTTATTCTGGCAATTCCGGATAACAGACAGTCTGCTAATTCCACTGCTAATATTGCTTCCGTACATGCAGGCGGCCCGGCCTTGAACATTGTGTGCGATTATGCTGAAGTGAACGGCGAAATGCGCAGTACAGATGCAGGCGAATTTGATGCTTTGCTGCAAAAATATGCCGATGCTGTACCAAAAATTGAAGAAGAATATAAAGTAAAAATTGATTACAGTTACGATGTTTTATATAAAGCATTCAGCTTGAAAGACGATTGCCCGGCAGTTAGCCTTACAGCTGCAGCTTTGAAAAAATGCGGCGTAGAGCCTAAAATTGAAAAGAGCGGCGGCGGTATGGACGCCAATCATTTTAATGCTAACGGTATTGCTACCGTTGGCGTTGCTGTAGGTTATTTTAACTGCCATACCGGTGAAGAGTACCTGGATTTGCAGGATTTTTACAAATGCGGTGAAATGGCAGCAGAAATTGCCTGGCTGGCTGCAGAAAAATAAAATAATAAAATTTATAGGCGGCATGGCTCAGGCTGTGCCGCTTTTTGCATATAAAAAATCCGCTGCTTAAAGCAACGGATTTTAATTTTATAATGCAGTACCTTTTTGTGGTATGGAAAAATTGCTTGTGTTAATACCTTCAAGCTGCAATAATTTGATTTTTTTATCTATACCGCCGGCGTAACCTGTTAAATTGCCATTTGCTCCGATAACCCTGTGGCAGGGAATGATAATAGATATAGGGTTATGCCCGACAGCGCCGCCAACTGCCTGGGATGATATTTTGGCATTACTTTTTTGAGCGGCAAGAAGTTTGGCAATATCGCCATAGGTAATGGTGCTTCCATAAGGTATCTTTTGAAGAGTTTGCCATACTGCCATACGGAAAGGCGTGCCTTCAAGATGGAACGGTGGCGTAAAGTGAGGCATTGTGCCGCTGAAATAAATATCAAGCCAGCGTTTTGTTTCGGTAAATATCAGCAGGTTTTTGGTAATGGCATTTTGTTGCAGGCCCGCTGCAAAATATTTCTGCCCGTCAAACCACAAACCTGTAAGCGCATCGCCGTTGCTTGCCATAGTTATGCCGCCAATCGGCGACTGGTAATGATTAATGTACTGCATGGCTGCCTCCTTTTGTTTTAGGGAAAGCGATAATAAAGCTGCTTGTTCTTAACAATATTATCATAACATATTATGAAAACAAAATACTATAAAATAGGGGTAATTGAAATATATAAGTAAAAAACAGACAGCATAAAAACTGCCTGGTTGGTAATTCAGCCTATAAAATTGGTATAAATACCTTCTTCTTTTTCCGGCAAACCATATTTTTCCTTGCCGAGGGCAATGCTTTTAATTAAAAATGCCATGTTGCGTCCTAAAGTACGCATGGTTTGCAGTCCTTCTTTATCCTGCAAAACATCATCGGCGGTTTTGCCGTGAACGCTGTTCCAGTACTGGCTGCTTACAACCGGCATGCCGCAAATGGTAAAGTATTTATTAATTTCATCAAAAGTTGCCGAACAGCCGCCGCGGCGTGCAGATACTACAGCGGCGCCAGCCTTCATAGTCTTATCAAACTTGCTGCTGAAGAATAATCTGTCTAAAAAGCTGATTAAGTTGCCGTTGGCAGAAGCATAATAAACCGGGCTGCCGATGACAATACCGTCAGCATCTTTAAATTTTTCTGCAACTTCATTAACGATATCATCAAAAACACATTTGCCGAGTTTGGCACAGGCACGGCAATCAATGCAGCCGCCTACAGGTTTGGCACAAACATGGATAATTTCAGTTTCAATGCCTTCGGCTTCCAAAGTTTTGGCAACTTCGCTTAAAGCGGTATAGGTGCAGCGGTCTTTTTTAGGGCTGCCGTTTAACAGTAATACTTTCATTTTATGTAACCTCCTTGCAAACTGCTTAAATAAGTGTATTTATATTGTAGCACACTGGAGTGTACTCAAGTCAAAAGAAAAAAGCATGGCATTTTGCCATGCTTTTGTGTTTATAAAACTTTTTGCAAAAGGTTCAGTACATTTTGATGGGTAATTTTGTTGATTGTTTCATCTGAATAATGTTTGCTTAAAAATTCTACCAGCGGTTTGTAGTCTTGCACGCCCTGGATATTGTAAGGCGGATGGGAAATACCATCAAAATCGCTGCCAAAACCGATATGGTCATCATTGCCGATAAGGTTCAGCATATAGTCGATGTGTTTATAAACGCTTTCGATGCAGGCATCATGCCAGTCCTCTTCAAGAAACTGCCCGGCGAAGGTAATGCCTGCAAGGCCGCCGTTTTGCGCCAGTGCTTTAATCTGTTCATCATTAAGGTTGCGGGGGTGGCTGCAAAGCGTTTTGGCGTTGGAATGGGTGGCAATGATAGGTTTGGTACTGGTTTCCATAACGCTCCAGAAACCGGCTGTAGAAATATGGGAAACGTCTATAAGCATGCCGAGCCGGTTCATTTCTGCCACAACCTGTTTGCCGAAGGCTGTCAGGCCGCTGCCTGTTGCTTCTTCATTAATACCGTCAGCAATGTCATTGCGGTTGCTCCATGTAAGCGTCATGGCGCGCACTCCAAGTTCGTACAGGCAGCGCAGCGCTTCAAGGCTGCCGTCAATGGCGCCGCCTTCTTCAATGGCAAGCAGGGTTGCAGCTTTGTGGCTGAGTGCGTTGGCAGCGTCCTGAGTGGTTAAAACTTCCAAAACATCAACGCCATCCGCACGCATTTTTTTCAGTTCCTGTTTATATTTATCAAGCAGGCACAGGGTATAGCGCAGCCCGCCCTGATAACGGAAAATTTCTGTAGGAACATAAATAGCGCAGAATTGTAAACCGCCGCCGTTAGCTATCTGGCGCTTAATATCAAAATGCTGTTCGTTTTCATAAAGCGAAGCATTTTTGTTATACAGTTCTGTTAATGTGTCGCAGTGGCAATCGCAAATATACATAGTTATCAGTCCTTTCTTAAAAACAAATAGCTGCCGCATTTTGCGGCAGCTATTAAAAAGTTACTTATTAAACTCCTGCGTAATAGTAGTAGAAGGTCATGCCCAGGGTAACAGCCAAAGCGCCGCACATCGGGATGAAGGTACGTTTAACAAGGTCGAAGCTGGAAACATTGCCCATGCCGGAAGAAACAACGATAACTGCCGTAATAGGGGAGCAGGTACGTGCGATGGATGCCGCAAAGTGCATCGGCAGGAGCATCAGCACGGGATGCAGGCCGGTATGTGCAGCAACAGCCGGGGTAAGTGCAGCAAACGCAAAGAACGGAGCGTTGCCGCTGCCCATAACGATGGAGCTGAATACGATAATGGAAACCATTACCAGCATCATAGCCATCGGGCCGAAGCCAAGGGTTTTACTGCCTTCGATAAGGCTGTCGATGGTGCCCATGGAGAGCAGGCCCTGTGCGAAAGTCTGGCCGGCAATAATAAGGGTAATTACGTTAGCCATCTGCATGCCGAGGCCATCGAAGAAGGTTTGAATATCAGCAAAAACTTTTTTGCCGTCGCGCCAACGAATAAATTCGCAGCAGGCGCCGATAAAGAGACCAATGAACATAGCCATAACGATGTTCATTTTAATGGTGGTAATCCACAAGGAACTGAAAGAAAGGATTAAGCTGAGAGGAATAATCGGCAGGATTGCATACCACAACGGAGCATTGTCTGCAGGGTTTTCTTCTGCTTTTTCAACTTCCATCGGTTTAACAACATGGCCCATTTTTTTATCCATGTATTTCTGGGTGAAATAATGCAGGGTACCTACAACAACAAATGCTACCATAACGATAGGCACCTGATAGTTGGTCCAGTACAGAACAGGGTCAACACCTGCGGTGGTTGCGGAAAGAATGGTACCGGTATCGCTCGGGCTCCAGTCAAAGCACAGGGTGGAAGCAACAGCCGCGGTTGCGGACAGGCGGCTTACGCCGAGGCCGATAAGAATCGGGAACATGGTTACCATTAAAAGCATTGCAAGGCCGGAAGCACTGTTGATGCAAAGGCCTATTAACATGCCGACAATCCATGTTCCGGAAAGTACAAGATAAGGGGATTTTAAAGCCAGAAGCGGCTTAATGGTAAGGCGAACCAAAGAGCGGGAAGCGCCGATGCGGTCCATGTAGCGGGCAAACGCGCCTACGGACATAATGTTCAGGCCAAGGCCGGCAGCGTTGGAGCTCATGGTTTTGCGCATAAATTCAAAAGCATCGAAGAACCAGGAACCGGTTGCGGATTTTTCCGGCAGGATTGTGCCGTAGCCGCAAAGCACGGCAATGTACATTAAAATCATACCGCCTAAAAAAAGTACGGGCTGCGGCTTATATTTTTTATAGATAAGATAGCCTACCCAGAATGTTACAAGTGCAGAAATTACAATACCCATCAAATCATCCTCTCTGTTTTATAGTTAGAACTAATTACAGTATAAGCTAAATCGCAGGGCAAAGGCAAGCAAAAAAGTTATAAATTTACAGAAAATTTTTAAAATATTATTAAATTGTTAAGTTTATAAGCGTAACTTATACGTTAAAAACCGTTTCAGCAGATTTTTAACTGTTTTGCAGTGCCTGCCATGCTTCAAGCGCACGGGCTACAAAAAGTTTGCGGATGCCTTCGTTTTCGCCCATGCCATGCAGATAAGGAATAACTTTAAAGCCGCAGCTTTCAAGGATAGTTTTATGCGAATCTTCTTCGTCTCCGGCCATATCGTTGTTAGCATGGTCACCGGCTACCATCATGGCTGGCATAATGGTAATTTCCTGAATGTTTTTCGCTTTTAAAAGCGGAATTACGGTATCAAGGTGCGGCCAGCCTTCCACAGAATAAATAAAAGCATTATCAAAGCCGAGTTCGTTTAAGCGGTTCTGCATAACGGAATAATAAGCGTTGGCAGGATGCGGTGTGCCGTGTGCCAGAAGCAGTACGGCGCTTCCTTCTTTTTGCGGCGGAAACTGTGTGCTGAGAGCCTGCATGGTGTCTTTAATATCGTCGCGTTGCCCTTCCTGTCCCATCCAGTACATTAATGGAGTGCCGATAGTGATTTTTTTGAACATCGTTTTGTAATGATTAAACACATAAGTTTTATAGGCATATTCAATACCGGGAATAATATCCAGTGAACAAAGCGCTATGCGGGTATAACCTTTGCTGTGCAGGTTCTCTAGGGCTTCTTCCGGAGTTGGATAGGTAATGCCTTCATTCTTTTTAATGCGGTCAATAACAATATGCGAAGTAAATGCCAGTTCTGCCGTTACGCCGGGGCAGGCGGCTTTAATTTCTTCAAAAACGGCATCAATTGTTTTGCTGCGTGTTTCTTTATATGTGGTGCCGAAACTCATTACAAGAATGGCATCTTTATCGGGCAGGGAAGCAAGTTCCGGGTTTTCATAAACGCATACGCCGATTTGTGCTGCGTTTAACAGTGAAGGCGTAGCGGTTTTTACTTCCTCACTCAGTTTATAACCTGCGCTTCCGGTATCTGCTTCCAGAAAGGGACTAAAATTTTTTAACAAAGTCTTCACTCCTTAGAAAAATTATAAAAAAAACTTTCTGCCTGAGACAGAAAGGTTTAATATCCGCCTGTGTAGTTGGTATTTGGTTAGTTTGCTGCTATAAGATGTTTTTTTATGGCATTAAAAGTCTCGGGGCTTATAACATGTTCAATGCGGCAGGCATCATGTTCGGCAATATCTGCCGGCACGCCGAAGTGTTCAATAAGGCATTTGGTAAGTACCTTATGGCGTTCCAGTACTTCTTTGGCTTTGGCAAGCCCGGTTTCCGTAAGTACAATATTGCCTCCGGCTTCTACCAGAATAAAGTTTTCGCGTTTTAAAATGCTCATTGCACGGCTGACGCTTGCTTTGGTAAAATTCATTTTTTCCGCTACATCAATAGCACGTACTTTGCCCTGTTTCTGCTGTAATTGCAAAATTGTTTCCAAATACATTTCGCCTGATTCCTGCAGAATCATAATTAAAACCTCCGTGCTGTAAATTACTATACTTATATATTGTAACATTATCAGCGGCAGTGGGCAAGCGGCAATATTAAGGCTGTTTCAGCGCATATTGGCGGCGGGCTGCAAAAAAGAGGCACGGCGCAGCAGCGAAGAAAAAAGCGGCGCTGCAAAAGCGGTGAAAATCATGCCCGGAACTGCCGCAGCAACAAGTGCCAAAGCGGCCTGGCCGATAAAGGCTGAAAGCACAAGCCTTGCAGCGGCGCTGGCAATAGGGCCGGACAAAATATAAAATACTTTGCTGCTGCCAAAAATATAAAAACAAATTGCCACTACAATACGGAAAGAGAGGGCTATGGCAACATTAAAAGGATTTTGTGTGCCGAGCATAAGGCAGATAAGTGAAGCGCCTATACCGGCAGTAAGATAACGTTTAACGCCGAAAACGCCGCATACAGCGACAGCAATGGGAGCGGAAAGCTGAAATTCGCTGCCGGGAACAAATGAAGGAATTTTTAAACTGCCGCTGACAGCTATAAAAGCTGTTAAAAGGGCTAAAAGACTGATTTCTCGTACAGAACTGCGCATGGTTAACCTTCTTTCTAATCTTAGTTAACCATAAGTATAAGACAGGTTAACGTTTAAGTCAATAAAAATTAAAGCGTCAATTGTGCAGGCGCCTTCTTATATTGTAAAATAAGTATATAAATGTTAAAGGTGAGGTAAAAATGCTTGAATTTATAAAAGAACAGAATAATGTTTGGGAAAATATGCGCGCTTGCGGCAAGCCTTTGGTACTGTACGGCATGGGCAATGGGGCGGACGCTATACTTGACCGTATGGCGCAGGAAAATTTACCGGCGGCAGGCGTGTTTGCCAGTGATGAATTTGTGCGCGGGCAAAACTTTCGTGGTTTTACGGTAGAACGGTATGGAGATGTTAAGGCACGGCTGGATGATTTTGCAATAGTAATAGCTTTTGCCAGTGAATTGCCGGACGTGCTGGCGCGTTTTAAAGACTTTGCATCAAAACATATTGTATTTGCGCCGCATCTGCCGCTTTATGCCGGCAGCGAAACAGTGAGCGTCGGGGGGATGGCTAAATATGAACGGCGCCTGCACAGCGTGTCTGACAATTTGGCTGATGAACAATCGCGCAAAGTGTTTGCCGGTGTGCTGAACTATAAACTGAGCGGTAAGCCGCAGTACTTGTGGCAGTGCGAAACTGAACGCGCCGGTGATTTAAAGCAGCTTTTTAGTTTTAATGATAACGAAAGCTACCTTGATTTGGGTGCGTATGACGGCGATACGGTGCGTGAATTTTTAAGCCTTACCGGCGGGCAGTATGCGCAAATAACCGCCGTGGAAGCAGACAGGCGCAATTACCGCAAGCTGTGTGCCAAAACGGAAGGGCTTGCCAATTTGCGCACAGTAGAAGCAGCCGTATGGAATGAAGATACGGAACTGGAATTTTCCGACAGCGGCGGCAGGCAGTCTACCTTGATAGGAGGGCATAAGCGTATAGTCAAAGCAGTTAAAATGGATAATCTGCTTGGAAGCGAACCTGTTACTTATATTAAAATGGATGTGGAAGGAGCGGAAAAACAGGCGCTTATGGGTTTAAAGGACCATATCCTGCGCGACAGGCCTAAAATGTTTATTGCTGCATATCATTATGATAATGATTTTTTTGAACTGCCGGAATTAATATGGCATCTGTGCGGCAGCTATAAAATTTATCTGCGTAAGCATCCTTACGTGCCGGCATGGGAAATGAATTTTTTAATCTCAGAGCAAGGGACACAAAAAGTCCCTATGAGTCAAAAATGAAGAATTGTGCGTTTGTGATGGAAAAATTTGACAAGAGTTGCAAAAAGTAACAAAATTGTTAAAAAATTGTAAAATATTTTACCTAATGTAAGCAGGAATTTTACAATTCCAAGAGAAAATAATTTATAGTATCCTAAAAACCATAAAAGGAGTGGAGACTCATGAAAAAAGCAAAATGGCTCTGTACTGCAGCGGCAGTTCTGGCATTATCGGCAGTTGTTGCAGGCTGCGGCGGCGATGAGAAAAAAGAAGCTGCTAAAGCTGGCGGTCCGAGCGGCGAGGTAATGGTTTATACTTCCATTTACCCTGATATTATTGATAATGTTTGCAAACCGGCAATGAGCAAAGTTTTCCCGGATATGAAGGTTAACTGGTTCCAGGGCGGCACCGAAAAAGTTATGACCAAAATGGCCGGCGAAATCAAAGCTAAAAAAATTGGCGCAGATGTATTGATGGTTGCTGAACCTTCTTACTATTTGACCCTGAAAAAAGATAACCTGCTTTTGGATTATGTATCCCCGAATCTGAAAGACGTTATCACCGATAAGGACGAAAAAGGCGCTTGGTCTTCCGTTCGTATCAGCAACATGATTATCGCTTACAACTCCGATAAACTGTCCGCTGAAGAAGCACCGAAAACATGGAAAGATTTGACCGACCCGAAATGGAAAGGCAAAATAGCTATGCCTAACCCGATGCTGTCCGGTACTGCATTCGTAGCAGTAGGCGCATTGGCTGATAAATACGGTTGGGAATATTTTGACCAGCTCAAAGCTAACGGCATCCGTGTAGAAGAAGGCAACTCCGCAATTCAGAACAAACTTTTAACCGGCGAATATGCAGCAGCTATGATTCTCGAAGAAAACATCCTGAAACTGGCAGCTACCAAAAACGAGCCTTTGAAAGTTATATATCCTGAAGACGGCGTAGTAATCATTCCTTCCCCGATTGCTATCTTCAACACCACCAAGAACCAGGAAGGCGCTAAAGCCATGGTTGACTGGTGGCTGTCCAAAGAAGGCCAGCAGGCTGTTGTTGAAGGCTGGATGCACTCTGTACGCGGCGACGTACAGCCGCCTAAAGGCGCTCCGGAACTTAAATCCTTCTCTGATAAAGCTATAAAAGTTGATTGGCAGAAGATGGCTGACAACAAAGCTGAAATTAAAGAAGAATTCCGCGTAAGGGTTATGGAATAACGGTTCTTTCTAAATCCGGCATGAGATATTAAGTGAGGGAAGTTAGGGGTCGCTGTGGGGCGATCCCTTTTTCCCATTTTATAAAAAGCAACCTAAAAGTAAGTTTTAGGGCGGCTGTTATGCCGTAGAAAGGAGTTATGGTGGGCTTTTTACAAAGAATAAACAGCAAATTTTTAGTAATTTCGCTGTCAGTAGTATTACTTTTATATTTTGTAGTTTTTCCGCTGGCAATACTTTTGTATGACAGTGTGATGGTAGACGGTGCGTTTACGCTTGAAAACTACCGCGAGGTATACAGCCAGGATGTCAACTGGCGCGCGCTTGCCAATACGGTAGAACTTTCGCTGATAGTTATGGTGGCCAGCGTTATTATAACTTTCCCGCTGGCATGGCTGGTTGGCCGTACCGATTTGCCCTTTAAAAAGGGTTACCGTACACTTTTGGTTGCCAGCTATATGATTCCGCCTTATGTAGGCGCCATTGCATGGGTACAGCTTTTAAACCCCAGTGTAGGTTATTTAAACGACATTTTTAAATGGATGTTTAATTTGCAGCAGGCTCCGTTTGATATTTATACAACTGGCGGTCTTGCCTGGGTTTTGACTTTATTCTATTCTCCATTTGCTTTTATTACCATTTCGCGTGCGATGGAAAAAATGGACCCGACGCTGGAGGAAGCAGCAAGGGTTTCCGGTTCTTCGCCGCTGCGTACGTTAATTGATGTTACGCTGCCTTTGATGGCACCTTCCATTTTAGCCGGCGGTCTTCTGGTATTTATCGCCGCAGGTTCCTGCTTCGGTATTCCGGCAATTGTTGGTATGCCCGGCAATATTGAAGTTATGACGACACGTATTGTTACTTATGTTTATATGGGCGATGAAGCCGGTATCCGTGATGCAACGAGCCTTGCCGCTTCGCTGATGTTCATTGCCAATGCCCTGCTTTTCGGCATGACATGGATGCTGGGCCGCAAGGATTACACTACCATCAGCGGCAAAAGCACGCGCCCGAACATAGTTGAACTTGGCAAGTGGAAATGGCCTGCGTTCTTTGCTGTTGGTTTTTATGGTTTTATTGCCGTTATTCTGCCTCTGGGTTCCATTTTGCTCACTTCACTTTTAAAGAGCATGTCCAAAGGCATTACGCTTTCCAACCTCGGTTTTGATGCCTGGATTCCGGTTATTACCAGTTCCCAGTATATGGAAAGCGTCTGGAATTCCGTTGTATACGGCGTAATTGCCGCTACTATCGGTACGGCTATAGCTATCTTTATTGCTTATCTTGCTGTTAAAACCAATGTCAAGGGCCGCAATCTGCCCGACCTTTTAACCGTTGTCGGTGGTTCCACCCCGAGTATCGTTATCGCGCTGGCTTTGGTTATTACCTTCTCCGGCAATTTTGGGCTGAACATGTATTCCACTATGTGGATTCTGGTTGTCAGCTACCTTGTAAAATACATGACCATGTCTGTGCGCACCATTGCGGCTTCTTTAAGCCAGGTTCATGTTTCCCTTGAAGAAGCGGCTCTGAACTCCGGTGCAAGCTGGCTGCGCACCTGCAAAGACATTATCATGCCTCTTATTGCTCCGTCCGTTATTGCGGGCTGGTTCTTAATCTTCATGCCGTCGTTCTACGAACTGACGATGTCGCTGCTTTTGTATGGCAGTGATACCAAAACCATCGGCGTACTGCTGTACGATTTGCAGACTTATGCCGATACCCAGAATGCTTCCGTGCTTTCGGTAATTATTTTGCTGATAGTTTTGGTTGGCAATGTTATTTTGAACAAACTTACTAAAGGTAATGTAGGTATTTAAAAGGAGTGGAATAAATTGTCTGAAGTACGTATAGAGCATATTTTTAAACGGTTCGGCGATGTTACGGCCGTCAACGATTTTGACCTTACCGTAAAGGACGGCGAATTTGTTTCGCTCCTCGGGCCTTCCGGCTGCGGCAAAACTACGTCGCTGCGTATGATTGCCGGTTTTGAAAGGGCAACCGAAGGTGAAATTTATATCGGCGACCATTGTGTAAGTTCATCTGAAAAAAATACTTTCGTGCCGCCTGAAAAACGCGATATTGGCATGGTATTCCAATCCTACGCTGTATGGCCGCACATGACTGTTACCGAAAACGTAGCATATCCTTTAAAAATTCAGAAAGTGCCTAAGGAAGAACGTGCTGCACGTGTTGCAGAAATGCTGAAAATGGTGCATTTGGATGAATATGCCAACCGTTATCCTCATCAGCTTTCCGGCGGTCAGCAGCAGCGTGTTGCTTTGGCGCGCGCACTGGTAATGCGCCCGGGCCTTCTTTTGCTGGATGAACCGTTATCTAACCTTGATGCCAAACTGCGCGAAAGCATGCGTTTTGAAATTTCTTCTATTCAGAAAGAACTTGGCATTACCGTTATTTACGTAACGCATGACCAGAGCGAAGCCATGACGATGAGCGACCGCGTTGTTGTTATGAGCCGCGGCGTTATTCAGCAAATCGGCACACCGTATGAAATTTACCGCAATCCGGCAAACAAAATGGTTGCCGACTTTATCGGGCTTGTAAACTTTGTGGATGGCGAAGTGCAGGGCGACCGCGTTTATATCAGCGGTACCGATGTATCGTTCCCCAATACCAGCGGCGTTACCGGCAGCGCAACCATTGCCGTGCGTCCTGAAAACATTACTATGTCCCGCAGCGGCGGCACTATTGAAGGCAAACTGGTTCACCGTTTCTATCTTGGCGATGCCGTTGATTACCGCGTGCAGTGCAAACATCACGAAGTACGTGTTATTGTTAAAGGCGCTGACCTTAAGGAATTTAATGACGGCGAAACCGTTTATCTTGATTTTGATAAAATTATGGTTTTTGACCGCGAATAAAATTTCGGTAATTTTCCCGGGTGGCAAAAGCTGCCCGGGATTTTTGTTTATATGCCTGTCTGTGGTATAATAAAAGAAAATTACCAAACGAGGTATGCAATGAAGAAGTTTGTGGCTGTGTTTGCCGTTGCAGTGTTGTGCCTGTTTGCAGTATGGCAGCACATACCGGCATCCGCAGAAAATAAAAATGAAACTAAAGAGCATATAAAAATCTGCATTAGCATGCAGCCGGCATTGGCGCAGGCATTGGCTGAAGATTTTACGAAGGCATCCGGCATAGAAGCGGAAGTTGTGCCGTTGCCGCCCGGAAGCGTAAGCAACCGTTTTAAGTTTTTGTCGTCATCAGGCAGTGATGTATGGCTTGGCGGAACTGCCGAAGAGTTTTACCTGGCGGCAGAGCAGGGGCTGCTTGTAAGTTATCAGCCTGAGAATGCTTATGTTGTACCGGCTGAGTTCCGTCAGAACAACTGGTTATGGACGGCGCTGTATATTGACCATATAGGTTTTTTGAGCAATAAGGAAAACCTGCATTATTTTGGGTTATATGCTCCGGAAAGCTGGCAGGAACTTTTGGAGGAGCCATTGAAGTTTGAACTTGCGTTGCCTGACCCGAAAAACGGCGGTGCAGGTTACGGCATGATGACGGCGTTATGGCAGCTTAAAGGTGAAGAAAAAGCACTTGAATATGCAGCTAAATTGAACCGTCAACGACCGGAATACTTTGTTAATTTGCAGGAAACTGTCGATGAGGTACGGCACGGTTATAAAACAGTGGCAGGTGTGCCCCTTTCCCTAGCGTTATTGTTAGAACGCAGCGAAAGTAACCTGTTTGCGACAATACCTTACGATGGCAATAAAAACCTTATCAGCGGCGCTGCTGTGCTTAACGGGCCAAATCAGGCAGGAGCAGGCAAATTTATTGATTATTTGTTGTCGCGGCGGGCGGCAAAAATTGTAGCCGAAGCAGGGCATCAGCTTGTGTGGAGCATTAGTTCTGCGGCAGACAGCGATTTGCGCGATAAATATACCGGCAGGTTAATTGCACCGGTGGACGATTTAAGCTGGACAGCGGGGCAGAAGGCAGAAGTTATTGACCGCTGGCTGCATGTAGGCCGTCAAAGAAAATAAAAAGTAAAATAAAAAACGGACAGAGATTTAAAGTTCTCTGTCCGTTTTGTTGGTTAAAAGAAAACCACACGCTATGCGTGTGGTTCAGGAAAGCTTATAGCTAT